>DASPPM010000457.1:0-5782 GCA_035625535.1 Alphaproteobacteria bacterium
GACTCTGGATTGCTTCGGCGCCCTTCGGGCGCCTCGCAATGACACGAGTCCCCCTGACCGGGGCCGTCCACATATGGATTCCGGATCGCGCAAATCATCATTGGCACGATGATTTGCTTGTCCGGAATGACGCACCACGAAACAAATGTTGAAGCGCCGTAATTGGATGGCGCGCCCGTCACGGCTCCTTGCCACCGGCCGCTGCCGCCGCGGCGAAGTGTCGTGCGAAATCCGCGAGCTCAGCGGCGTTGAGATCGGAGACCGCCCAGTAGCTCATGCGGCCGTCCGACCAATGGGCGAGGTTGTCGCCGCGCTGCGTGCTCGCCGCGATCGCGCGCGCCGATCCGGCTGCCGGCCAGATGAAGAGCGTGATCACGTGCTTCTTGTGGTGGTAGACGAGGGCTGCGACCGTGCGGCCGGCGACATAGTCGACCCGTCCACCCGCAAGCGCGAAGCCGTCGCTCGCAAGCTCGACGACCGGCGGGGAGAAATCGAGCTTGCCGGCGAACCAGGGCTTGACCGTGTGCTCGTCGGAGGAGACGACGTCGATGCCGCCGGTACCCGAGAGCATGCCGCGCACGTGGCTGGCGAAGACCTCATCCGGCACGAGGTTGGCCTCGCGAGGTGCGAGCGAGTAGGTGAGGGCGGCACTCAGGCCGGCGACCACGAGGAAGGAGGCCGCCAAGCGCAGCCAGGGCGCCGGGAGCGCGCGCGCGCGCCGGCGCGGCTCCGCCGCCGCAATCGCGGCACGTACGCGCCCGTGAAGCGTCACGGGGGCCGCATGATAGGCGAGCCTGTCGCGCAAGGCTGACGCGAGAGCCCTCCTCGCGGCGAGCGCCTCGCTGCACGCATGGCAACTCTCGATGTGGCGCTCGAGCTCGAGGCAGCGCTCGAAGGCCAGCTCGCCGTCGAGATAGGGATCGATAAGCGCGCGCGCTTCCTCGCACTCCATCTCAGGACTCCTTCGCGAGCCGGGCCACGAGCCGCTTCTCGAGGAGCGCTCGGCCGCGCGCGAGCCGCGACATCACCGTGCCGAGCGGAATCTCGGCAATCTGGCTGATGTCCTTGTAGCTCAACTCCTCGATCTCGCGCATCACCAGCACCTCGCGGTATTCCGCCGGGAGCCCGGCGAGGCCCTCGTGGAGGAGAGCCGCGTCTGCCTTCGCTATGAGAAGCGCCTCGGGCGAGCGGGCGCCATGGCCCGCTTCGGCGAGCGCGCGCTCATGCGCGGGGTCGAGCCGGCCCTCCTCGTCGGGGCTCATCGATTCCTCCCGCCGTCCGCCTGCGAGCGAGCTCAAGCAGCAGTTGCGCACGATCTTGAGCAGCCATGCCTTCGCGTTCCCGCCGTGGAAGCCGTCGAAATACTTGTAGGCCCTGAGGCAGGCCTCCTGCACCGCGTCCTCGGCATCCGCACCCCCGCGCATGAGCCAGCGCGCCAGGTTGTACGCAGCGTCCAGATGAGGAAGCACCTCGCGCTCGAAGCGCGCCCGCTTGCTGTCGGCTGGCATGCCTCTCCTGCTTCTACCCTTTCGTAGAGACCCCGATCGGCGAGGTTTTATTCCCGGCCGAAATAGATCGCGAAGAATCCCTTCTCCCGCAAGCGGGTGATGGATAGCTGGCCGTCGCTACTCCTTGGGCACGGTTGCAAGCATCGAGGGGCGTTTGGCGAAGCGCTCGTACCAGGCCGCGAGCTTGGCCCGCCCCGGCCGCCAGTCCTCAGCCGCGAAGCGGAAGTCGAGATAGCCGCAGGCGACCCCGGCGGCGATCTGGCCGATGGTGAGGCTCTCGCCCCAGGAGTCGGCCTCCTCCTCGAGCGCCGACATTGCGCGCCTCATGACATTGGCATAGCGCGCGATCAGCGTCGGCTCCTGGCGCTCGGACGCGCGCTGGCTTTCGTGCCGCCTGGCTATCGCGGCATCGAGGATGCCGTCGGCCAAGGCCTGAAGCTTGAGCGCCTTCCAGCGTGCGGCGCCAGATGCCGGGAACAGCTTGGCGCGGGCGCTCAGGCTGTCGAGGTACTCTGAGATCACCGGCGAGTCGTAGAGCACCTCGCCGTTGTCGAGGACGAGCGCGGGAATCTTGCCGAGCGGGTTGTCGCCGCCGATGTCGGTGTCGGGCGCCCACACTTTCGTCGCGATGCGCTCGATGCGGCTCTCGAGCCCGGTCTCGTAGGCGACCACCAGAACCTTGCGTACGAAAGGGGAGGTGGGGCCGTAACGGAGCTTCATCATCCACGACCTCGCGCGTCAGAAATGGTCCTTGCGTTTGCGCACCTCTGCGAAGACAGAGACCGCGTCCTTTCCCGCAAGCCCGATCGTGGCCGCGATCGCCGGCTCGTCGGCGCGGAAGAAGGGATTGGTCGCGCGCTCCTCGCCGATGGTGGAGGGGATCGTCGGCAGGCCCTTGGCGCGCGCCCGATCGACCTCGCGCGCCCGCGCCTTGAGCGCTGGGTTCTCCGGCTCGACGGTGAGGGCGAAGCGCGCGTTCGCCTGGGTGTACTCGTGCCCGCAATAGACGCGCGTGTCCTCGGGCAGCGCCTTGAGCTTGCCGAGCGAGCTCCACATCTGTTGCGGTGTGCCCTCGAAGAGCCGGCCGCAGCCGATGGCGAAGAGCGTGTCGCCGCAGAAGACCGCCTTCGATTCGGGAAACCAGAAGGCGATGTGGCCGCGCGTATGGCCGGGAATGAAAAGAACGCGCGCCTCGGCCTCGCCGAGCTTGAAGCTCTCGCCCTCGCCCAAGGCTACGTCGATGTCGGGAATGCGCTCCTTGTCCGGCCTGGGCCCGACCACGACGGCGCCCGACGCCGCCTTGAGCGCGTGATTGCCTCCCGTATGGTCCCAATGGTGGTGGGTGTTGAGGATGTGGGTGAGCTTCCAGCCCCGCGCCTTGAGCGCCTTCTCGACCGGTGCCGCCTCGGAGGGATCGACCACCCCGACCGCACCCGTCGCGGGATCGCGCAGGAGATAGGCGTAATTGTCCTTGAGGCAGGGGACGAGGGCGATTTCCAGGATCGACATGGCTCGGGCGGCGCCTCGCGGTCGTTGCGGAAAATGGTCCGGCGTGCGCGGAGAAGCCTAGCACAACGGCGCGGGCCTGCCAGCCCGAGCGCGCACGGCCGGCGCCGCTATGCTATTCTCCTCACGCCATGGCGCAAGACGTCGTCGACCTGCACGAGTTCTACGGCACGAGCCTGGGCCAGATGGCGACCCGCCTCCTGCGCCGGCGCGTGCGCCGCATCTGGCCCTCGCTCGAAGGCGAGAGCCTGCTCGGCTTCGGCTATGCCGTTCCCTACCTGCGCCCCTTCCTCGACCAGGCCGAGCGGGTGCTCGCCATCATGCCGGCGGCGCAGGGCGTCATGCGCTGGCCCCAGAACGAGCCCAGCCTCGTGGCGCTTGCCGACGAGGCCGAGCTGCCGCTGCCGGATCTCGCCGTCGATCGCGTGTTGCTCGTGCATGCGCTCGAGCACAGCGAGCAGGTGCGCGGCATGCTGCGGGAGATCTGGCGCGTCATGCGGGACGGCGGGCGGCTCCTCGTCGTGGTGCCCAACCGGCGCGGCATCTGGGCGCGGCTCGAGCGCACCCCCTTCGGCTACGGCCTGCCTTACACGCTCGATCAGCTCTCGCACGTGCTGCGCGACAACATGTTCACGCCGATGCAGTCGGCGAGCGCGCTCTTCATGCCGCCGACGCGGAGGCGTTTCCTCCTGGCCTGGGCGCCGGCCTGGGAGGGGGTGGGCGAGCGCTGGCTAGAGAGCTTCGCCGGCGTGGTCATGATCGAGGCCGCGAAGCAAATCTACGGCGGCGCCTTGGCCCATGCCGAGCGCAAGCGCCGACGCGTCTATCTGCCGATCCCGGGATGAGGCCGAAGTGCGCGCGCCGGTCGTCTGCACGCGGGAGACGGCGCGGCTTGTTCGGGAGCGGCGGTTTGACGAGGCTCTATTCACGGTCGGTGGTGCCTAGCGAATGATTTGAGCTCGAGCCTGGCAGACGAAGCCGAAGCAGGCTATCGTCTCCCTGGCGGAAGCAGCGCTCGCCGATCGCACCGTGAACGCCATCCTCGTACCTCAACCACGCGTGCAAGCAAGACCCCGCGCCGCGTCCGCCGACCCGGGCTCGCCCGTCCCCCCGAGGAAGTCGGGCCGAGCTCGAAGGGCCCCTGAAGGCCGAAGCGAGCGGCATGCCCCGATCGGCATGCGTCGCTCGCGATAATGAGGGAGGATCCTAATGCGCAACGTAACTCGTCTCTTGGGCGCCCTACTGCTCGGCGGGGTGCTTGCGGCCCCGGCGGCGGCGGCCGACAACGTCAAGATCGGCGTCATCTATCCGCTGACCGGCAACGCTGGTCCGGCGGGCAAGGCGGCGCTCGACGCCATCGAGCTCGGCGCCGCGATCGTCAACGAGGCGCATCCCGAGCTCAAGGCCATCCCGCTCGCCGCGACGGCCGGCCTGCCCAACCTCGGCGGCGCGAAAGTCGAGCTGATCAACGTCGACCACCAGGGCAATCCGGTGGTCGGCCAGACCGAGACGGTGCGCCTGATCACTCAGGAGCACGTCGCCGCCATGCTGGGCGCCTATCACTCCTCGGTCGCGCTCACCGCGACGGCCGTCGCCGAGCGCTACGGCGTCCCCTTCCTGGTCGCCGATTCGGTGGCGCTCAACATCACGCAGCGCGGCTTCATGTGGATCTTTCGCACCGGCCCCATCGCGCCGGATTTTGCCGCCGCGTACACGGAATTTCTCGGCGACATGAAGAAGGCGGGCCGCAAGATCGAGCGGATCGCCATCGTCAACGAGAACACGGATTACGGCACCTCGGTCGCGGGCAGCATCCTCGACGCCGCGAAGAAGGTCGGCCTCAACGTGGCGGCCCAGATTCCCTACAACGCCAACAGTCCGGACGTCTCGCCGCAGGTGCTGCAGCTCAAGGACAAGGCCCCCGACGTCGTCATCTTCGTAAGCTATACCGCCGACACGATCCTCTACTTCAAGACGATGAAGGATCTCAACTACGCGCCGCCGATGATCATCGGCGACGACGCCGGATTCTCCGACCCGTCCTTCATTCCCGCGGTCGGCAGCATCGCGCAAGGCGTCATGAACCGCAGCGCCTGGTCGCTCGGCAAGGAGGGCAGCGCCAGTTACCGGATCAACGAGCTCTACAAGGCCAAGACCGGGCGCGACATGGACGACACCAGCGCGCGCTGGATGCAGGGTTTCCTCGTTCTCGCCGACGCCATCAACCGCGCCGGCTCGACCGCGCCCGAGAAGATCCAGAAGGCGCTGCGGGAGACCGATCTGAAGAGCGACCAGCTCATGATCGGCTATCGCGGCGTGAAATTCGACTCGACGGGCCAGAACACGCTCGCGGCGACCTATCTCATCCAGCTCCAGGGCAACGCGTACAAGGCCGTCTGGCCGGAGAGCCAGGCGAGCGCCAAGCTCGAGTGGCCGATGACGGGGTGGAAGTAGCGGCCGGCCGAAGCGCCGTCCGCCTCAGGGCGTCGCGGATGCGGTCGGCCCGCGTGGTCGTGAGCGGGACGTGGGCGGAGCGCCTCGCGCGGCGCAATCGGTGCGCGCGAGATTGATCCAGATCATTTCCCCGGCCGTCGGTTGGTATCAGTGTGCCAACCCTACCAAAAGGGATGGAAAATACGCCCTGCAAAAATCCGACCGTATTTTGGTCGAGGCGGCCAGGAGGTGGGTGCCATGGCTACCGGTTCCGTGGAGGTCGTATACCGCGGCATTTTCCAGAAGACTCTGGCCAAGAACATCTGCCGCGGGGT
>DASPPM010000458.1:0-18483 GCA_035625535.1 Alphaproteobacteria bacterium
GATCATCCGCCGCCGTACACGCCGGATCATCCGCCGCCGTACACGCCGGATCATCCGCCGCCGTACACGTCGGACGTCGACTTCTGTTGTGGAATGACAGGGAACCGGATTACCTATCCGATAACGTCGGACCCGATGCAGCCGCCGACGGAGCTCGAGGCGCCCCACGATCCCGCGGTCGGTGGCGTGCAAGTCTATCTCCACGACGGCGCCTTCTTCACGAGCCACGTCGACCTCGCCGTCCCCGCGCTCTTCTACGACATCAATTGGACGCGGCATTACCGCAGCGACGCCACCTTCACCGCCGGCGGCCTGCTAGGCCAGTGGGACTTCGCCTTCAACAAGCGTATCGTGCCGAAGTCGCCGCACCCGCCCTTGCAGAATGGTCTGTACTACGAGCAGACGGCAGGCGCGGAGGGGAAGGGTGATACGCCCGAGCTGTGGTTCTACAACGGAACCGGGCGAGGAGAGCTCTACGTCGGCTCCCATTCGGAGCGCCGCGAAGTCTTCAACTTCGACAAGCGCTTTCGCGCCTACGTCACGACGTACACGTCGCCGCAGGGGCAATTTCACGAGATCGAGCGCTATGTCCTGCTCGGCCCGCTCTCCGACCATCCGTTCCGCGAGCATCCCAACGTCGAGAAGCAGGAACAGATCTTCTACGTGCTGCGCGAGAAAAACGGCACGCGCTACGTTTTCAACTGCCGCGGCCAGCTCATCTACATCCTGTCGCGCAACGACAGCCCGAGCCAAAAGATCAGGGTGGAGCTGGACTATTTTGGAGAGCTAAATCCGCTCACGCAGAATCACATGTTGTCGCTGATCATCGATGCGACAGGGCGGGCCTATGCGGTCACGACCGTCGACATCGGTCAGCAGACGGTCTTCACCAACATCGCATGCCAGCTGGTCAGCGGCGCCTATCCCATTCCGCGCATCAAAAGCGTGAGGGGCGCCGGGCTCAAGATCGAATACGCTTACCAAGGCAATGATACTGTGCCGCTGCTCGAAGCGGTCACGGCCAGCGCAGGCAGTGACGTCGTGCCGCGCCGATGGGAATACAAGTACGACGGCAACAATCACATCACCGACCTCAAGGACCCGAAGGAATGCGCCAAGAAGGACGCGGGGAAAGCCTATCTCCACAACGACTATAGCGGCGAAAAGGTTCAAGCGCAGACTGTGGGCGCCGACCAGAAGCTCACTCTCGGCTACACGGGAGCCAAGGTCCTCGAGCAGGACGCGGTCAACAACAAGCGCGAATATACCCTCGAGGGCGATGGCAAATTCCACGTCGTCGCGGCACTCGAGGTGACCGACGCGGATCCGAACAACGGCGGCCCCTGGACGACGCGATACCAGCATAACGGCTCGACGCAGGTCACGGAGATCACTTATCCGGCCGGCAATGGTGTCACTTTCGAATACGATCCCGAGAACCGCCATGTCACGCTGGGGCCGATCCGCGACTGGTACGACCGAGACCTCACCTACGAGAACAATCTGGCGCTCGGCAACCTGCTCAAGATCACTAAGCATGGCCCGCCGGCTCCTGCGACGGCGCCGGGCATGACCGTGGCGCGGCAGCCGGGCGAGAGCTACTCGGGAGCGACGAGCAGCACGACGCAGCGGAAATATGAATTGCTCTACAATCAGCTCGAGGAGGCGACGGACCCGCTGGGAAACCGTACACACCTCTTTTATGAGGATTACGACACGCCCAAAAACCGGGGCAACCCTCTCACCATCGATACTCCGCCCGTCCTTCAGCCCGACGGCACCAAGATCATCAGGCTGTCGAGCATATTCACCTACGACAATTTCGCGCAGGAGGAGAGCCTCGAGGAGGGCAAGGGGCGGATCACCAAGCACGCCTACTACGAGGACACGCGCTACATCAAGCGCGTCGACTACCCGGGCGGCGCCTTTGAAACGCTGGAATACGACGACCTGGGCAACGTCACGGAGCGGACCACCGAGGACGGCACGGTCAAATACGAGCGCGACGGGTTCGGCCAGGTCAAGACCAAGACCGCAGATCCGGAGGGCCTCAAGCTCGTCACTACCTATGACTACGACCAGAACGGCAACACCGAGGAGATCAAGGTCGAGGTCAAGGACACCTTCGGCGACGACGCCAAGGCCCTCGGCCTGACGCCGGCTCCGTCCTATTTGCAGACCCTCTCGACGAAATATGACCTTCTCAATCGCAAGGAAAAGGAGACGATGGCCGGCAACGGCTTGAGCGCCGAAACGACCTATACCTATTCGCGCTCGGGCGATCCCGAATACGAGACCGGGCCCAAGCGCGACGACAAGACGCCGTTCAAGTTCAAATACCGCTATGACGCCCGGCATCTTCTGGTCGAGACGATCGAGGCGTTCGAGACCGACGCCGCGCGCTCGACGCGGCGAAAGTACGACGACAACGGCAACCTGGCACTGATCGAGACCGGCACCGGCGATCAGCTTGCCAACACCAGCATGAAGTACAATGGCCTCGACCGCGTCGCCTCCACAACCAGTCCGCTTGGCGCGGTGCAGACCTTGGTCTACGACGCTGCGGGCAATGTGACGAGCTTCGAAACCAAGGGCCGCGACGGCACGGTACTCCACCGTACCAACTATGACTACGATGCCTACAGGCACCCGATCCAGCGTCGCGTCGATCCGCTTACCGGCGCGCCGGACGAGACCACGCAATGGTTCTATTCGGCGCGGCTCACGCTTGCGAGGATGGTGAGCCCCAACGGCGGCAAGACTTCCTACGAATATGACGATCAGGACCGCGTTGAGCATGTCGCCGACGCGCTCGGCGATAAGACCGTGACGCATTATGATAAGGCCGGCAACCCCGACCGGATTGAATTGACTAGCGTCGAACAGAAGAAGACCGTTACCACCGCCACAGCCTACGACAGCGTCGGGCGCGTCATCAAAGTCACGACGCCTGCGGGCGAGGAGCGCCGGTTCCTCGACAGCCTCGGGCGGGCGCGGGCAACGCTCTCGCCGACCGGTCAGCTGACCAAGTTTACCTATGACGGTCTCGGCCGGCGGACCGCGATGGAGACCCCGCTCTATTCGGAGAAAAGCACGTACACGGAAGGCGGGCTGGTCGAGACGACCGACGGTCCCGAGGGCAGCGTCAAGTTCACCTACGATCCCCTCGGCCGCGTGCTGACGCGCACCGATACCAAGACAAAAGGCGTCTCGAATTTCCATTACACGTCAGGTGTGGTCGAGGCGACCGATCCCAACGGCACGAAGGTGAAGACGACCTACAATGCGGCCGATCAGCCGCTCGACGTGTCCGTAACCCCCTCGCAGGAGAAATTGAAGGTCGAGGGAATGCCCCCCTTCAGGCTCGTGCAAGGCAGCAGTCATGAGCAGTACGCCTATGACGAGCTGGGACGGATCACCTGTGCCTGGAGCAACAACGATCGCCCGGCCCAGTGCCGCAACGACGACAAGTATGAGGTGCTCGGCTCGGAGGTGCGCCGGAAGTACGACGGACTCGACCGGGTAACCGAGGAGAAGCAGATCAAAGCGGGGGTCGGGCAGACCATCGCCTATGACTACGACACGGACTTCTTCGGCACCAACATCACCTATCCCCAACTCGCCCGCGCGCGCGTGCACTCCCACACCGATGTGCTCGGCCGCGTCGATTCCATCAGCCTGAACGATCAGGAGATCGCCAGCTATCGCTATTCTGGCCTGGACCAGCTCGCGCGGCGACAGCTGGCGAACGGTATCGTGACGTCCTTCGACTACGACGAGCAGGAACGCTTGAACCAGGTGCAAATCGAGCGGACGCGCGCCGCACCCGGCTTGCCGACAGGCGTGCTGTGGAGCGTGTTGGTGAACTATGGAGACGCGGGCCCCGCGCGCGTCACCGAGGTGCAAGCGGGCGAAGAAGGCAAGAACTACACGGTGCTGCAGACCAGCATCGGGCGCGATGCGTACGGCAGGCCGCTCAACTCGCTGACGTCGCAGTTCACCGAGAGCATACCGCTGCGGGGAGCAACCGGCCCGCTCAAGGGCCTCGCCGTCGGCCTCGCATTGCAGAAGTACACGGGACTCGACCGCCCCACCGCCGACGCCACGATGAAGATAGAGCAGAGCGGCGCGTTCATGGAATATGACGGCCTGCAGCTCAAGACCAAGGCCGAATACGGCGGGCTCGTCGTCCCGCCGAAGCCGGAGGGGACCTTCAACCGAGCTGTCGGTCGGCTGACCAAGGCCTGGCGAAGCTTTGGCTACGGTGGCGATGCCGTCGGCTCCCTGCGCACGGACCACTTCCGTTACGACGAAGGGAATCCGCAGCGCGTGAAGAGGGTTGATACCAGCGGCGGCTATGACGGTCAGGCGGCGAAGCCGCTCGACAGCATCGCCATGGTCGAGGCGGCGGGTGCCGGCGCAAAGAGAACGGCGTCGGACAAGCAGTACTTCGGATACGACAGCAACGGCAACCTGATTTCGGATGGCCGCTACCTCTATGCCTACGATTTCAAGAACCGACTCGTCGATGTCCAGGACACCTGGGCGCCCTATGGCTACGACGAGTCGGTGCGCTTCATGTATGACGCCTTTGACAGGCGCATCGCCATCGTTCCCGATCGCATAGAAGAACGAACCTATCGCTTTGCCGACACCCACTGGGTCGGCGCCACAACGTGGCTGCTATATGATGGCGACCATGTCATTGCCGAGGTATGGCAGAACTATCCCGGCAAGAAAGTGAGCGGACAGCTTCTTCTTGCGGCCTATGTCCGGGGCGCGCGGCCGGGCGAGCTGGTGCGCATGGATCGGCGGCCCGAGGATGATCCTACCCAACCGCTCCAGGCTTTTTACGCACATGAGGACTACAATGGAGCCGTCCGCTTCGCGAGCGACGAACGGGGTGCTCTGCTCGGCATCGCGAACGACACGCCCCCCGGCCAAGGCAAGACGGCATCCGAAGAGCCCCCCGGCGACCGGGAGATGATCCAAGGCGCGGGCGTCCGTCTGCCCTACGTCGGTGCGGGCACGCGTATCGACGGGTTCGCAGGGGTCAGCTATCGCGACGACTTCAAGATGCCGCTCGCCAACTACCGCGGCGCCGCGGATTTCGTGCGTGACACCGAGTCGGCGGCGCTGCGCGAGGCAAGGTCGGCGGAACAGAACAAGCTGCAGATCGCGGTCGGCACGCTGGTGGCGCTCCCTATCTCGATTAGCGTGGCGCCCATCCAAGCGGTGGCGGTCAATGCGTTTTTCGGTGGCGAGATCAGTGTCGGCTTCGGCGAGCTGAGCGCGTTGGTCACCGGCAATCCCTATTCGGCCTCTCAATTTGGCATGGACTTCCTGCAAGGTGCCGCTTTCGGTGCGGCCACCGGCGTGGTCGGCAACCTCGGCCTGAGCGCGGCCGGGGCCTATGGTGCTGAACTCGTCGCCCTCACGAGCGTGGGCACGGCCTGGGACGTAGGTGTGCGGGGCGCGGGGCTTTGGGACTCGATCGCACCCAATCTCATCACGTCGGTCGCAATATCCGGTGCCCTTAAAGGCATTGGATGGGTCGGTGGAAAAGCTAAGTCGGCTCTCGTCGGCGTCGCGGCCGACGCCGCCGAAGAGTTGCCGAGCCTACCCGCAGCCTTGAAGGAGGAGACGCGGCCGGCCGGCAATGGCGAGATCGCGCCAGGCAATGCGGAACCTGGAGCCCCACGCCCCGAAACGGCTCCTTCCGTCGCGCTCGACGTTCCCGGCACTCTCGAGATGACCCCGGACCTCCTCGACACCGAATTCGGACTCGGCCCGGAGCAGGAGGCGGCTGCCCGGCTTGGTCATCTGATGCCGAGCGCCCGGGTCGACGGCCGGGTGCGCTGGGTCGACAGGCTGCGCAAGCAATGCCACCGGTACTCCTGCGCGCTACAATCTTTTCTCCACGGTGCCGATGAAGCGATTGGGGCGCCGCTTCAGATCGCGGAAAGCGAGACGACCGGCTGGGCAAGCCGCACGGGGATCTTCAATCCGTCCGGCGGAACGAGGTTCAAAGCTTTGCGAGAATTCGCCGCACGCTTCGGCTTCAGGTCGAAGGTGGCAGGACTAACCCTGACCGAGATAAAGGAACAGCTCGACAAGGGAAGATACGTTCTCGCGGGAATTAAGACCGTACGCGGCGGCAAGCACGCAGTTCGGGTCATGGAAATCATCAAGGATGCGCAAGGCGTATCGCAGGCGGTTCGCTTCTTCGACCCAGGCCCCGGCGCCATCGTCCGAATGTCGGCAGCCGAGTTTCGGGGCCATCGGGCGCCGCTTCGCAATGTGGCTTTTGTATTCGACCTTCCGCACTGATCATAACCGTTCGGTGAGGACGCCGGATCAGGAGTGTCAAATCCAGAAAGGTCGGTCCGGTTCAGTTGGACCGACCCTGTGTCAATCGACGCCGCCAGCTTAGCCGGCTGCGCGTGCGACAGCCTCGGCGATGCTCCCGGCGCGGTGGTATTAATATGGCATATCCCGCCTTCCGTCCTTGCGGACGAAATGCACCGGCGCTAGCTCAATAACAAGTAGCGAACCGAAGCATTTCAGCGTATCCTTTTGAGAGAAGGCTGGTTTGATCGGCCAGCTGGGGAATACCTCGGTTCGATGCGAAAGCTTACCCTCATAGTGACGCTGCTGGCAGCGGTGCTGACACTGCGCTGCGCTGTAGGCTTTGCGGGAGAATTGTACACCCACACGGTGAAGGGCCAGGCCGATCCGGGGGTGACGACTTCGCTCCCCAATGGTGAAACATCTACCACTTTTGCCGACGGTTGGACGCGCACCAGCGAGCCGGACAATTCCTTCGGCGCTGGCGGTACCAAGGTAACCGAGAAAGATGGGCGCGGCCGCGTGCATAACATCGTCCAATACGATCCGAAACATACCGTTCGCCATCAGACGGTTTCCTTGGATCAGGCCGATGGGACGATCAAGCTTACCAATATGAGCTACGCCGCCAATGGCGAGCGGATTGACTACAAGACAGAGATCGTGACCCCGGCGGCGACGGAGCCAAGCAGCCCACAGACGAGCCCGCAGGGCACGGCCGGTTCCCCGCCGTCTCCCGGCTCGGATCAGACGAGCGGTGCACCGCCTAGCGGTTCCGGGGCGCCGATTTTCGGTGGCTTCGGCTTCGGTTTTGGCGTTGGCGGCGACCAGACACACGGGCCTGACCCTCGCTGAGCCATTCCGTCGCGCTTGCCGGGTGAGAACGGTCGTTATTTCGGCTGCCGACATTTTGTCGCTCCCTGATCCCGCGCTCCGTCGCGCAACTCGCCGGCCGAAACCGCACCTTCGGCACCGCCCACCTCTGCTGATCCACAGCTTGGGCTAGTTCTACCAATGACTTTTACCCTTCAATAAAGTGGTGGAGTGCAGGATTTTTTATTGCGGCTGGGTCTACAGTCGACGGCAATGTCCGCTCGCGGGTTACGGAGCGCGCACCTGGATGTCCGAGAAGGGTCAACCCGCGAAGTCACCAGCTGGCCGATCCATATCCGTTAAGAGGCCGGAATCGGACCCGCGTTGGGCTCAATCATTCGTCGCAGAAGTGCCATAAGCCGGCCTTTCTGAGGGGCGCGCTTCGTGCCAGGATAGTCCCTTGCCGTCCTTGCTAGGAGGGCGCCCCGGTTCCTTCGCTGGGATAGTCAAGGCAGGCGCCGGGTGACCGTCCGGCCTTCCTGGTCGAGCGGGGCGCGGCAAGACCTTTTTTGTCTTGATCGTGGATCGTCATGGCGGGTCGACTGCAATCGTCGAGCATAGAGGGCCTGGAGCAGCCATACGGCGGCGCCAACGGCGATTGGATGTGCAGCACGCCTGCCGCCGGCGGAGTCGAGCTTCTGCGCGCCTGGTTCAAGGGCTGCCCGTACACCAAGCACCGTCACGACACCTACGCGATTTGCCTCACCGATCTCGGCATCCAGACTTTCGACTACCGTGGCGCCACCAGGACCAGCGCGCCGGGCCAAACCGTGGTGCTGCATCCCGACGAGAGCCACGACGGTCGCGCGGGCTCGGATGAGGGCTTCGGCTACCGCATGGTCTATCTGGCGCCGAGCCGGGTGGCGGATGCCGCCCGCTCCCTTTGCGGCGCTGCCGTGCCGCTCCCCTACGTCAGGGAGCCGGTATCGTCGAACGCGGTTTTGGCCAAGGCGATCGCCAACGCATTTCTCTCTTTCCCCTCGGCGCTCGAGCCATTGGCGATCGACGAGCTGATCGAGGGCCTGACCCGCGGCCTCCTCGAGGCGGACCCGTCGATCCGGAATGGACGGCGGCGCGTCGCGTGCGACGTCCTCGCCGTCGAGCGCGTGCGACAGTTTCTCGAAGCGAAGAAGACGCGAATCGTCTCCTCCGACGAGCTCGAGGAGGTGAGCGGCCATTGCCGCTTTTCGCTTACGCGCCAGTTCCGCCAACGCTACGGAACGAGTCCCTACCGCTACCTCATCATGCGCCGTCTCGATCTCGTCCGCGGCGAGATCGGTGCGGGCAAGGCTTTGGCGCCGCTCGCCGTGGATGCGGGCTTCGCCGACCAGGCCCACATGACGCGCATGTTCAGGGCGGCTTACGGCCTGTCGCCGTCGCAATTCCGCGCACTGGCGCAGCCTCGGCCGGCTTGAGGGGCCGGGCCCGACCACGAGATCGGCGGCCGCCCCCTTACCAGAGGATGAGGGCAACCGACGCGGCCAGGCTCGCCCCCATGACGACATTGAAGATGCGCGCGGCACGCGCGCTACTCAGGCAGCGCTGCATCGAGGCGCCGAAAGCGAGCCACAGGAAGCCGCTCGGCAGTGCTGCCGCGACGAAGAGGGCCGCGAAGATCGCCGATTGAAGCACGGCGCTGCCGACATCGCCTTGAAGGTAGGCCCCGGCGGCGCTGGTGCTGACGAGCCAGGATTTCGGGTTGATCCACTGGAACAAGGCGGCACCCAGGAAGCCGACGGGCCTCCTCTCGGCACTCGCGGCAGTCCTGCCCGAAAGCGCAATCCTTGAGGCAAGCCAAAGCAGGAACGCCGCCCCGAGCCAATTGAGCGCCCGCAGAATTGCGGGGTGGCCAAGGACCAGAAATCCAATTCCCAAGGCCACGCTGAAGATCAAGAGGCCCATGCCAGCGGCGACGCCGAGGAGGCAGGGAAGGCCGCGCGCCACCCCGGCAATGGCACCCGTCGCGGTCAACATGATGTTGCTCGGCCCCGGTGTTACCGCCGCGACGACGGAGAAGAGCAAGAACGCGGCGCTTTGTTCCAGCGTCACGAGCCACCGAATGATTGGCGAAATCCGTCCCCCACGATATGCAGCTCGATCAGCCGCGTCTTGAACGATTGTGCAAGCCGCCCGCTATCCCGCGCGGGGACGGCGCGCGCATCACGGCCGCGCGAGCTCTGCCGCCGCGATGCGGCGATCGACCTCGGCCGCGAGCGCCTGGAGCGCCGGTGCCACGCTGACGGGGTAGCTCGAGGGGCGGAGCTCTTTGAGCGCCTTGGGCAGGCGGGCCAGTTCGGCCGCGGCGTGGCGGCGCGCGTCCGCGAGCGTGGGCAGGCCCGGCACGCGCTCGCCGCCCCGCATGGCCGGGCAGAGGAGAGGCTCGCCGGGCTGGGCGTCGCCTGCGAGCGTCAAGATGTCGCCCGCCATCGCTCCGTCATTTCCTGTTTGACGATAGACCTGCTTGCGCCCGGGCCAGGTGGCCTTGCCCTCGGAATGCTTGCGTCTTGCCAGGCCCGCATATTCCTGCAGCTTGTAAGCGCAATCGAGCGCCGGCGCGTCCGAGGAGGTGGTGAGCGCGGTGCCGATGCCGTAGCCGTCGATGGCTGCCGCCTCGCGCGCGTGGCGCTGGAGAATTTCCTCGTCGAGGCCGCCGCTGGCAAAGATGATCACCTCGCCGAGCCCGCCCGCATCGAGAATGCGGCGCACCTTGCGCGCGTGCGCGGCGAGATCCCCGCTGTCGATGCGTACGCCGCGCACGCGGATGCCGTCCTTGGCGAGCCTCGGCGCGAGCGAGACCACCTTCTCGGCCGCTTTCTCGGTGTCGTAGGTGTCGATGAGCAGAACGAGATTCGCGGGCCGCGCGCGCGCGAAGGCCTCGAAGGCGGCCTCCTCGCTCTCGTGCGCCTGGACGAAGGAATGGGCCATGGTTCCGGAGACGGGGATGTCGAAGAGCGCCCCCGCCAGGGTCGTGGCGGACGCCTCGAAGCCGGCGAGGTAGCTCGCGCGCGCGGCCAGCACGCCAGCCTCGGCCCCATGCGCGCGCCTGAGCCCGAAGTCGACGAGCTGCTTGCCTGGGGCCGCGAGCACCATGCGCGCCGCCTTGGACGCGACCACGGTCTCGAAGTGCGCGAGATTGATGATGCGCGTCTCGACCAGCTGCGCCTCGGGCAGCGGCGCCGTCACGCGAAGGAGCGGCTCATCGGGGAAGAACACCGTGCCTTCGGGCAGCGCGTCGAGGTCGCCCGTGAAGCTGAGACCGGCGAGCCGGTCGAGAAACGAGTCCTCGAAACGCCGGGTGGAGGCGAGCCAGTCGAGCTCGGCCGCACTCACCCGCAGGCTCTCGAGGAACTCGACCACTTGCGCGAGCCCGGCGGCCATGAGAAAGCCGCGCTTCTCTGGGAGCTTGCGCACGAAGAGCTCGAAGGCGGCCGTTTGTGTGAGCCCATGGGCGAAATAGGCCTGCAGCATCGTCAATTGGTAGAGGTCCGTGAGCAGAATGCCGGTCGGAGGCAGGTCTGGCCTTCTCATCGGATGTGCGCCTCGCGCGCTCGCGATACCGCCGGGGAGGGAGGGAGACGCTCGAGCGGCCGTCAAGCCCGCTCGGCAGTCTTGGACCGTGTCCAGGACGGCCATTCGAGGAGGGCACGGCACTCCGCTTCGCGCCCGCGCACGACGCGCAGGCCCAAAAGGGGCCCGTGGGTTTCGGTCACGATGGTGCGCTGCCCTTCGGCCTGATTGTCCCGATAGAAATAGATCACCACCCAATCGCGCGTCTTGTTCAGCTCGTGGGCGCGCGCGGTGTTGGAGTAAAGGGCGGTGAAATGCCACTCGCCGCGCTCGGCGTGGAGGATGGGGAGCCAGGCCTCGGCGGCAGGATTGAAGCGCTTGGGCGCGATCTTGGGCAGGCGGTCCGCGGCGGCGAGCTCACGGTATTCGCGGTCGACGTCGAGGAGGAGAGCCGCCTCCGGCTCCACGAGCGGCTTCGGTGGTATGGTGCGAACGCGCTGCAACATGCTCGACAGCAGGCTGCGAATCGCGGCCACCCGACGGGCACCCATGCCCGGGACGCTTTCGAGCCGTCCATCATGCGCGGCGAGCTCGAGTGCCTCGAGCGTGTCGATGTGGAGGCGCTCGTGAATGCGGCGGGCGAGCTCCGGGCCGATTCCTGCTACGGTCTGAAAGAGATGCTCGGGATCGGAGGCGCCGCGCAGGCGCTCGAGCTGAACCCAGCGGCCGCTGCGCAGGATCTCCTCGATCGCCGAGGCGAGCGACACGCCGATGCCGGGAATCGCCAGCAGCCCGCGGCGTCCCTCCGCTTCGGCGATCGCGCGAACGTCGCGCCCGAGCCGCTTCAGCGACTGGCCGGCGCGGCGGTAGGCGCCGACGCGAAACGGCGAGGCGCCTTGCTGGGCAAGCAGCGTTGCCGCCTGCTCGAAGAGCTCGGCGATCTGCGCGTTGGTGACGGCCGGCGCGGCGGAGGCGCTGCCGGCGGCCGGTAACGTCGGCGCGGGCTCTCCCGGGCTCACGGCGTCTGCCCCTCGAGCTCGATCTTGAGCGAGAGCAGGGCGAGCAGGTCCTTGAGCGCCAAGATGCCGACCAGCCGGCCGCGCTCGGTCACCAGGAGCCGGCTGCGGCCGGAGCGGGTCATGAGCGAGAGCGCCTTGGCGGCATCGGTCTCGGCATCGACCGTGTTGTCGTCAGAAGAGGGCTCGGCGATCTCGGCTACGGTGCGATGCGGCCAGCTCTCGCGCGGCGTCGCCTTGAGCTGGCGCACGCCGACGCTGCCGATCAGCCTGTCGCCGTCGACGACGGGAAACTGCTCGTGATGGTGGGCGTAGACGTAGTCCTCTACGAGCGCTTGCAGGGTGATGCCGGAGGGCACGGTAACCGGATCGCGGGTCATGAAGCGGCGCACGGGTGCGCCCGCCAACATCCCCCGCGTGAGGATATCCATGTACGAGCGCTCTGCGGCGCTGCGCAGGAACATGCCGATGAGAAAGAACCATATGCCGCCCACGAAATTCCCCGTCACGACCTGGAGCACGCCCATCCCCATGAGGAGGAGCGCGAAGGCGCTGCCGGCGCGGGCGGCGGAGCGGGTGGCCGCCACGATATCGCCCCTGCGCCACCAAAGCGCCGCCCGCAGCACTCTGCCGCCGTCGAGCGGAAAGGCCGGAACGAGGTTGAAGACGGCCAAGACCGCATTGATCAGCGCAAGGTAGCCCACCACCGCCGTCACCGGCTCCGGCACGCCGGCCTCAGCCCCCAGGCCGGAGAGCGCCCAGGCCGAGAGCGCCAGGAGGATGCTGGCCGCGGGTCCGGCGAGCGCCATCCAGAATTCGGCCTTGGCGCTCGGCGGCTCGTCGCTCATCTCGGCAACGCCGCCGAAGATGAAGAGCGTGATGCCGCGGATGGGCAGGCCGTAACGGCGCGCCACCAACGAATGGCTGAGCTCGTGGAAAATCAGCGAGAAGAACAGCCCGATCGTTCCGGCAACCCCCATCCACCAGTAGGTGGCGTGATCGAGTCCGGGAAGCTGCCGCGGGAAGACGGCGCTCGCGAGCGACCATGTCACCAGGAGGGCGAGAAAAAGCAGGCTGATGTCGACCCGGACCTTGAAGCCGAAGAGGCTGAAAAGCGTGAAGCGGTGCCCGCGCCAGGCGTCCTTAGCCGATGCGTCGTCGCGTGCGGTGCCTGCGCGCGCCATAGGGCACTACCGGTGGACTTGAATGCGGTTGATCACCTTGTCGACCCCGAAGACGGACCAGGCGTCGAGCTCCGCCATGTGGCACTCCGACTCGCTCGGGACCAGCCCGGAGAGCATGACGGAGGTCATATGCGAGCGGACGCGGATTTGCGCGTCGTTGACGAAGGGATCCTTCTCGAGCACGACGCGTACGGCGTCCGTAAGACCGGCCTCGCTTTCGGCCTCGGGCGGGTCCACGGCAAGCCCGTTCACCACATCGCGCACGCCGGGCACCCACCAGACGAGCGCGCCCGCAAGGCGCTTCTCGACGAGCCCGGGCACGCTGCCGGTGAGCGTCACGACGCCCTCGTGGACCTCGCTGGTGATCTCGGCGCTGACACCGGGCGGCTCGCGCACCGTCCGCCGCTTTTCCCGGTCGACCTCGCCGATCGCCATATCGGCAAAGGCGGGCTCGCCGAGAAGGGCTTCGCGCACGTGGTCGCGGATCTCACGATCGCCCATGTGCGTTGCGGGACGCACGCGGAGCCGGTCCACGATCCCCTCGACACCGGGCACGCTTGCCGCCGCTTCCAGGCAAAGCTTTTTCTTCGCGATGTCCGCGACCTCGCCCTCGATCGTCAAGGCTCCATCCACATAGGCTAGCTTGATCGGATGGCCGTGCAACTCGATCGCCGGCACGCTTTTGATGGCGGCACGCACGCGTTCGAGAATGTGCTGCTGTTCCGACATTTTAATAGTCAAGCACGAATGCGGCCCCGCCGCATTGACGTAGCTCAACCTGCCGCGAGCGCCCCCTTGGACGTGCGGGCCTCTCGGCAAAACAGAAACCCGCCGCCGCCGACACCTCCACCCTTAGGATCTCCCCCGGGGGCGCTCGGAGCCGACGGCTCGCGGGTCCTGTCGCGGCGGATCGCTGGGCCGAAGGCAGCTTACCGTGCGAGATCAACGCCCTTCCGGCCGCTTCTCTCGACGGCGTTGCCTTGCGTCGTCCCCGCCGCGGCAGCTCAGGCTAGCAGGAGGGCGGCTTTCGTCCTTGATCCAGATCAATTCCGCGCCGGCGAGGCATCGAGCTACAGGCGGTTCATCTCGTAGTCCGCGCAGGAATGGCCGAGTGCCGCGAGCCCTTCCTCGAGGTAGTCCCCGAGGGCCGGCATGCCGATGAGGTAGTCGGCGGAATGGCGCCGGTGGCGCTCGTCGGCAAGCCCGCGCGCGTCGCGCCACTCCGATCTTTCGAAGTCGCCGCGCCCGACCCAGGCCAGCGCGATCAGGTCGAGAACCTCGTCCTCATTGAGATCCTCGATCGCCTCGCGCAGCTCGGCGAGCGTAGGATCGTCCGCGTAATCCTCGAGGATCTCGGATTCGCCGCTGTCGGAGGGGTTCGAGCCCGGGTCCGGCTCGACCGGCTCCACCTTTGCATCGAACTCCCGCGCCTTCAGGATGATGTAGCAGACCTTCTCGGCACTGATGTTGAGCTCGACCGGGGGTTGATCGTTCTCGGCCATGGCGCGTTCCTCCTCCTGACTGCCGCCCGAGACCCCTCGCGGGGTGCTCCCGGCCCTAATATCCACGAGCAGCTGCCAAGCACCTTGATCCAAATCAGGCCGAAAGGCATCCTTCCGCTTGGCCGGAACGAGCATATCATGCCCTACAAGACGAATGCCGATCTTCCGCCGGCGGTCCGCGCGCATTTGCCGGCCGAGGCGCAGCTCATCTATCGGGAAGCGTTCAATCACGCTTGGCAGCAATACGCCGCCGAGGGCGGCCGCCGCGAGGAGATCGCGCACCGCGTCGCCTGGGCCGCGGTCAAGCGCCGGTACGTCAAGTCAGGCGGCACGTGGGTGCCGAAATAGGGCGCCCGCGAGCTGCGCTCTATGCCGGAGCTGCGTTCTCGAGCGGCCAGCGGTCGAAGGCAATGCGGCCCGCCAGCATGTCCTCGGCGAGCGTCGCCGTGCGCGCGAGAGAGGCCGCGGCAACCTCGCGCACGAGAGGCGCCATGCTCACGAGCGGGCGGCCCTCCTCGCTCGCTATGCGAATGTCGACGAAGGCCGGCTCGGCGACCGGCTGGCCGATGCGGCTCACGAGATAGACCTCGCTCGCTGAGGCCCCGGGCACGTTGCGCACGATCGCCTCTGCCATCAGGCCGGCCGTGATGTTGTAGATTTTGCCCACATGGGTCACGGCGTTCTTGCCGGCGACCGATTCCATCGTCATCGGCCGGTAGGGTGCGATGAGGCCGTTGACACGGTTGCCCCGGCCGGCCTGGCCGTCGTCGCCGGCCTCGGCGGAGGTGCCCGTCACCGTCAAATAGACGCTGCCCTTGGCGATGTCGTCGGCGGTATTGAGCCGCAGCGTCGCCTCGGCTGCGCCTTCGCCCGAGGCCGCCTCGCGCGTCGTGACCAGAGCCGCGTCCTTCTTCGCGGCGTAGTCCTCGAGGTCGCGGACGTGGCGGCCGACGAAGGCGCAGGCGATCGTCAAATCAATGAGCGCGCCGTGGCGCAGCCCCATCACCTTGACGTCCTCGCCGATCCAGGGCTGCGCCTCCTTGACCGCGGGCGAGTTGAGCCGGCGCTCGGTCGCAAGAACGGCCCGCTCGAGGCGACTCAAGGGCGCATAGCCGACGCCGCAGGAGGTGTCGTTGGCGAGCGGGCGCCCTTCCTTTGCCGCGCGCAGGTAGAGCTCGACAAGATCGCGCGAGCCGGGGCGGAGTAGGGGATGGATCGCGACATGCCGCTCCGGGTCGAGCGTGCGCAAGTGCCGGCGCAGCCAGTCGCGACTGCCCTCCACCGCAAGCTCGTCGACGGGGACCTCGACCCCGCGGAACTCTCGCGTGGCGCGGCCCGAAATATAGACCTCGATCGGCGCCACGATTTCTCCGCCGCCGAATTCCGCACGCGCCCGGCCGGCGTGGAGCAGGACCTTGTCGACATTGTGGTGCAGGATGAGACCGAAGCGCTCGCGATAGAAGCGGCTAAGCGAGAGGCTGAGCGCCTCGGCGAGCATGTCGCAGAGCGTGTCCGGGTGCCCCACCCCCTTGCGCTCGACGACCTCGACGGAGTCGGGCTCTTCGCGCGCAAGCGCAAGAGGCCGCAGCGTCAGTTCCATGCCGCGATCTCCCCCTCGCTCGGCGGGCGCATGGGCGTGGCACCGGCGACTTCGGCGAGGCGGCCGCACCCCAGGGCGGAGGAGCGGCTGAGAGCCCGGTTGCGGCAAGATTTACGGCGCCATGCCCGCCATCTCGCCCATACCCGGCGGTGCCCTTTGCCGTTGCGGTCGCTCGACGATCAGCACCCGGGTCGCGATGAGCGCGCGGCCGCGCGGCCCACAGGCCCTACCAAATCCGCTCGGCGTAACCCGTTTCCTCATCGAGACGGGCATGCTCCACGCCGCGGAAGTCGCCGCGCGATACGACCCCCACGACGCGTCCCTCCTCCACGATCGGGATGTGGCGGAAGCCACCGTCCTGCATCAAGAGGAGGGCCTCCATCGCCGGCCTGCCCGGCGACATCGTCGCGGGATTCTTGGTCATCGCCTCGGCAAGGGTCGCCGTGGCGGGATCGAGCGCCTTGGCAAGCACGCGGCACACGGCGTCCCGGCCGGTGAAGATGCCCAACAGCCGGCGCTCTTTGTCCGCCACGAGCACGGCGCCCACGCGCCGCTTGCACATCTGTCGGCACGCATCCCTGATCAGCGTCTCGGGATTGAGCACGAGCGGCTGCTGGTCGCGGACGATATCGCCCATCACCCTTTGCGGCATGACACCCTCCTCTAGGCGACGCCTGCTTGACCGATCAGCATCTCCGAATCGTCGCGCAAAAGCATTGATCTAGGTCACTCGACCCATCGGCCTGCCGAAGCCGGTTTGACGTGAATCAATGCCGCCGGCTGCGGATCGTGCATGCTTCAACTTGCGGCGGAGCGCAGGGCCGAGCCGGGTGGGCACGGCGCCGGAAAGGGAGAGGCCGCCTCGAACTCCGGCGCGAGCCCAAGGCATGGAGTGACCATGGCGAGCAACCTCCTCATCGCGTACGACGTCGGTCGGCTGCGCGCCGACGAAACGCCGATTACCGGGACCATCAATGCCCTCGGCGAGGCGCTCCAATTGCTCGACCGGGTATGGTACGTGGCTTCCTCCTATTCGGCAGCGGATGCGGCCGATCTCGTTCGCGCGGCGATGGAAGGCCACGACCGCCTCCTCGTCGTCGATGCCGGCAGCGACGACGTCGCCTGGTTCAATCTCGCGAGCCCGGGCGCCGACAGTCTGAATGGATTCTGGGACAAAGGGCGCGCGGTCTAGCTCAAGGACGGTGCCGGGGCGTCGCGCCGTCGGCCGGCACGCGGGGCTGGGGTGCGAAGGGGCGCCTCGAGAGGGGTGCCAACGCTCGCCAGAGCTGACCGGGAGCGGCTCGATGCCCAAACGCTCTATCGCCCAATTCACCGTCGACTACACGCAATACCTTGCTCCTGACGGCCGCGCGCTCGGCCCGCTGCCGAGTTTCGCCGAAGATGCGGCCAATCTCGTCCCGCTCTACCGCGGCATGGTGCTGACCCGCGCCTTCGACGCCAAGGCGATAGCGCTCCAGCGCACCGGCCGGCTCGGCACCTTCGCCTCCTCACTCGGTCAGGAAGCGGTGGGCATCGGGGCTGCCAGCGCCATGCTTAGGGACGACGTTCTGCTGCCCTCTTTTCGCGACCAGGCGGCGCAGCTTTGGCGCGGCGTCAGCGCGCTCGAGCTCTTGCTCTACTGGGGCGGCGACGAGCGGGGGAGCGATTTCGCCGGGCCGCGCGAGGACTTTCCGATCGCGGTCCCGGTCGCGAGTCACGCGCCCCACGCGGCGGGCGCGGCCCTCGCCCTCAAGCTTCGCCGCGAGCGCCGCGCGGTCCTCTGCATCCTCGGAGACGGGGCGACCTCCAAGGGCGATTTCTACGAGGCGCTCAACCTCGCCGGCGCCTGGCATCTCCCGCTGGTCATCCTGATCAACAACAACCAGTGGGCCATCTCGGTGCCCCGCGCGGCGCAGAGTGCCGCCGAGACGCTCGCCCAGAAGGCGATCGCCGCCGGCGTTCCGGGCGAGCAGCTCGACGGCAACGACGTCTTGGCCGTGCGCGAGCGCGTGGCGGCGGCTCTCTCTCGCGCGCGCGAGGGAGGCGGCGCCTCGCTCGTCGAGGCGGTCACCTACCGCCTCGACGACCACACGACGGCGGATGACGCGCGGCGCTACCGCGATGACGCCGAGGTGAGCAGGCACTGGGAGAACGATCCCGTCGCCCGCCTGCGCGCGCATTTGGTCGCGCGCGGCGTGTGGAGCCGGGCGGAGGAGGAGCACGTGCTCGCGGAGACGGCGGCCGAAGTGGAGAAGGCGGCCCAAGCCTATCTCGCGACGGCGCCCCAGCCGATCGAGGCCATGTTCGACTACCTCTTCGCAAAGCTGCCCCCGGCAATGCTGGCAGAGCGCGAGGAGGCGGTCGCGGAAGGAAAGCGCCGTGGCTGAGCGCAATCTCGTGGAGGCGATCAATCTGGCCCTCGCCCGCGCGATGGCGGAGGACCCCCGCGTCGT
>DASPPM010000459.1:0-8606 GCA_035625535.1 Alphaproteobacteria bacterium
AGCGGCCGCCTCATGGTGCGCGACATGAGGCGATCGATGTCGCGGTCGTACCACATGTTGATGGCGCCCGCCGCCCCGGCGCCGACCGCGATGGAGAGGATGGCGATCGCGGCCAGGACCGGATGGATGCGGCCGGGTGCCAGATAGAGTCCGACGAAGCCGGTGAAGACCACGAGCGACATCACGCGCGGCTTGAGCAGCAAGGCGTAGTCAGCGACGCCGGCACCTCGGAGGGCATCCGCGTCGGTCGCCCCGGCCGCTTCGCGCGAGGCGAAGGCGCCGGCCGGCCGGGGGGCGAGCTCGATCGAGGTATCGGACACGGGCACTCCTTGAGAGCCGCCGGACGGCTCAGCGAACTTTCGGCAGCTCCTCGAAGGTGTGGAACGGCGGCGGCGAGCTCACCGTCCACTCGAGCGTAGTGGCGCCCTCGCCCCACGGATTGGCGCCGATGCGCTTGCCGGCGAGGAAGGTCTGCACCACGATGAAGAGGAAGAGGAGCGCGCCGACGCCCGAGATGAAGGCGCCGACCGAGGCCAGCTCGTTCCAGCCGGTGAAGGCGGCAGGATAGTCCGGCACGCGGCGCGGCATCCCTGCAAGACCGAGGAAGTGCATGGGGAAGAAGGTCAGGTTGACGCCGACGAAGGTGATCCAGAAATGCGCCTTCGCCAGCGTCTCGTTGTACATTTTGCCGCACATCTTCGGGAACCAGTAGTAGAAGCCGCCGAAGATCGAGAACACGGCACCGAGCGAGAGCACGTAGTGGAAGTGCGCCACCACGTAATAGCCGTCGTGGAGCGGGATATTCATTCCGGCGTTCGCCAGCACTACGCCGGTGACGCCGCCCATGGTGAAGAGGAAGATGAAGCCGATCGCCCATAGCATGGGGACGCGGAACTGCAGCGAGCCGCCCCACATGGTGGCGATCCAGCTGAAGATCTTGATGCCGGTCGGCACCGCGATCACCATCGTCGCGGCGGTGAAGTAGGCGCGCGTGTTCACGTCGAGGCCCGTCGTGTACATGTGGTGCGCCCACACCACGAAGCCGATGAAGCCGATCGCGACCATCGCATAGGCCATGCCGAGATAGCCGAACACCGGCTTTCTCGAGAAGGTGGAGATGATCTGGCTGATCATCCCGAAGCCGGGCAGGATGAGGATGTACACCTCGGGGTGGCCGAAGAACCAGAAGAGGTGCGCGAAGAGCAGCGGGTCGCCGCCGCGCGAGGGGTCGAAGAAGGCGGTGCCGAAGTTGCGGTCGGTGAGCAGCATGGTGATGCCGCCCGCGAGCACGGGGAGTGCCAGCAGCAGCAGGAATGCCGTGATCAGGATCGCCCACACAAAGAGGGGCATCTTGTGGAGCGTCATCCCGGGCGCGCGCATGTTGAAGATCGTGGTGATGAAGTTGATGGCGCCCAGGATCGAGGAGGCGCCCGCGAGGTGAAGGGCGAAGATCGCCATGTCGACCGACGGTCCCGGATGACCGAGGGCGGAGGAAAGCGGGGGGTAGAGGGTCCAGCCCGTGCCGGCGCCGCCGGCCACGAGCGAGGAGCCGAGCAGCAGGATGGCGGACGGGATCAAGAGCCAGAAGCTGATGTTGTTCATGCGCGGGAACGCCATGTCGGGCGCCCCGATCATGATCGGCACGATCCAGTTGCCGAAGCCGCCGATCATCGCGGGCATGACCATGAAGAAGACCATGATCAGACCGTGCGCGGTGAGCGCCACGTTGTAGAACTGCCTGCCCTCGGGTCCCGGGTAGAGGTGCTGGCCCGGGTGGAAGAGCTCGGCACGCATATAAAGCGAGAAGGTCAGGCCGATGATCCCGCCGACGACGGCGAAGACCAGGTACATCGTGCCGATGTCCTTGTGGTTGGTCGAATAGAGATAACGCCGCCATCCGGTCGGATGCGCCGCGAGCTCAGCGTGTGCCATGTCAGCCATTGGGACCCTCCCCGTCTCGCTCAGCGTTCCGCCGCGACGCGGGCGAGCGTGCTCGCCCCGCTCCCCTCCGCCTGCTTCTTCTTGTCATCGAGCCACTTGGCGAAGGCCTGCTTGGAGACCGCCTCGATCGCGATGGGCATGAAGCCGTGGTTGATGCCGCAGAGCTGAAAGCACTGGCCGTAATAGACCCCCTCGCGCTCGATGTTCACCCAGGTCTCGTTCAAGCGCCCGGGCACCGCGTTGATGTTGATGCCGAGCGCAAGGATCGTCCACGCATGTATCACGTCCGTCGAAGCGATGAGGAGGCGGATGTTGGTGTGAACCGGCAGGACGACGCGGTTGTCGGTGTCGAGCAGACGGAGCTGACCGGGCTTGAGGTCGGCGTCATCGATCACCATCGCATCGAAGGAAACCTTGCTGTCGGGGTACTCGTACGACCAGTACCACTGATGCCCGATCGCCTTGAGCGTCAGCTCGGCATCGTGCGTCTTGTCGACATAATAGAGAAGCTTGAAGGACGGGATGGCGATGATCACCAGGATCATGATCGGCGCCACCGTCCACAGCACCTCGATGAGGGTATTGTGCGACGTCCTGGTCGGCACCGGGTTCTTGCTCGCGCGGAAGCGCCACACGACGTAGGCCAGCAGGCTCAGCACGAAGAGGGCGATCAGCGTGATGATCCACAAGAGGAGGGCATGGAAGCTGTCGATCCGCTCGGCCGAAAGCGACGCCGCCGGCTGCAGCCCCACCTGCCACGGCTGCGGCTCTTCCGCATGGGCGCCGCCCACTGCGAGGCCCGTGACTGCCAATGCCAACGTCGCCAACGCCGACGATACGTGTTTCACAGACATCTCTCCTCGATATCCTCGTTCAGGAATCCTCTCGCGCCCGGATCCGCGGTAAGCGCGGAACCCCTTCCGCCGCTCGAGCGCAGGCGATGCCGCGCTCCGGTCTCGGGCTTGCCTCACCCAGCGCGCGCGACAATACAATAGGCCCCGCGGGGCGAACAACCGGACCCGCGCGAGCTCGGCGGCGGCCAAGGGCGCACCCTAGGCTCGCGCGAGCTCCTGCAAAACGGTGGAAAAACCAGCCTTTCCGCACCCTTGCACCGTTTTCCGCGACGATATGTCGCATGAATTGGAGAACGTCTCAAGAAGCTTTCGTGGCGGCTCGCGGAATTCGCGCAGGGGCGCCAGCACTCCGCGTGACTTGCAGCGAGCGCAAGCCCATATATTCTCGTGAGCTTGACGCGACGAAGCCGGCGCGCGATGGCTGCCGTTCCGAGGTCGAGCCGTCGCCGCGCAAGCTGGAGAAGGCCGCATGTCCGACCGCGCAATCGTCGAGGATCTCTTCTTCAACCGCGCCGGGCTCGATCGCCCTCGCGTCGAGCGCACCGTCGACCAGGCCCTCAAGGGCGCGGACGACGGCGAGCTCTTCCTCGAATATGCCCAGTCCGAGGCGCTGGCATTCGAGGACGGGCGGCTCAAGAGCGCGTCCTTCGATACCACGCAGGGCTTCGGGCTCCGCGCGGTCGCGGGCGAAGCCATCGGCTTCGCGCATGCCTCCGAGCTTTCCGAGGACGCGATCGCGCGCGCCTCGGCCACGGTAAAGGCCGTGCACGCGGGGCGGGGCGGCACCCTCGCGGCCCCGCCGCAGGGTACGAACCGGCACCTCTACCGCGAGGAGAACCCCCTTGCCGGCGTCGCTTTCGAGCGCAAGGTCAAGCTCCTCGCCGAAATCGACGCCTATGCGCGCAGCAAGGACCCGCGCGTGCGGCAGGTCATGGCCTCGCTCTCCGGCAGCTGGCAGGCCGTCGCCGTGCTGCGCGCGGAAGGCCAGCTTGTGGCCGACGTGCGCCCGCTCGTGCGCCTCAACGTCACCATCGTTGCCGCCCAAGGCGAGCGCATGGAGACCGGCTCCGACGGGCGCGGCGGGCGCTTGAGCTTCGAGCGCTTCCTCGACCCCGCCAGCTGGCGGGAGCAGGTGGACGAGGCGCTGCGCCAGGCGCTCGTCAATCTCGGCTCCGTCCCGGCGCCCGCCGGCGAGATGCCGGTGGTGCTCGGTCCCGGCTGGCCGGGCGTGCTCTTGCACGAGGCGATCGGCCACGGCCTCGAGGGCGACTTCAACCGCAAGAAGACCTCCGCCTTCTCCGGCCTGATGGGCGAGCGCATCGCCAGCCCGGGCGTCACCGTGGTCGACGACGGCACCTTGCCCGAGCGACGCGGCTCGCTCACGGTCGACGACGAGGGCACGCCCTCGCAACGCACCGTGCTGATCGAGGACGGCGTTCTCGCGGGCTATATGCAGGATCGCCAGAACGCGCGCCTCATGGGCATGGCGCCGACAGGCAACGGCCGGCGCCAGAGCTTCGCCCACCACCCCATGCCGCGCATGACCAACACCTACATGCTGGCCGGCGCGCACGAGCCTCAGGAGATCATCGGCTCGGTCAAGCGCGGGCTCTATGCCGTCAACTTCGGCGGCGGCCAGGTCGACATCACTTCGGGCAAATTCGTGTTCTCGGCCTCCGAGGCCTATCTGATCGAGGATGGCAAGGTGGGTCCCGCGGTCAAGGGAGCCACGCTCATCGGCAATGGCCCCGACGTGCTGACGCGCGTCAAGATGATCGGCAGCGACTTGCGGCTCGATTCCGGCATCGGCACCTGCGGCAAGGACGGCCAGGGGGTTCCGGTCGGGGTCGGGCAACCGACCCTTCTCATCGAGCGCCTCACGGTCGGCGGCACCGCGGCATAAGCCGCCATTGCGCAAGTTGCCGCGGCCCCGTACAAGAGAGGGCATGCGCGCGCGCACGGTCCTTCTCGCGCTTGTCATGGTCGCGGTGCTGTTCCTGGCCCCGCCTTGGGCCCATGCGCTGCCGCCCGGGCTCGTGACCAAGAGCAGCCCCTACGATGTGACCCAGACCCTCGATCGGCTCGAGGACCTCCTCAAGAAGAACGGCTTCACCATCGTGTCGCGCACCGACCTGCGCGCCATCGCCAAGGCCGGCGGGGAGACCATCGCGGCTGCGCAAGTGCTCACCGTCTCCAATCCGCCCTTCGACGCCGGCCTCTTGAAGGGTCAACGCGCGATCGGCCTCGAGCTGCCGCTTCGCATCCTCGCTTACGAGGACACCAGCGGCCATGTCAGGCTCACGTATGAGGACCCGGACCAGCTGACGCAGAACTACAACGTCACCAGCCAGCCGGTCGCCGTGCAGCATATGGTGCAGCTCCTCGACCAGCTGACCGACGAGGCGATAAAGCCCTAGGCCGGGGACGGACGACGGGAAGCGCCGCCGCGGCTGCGTCCGTCGTGCGTCTTCCATCGCCGGCTATTTGACCGCCTCGCCTTCGCAATAATAGCCCGGCCAACAATAGGAGGTGCCGGTAAGCAGCAGGAACGAGGACGAGCCGCACGTGGTGTTCACGACGGCCTTAGCCCCCTTCCCTTGCGCGCTCGACCACAAGGCCTGCAAGGCTTGGAATTCGGTGATGGACTGGAGCAGCGCGCTCTGGCAAACGCGCCCCTCGACCGGGCCGATCTTCTCGGGAAATTTCGCCGCGGGCGCCGTCTGCCCGAGAAAATAGATGGCGACCTTGTCCCGGTCCATGAGCTGACGGAGCTCGTCAGGGGATTGATCGGAGCTGACAAGGCTGCAGCCTAAGAGGCAGGCGAATCCCGCCATGACGGAAAGCGTGTGCCGGATCGGCATCTATCCTCCCAATCAGCTCTCACATGCCGGACGCCGGAAGCAACCGTGCCCGCCGTCCCAAATCCGGCATGCGCTCCTCACTCGCCCCGCAGCTTTCGCGTCCAGGCATCGAGGGAGACGAGCAGGTCCTTGATGAAGCCGCGCGTCGTCTCGTCCATCAGCTTGCCGTCCGCGTCGAACTTGTTCTGGGCCAGGCCGATCATGACCTCGGGCTTGTTGACCGGGAACATGTTGAGGAAGACGCACATTTGGCGCAGGTGGTATTGCGCGCGCGCGGTGCCCACGGGACCGCCGCTCGCCCCCATGATCGCGACCGGCTTGCCGTCGAAGGGCTGGTCGGGCGGGCGCGAGCCCCAGTCGATGGCGTTCTTGAGCACGCCGGAGATCGAGTAGTTGTACTCGGGGGTCACGAAGAGAAGCGCGTCCGCCGCCTTGATCTTGGCGCGCAGCTCCGCCGCGGGCTTGGGATAGCCGGCGGCCCGCACGTCGTCGTTGTAGAGCGGCAGCGTGCCGATGTCGAACGTCTCGAGCGTCATGCCCGGCGGCAGCGATTCGGCCGCCACCTGCAAGGCCATCCTATTGTACGAGCCCTTGCGCAGGCTGCCGCAGATGCCGAGAACTTTGACCGGCTTTCTCTCCGTCATGGCTTAGCCCTTCCTCGTCCTTAACCCGACCCCGATTGTGCTCCGCTCAGTGCCAGACCCTCAATAGGCGAACTCGCGGAAGACCGGCTCGACGCTCTCGCCCCAGCGCGTGCGATAGGCCTCGAGCAGCTCCTCGGCGGGCGTGCGGCCGGCGCGCGCGGTCTCCCACAAGACGTCGAGAAACGGGCTCTCGTCCGAGAAATCGCTCTCGGCGCGCGCGCGGCGCTCCAAGCCGGCGGTCGCGATCGCGAGCACGTCGAGCGCCAGCTCGCGCATCGTGCGCCCCTTGAACGGCGTCTTGAGCGCCGCCCGCGGCACCTCCCGGCGCAAATATTCATGATCGGCGATCGTCCAGTCCTTGACCAGCTGCCAGGCCGCGTCCTGCGCCACGCTGTCGTAAAGCAGCCCGACCCAAAGTGCGGGGAGCGCGCAAAGACTCCGCCACGGGCCGCCGTCCGCTGCGCGCATCTCGAGATAGCGCTTGAGCCGCACCTCGGGGAAGGCGGTGGTGAGATGGTCGATCCAATCGCCCATGCGCGGCCGCTCGCCGGGAAGTGCCGGCAGCTTTCCCGCCATGAAATCGCGGAAGGATTGGCCGCTCGCATCGATGTAGGCGCCGTCGCGGAAGACGAAGTACATGGGCATGTCGAGCACATAGTCGGCGTAGCGCTCGAAGCCCATGCCCGGCTCGAAGACGAAGGGCAGGATGCCGCAGCGGTCGGGATCGGTGTCGGTCCACACGTGGCTGCGGTAGGAGAGATAGCCGTTGGGGCGGCCCTCGCTGAAGGGCGAGTTGGCGAAGAGCGCCACGGCCACCGGCTGGAGCGCCATGGCCACCCGGAATTTCTCGACCATGTCGGCCTCGGAGGCGAAATCGAGGTTCACCTGCACGGTGCAGGTCCTCAACATCATGTCGAGGCCGAGCCTGCCCTTCTTCGGCATGTAGGCGCGCATGATCTTGTAGCGCCCCTTCGGCATCCAGGGAATCTCCTCGCGCTTGGCGCTGGGATGGAACCCGAGCCCGATCAGGCCGAAGCCCAGCGTCTCGCCGACCGCCTTCGCTTCGTAGAGATGCTGTCCCACCTCGGCGCAGGTCTCGTGGAGCGTCCTGACCGGAGCACCCGAGAGCTCGAGCTGGCCGCCCGGCTCGAGCGTGATCGTGCATTGGCCCTTGGCGAGCGCGATCAAGTTCTCGCCCTCATAGACGGGATCCCAGCCGAAGCGATCCTTGAGTGCCGAGAGCAGAGCCCTCACCCCGCCCGGCTCGGCGTAGGCAAGGGGCTTGAGGGTGCCGTGATGGAAGGTGAACTTCTCGTGCTCGGTGCCGATCCGCCAAAGCGCCGGGGGCTTGCAGCCCTCGGCAATGTACTGCACGAGCTGCGCCTTGCTCTCGATTGGCTCGCCGCTCGCTTTGGGCGGTCCGGACATGCGCGACCTTTGCCTTGTGCCGTTGTGGGATCGGTCCTAAGCGGACGTTTGTCAGGGAACGCCGCGCCAGTCGCCGACAATCGCTTGCCAGCAGGCGAGCGCTGCCAGTGCTGCGGTGTCGGCCCGGAGCACGCGCGGCCCCAGACTGACGCGCTTAACAATGGGTAGATTTCGCAGGCGGTCAAGCTCGTCGCTCGCGAATCCGCCTTCGGGGCCGACCATGACCGCCCAAGGCTTGGGCTCGGCCGCCGCTCCCGCGAGCGCCTCCCCGATCGCAAGCCCGCCTCGGCGCTCGTCGCAGAGGAGGATGCGCCGCTCGGCGGGCCAGCCGGCAATCACGTCCTCGAGTGCGGCCGGCTCGAAGATGCGCGGCACCGTGAGCCGCTCGCATTGCTCGGCCGCCTCGACCGCGTTGGCGCGCAGGCGCTCGGCATTCACGCGGCTGACCGCGGTACGCCGGGTGAAGACGGGCCAGAGGGCCGAGGCGCCGAGCTCGGTCGCCTTCTGCGCCACGAAATCGATGCGCGCGCGCTTGACCGGCGCGAAGACGAGCCAGAGATCGGGCTCCGCTGCCTGTGGGCGCGTCTCGGCCTCGACCGCGCAGGAGGCCCAGCCCTTGCCGAGCGCCTCGAGCCGCGCGCGCCACTCCCCCTGCGCGCCGTTGAAGAGGAGAAGCGGCGTGCCCACGGCCGTGCGCATGACGCTCTTGAGATAGTGGGCCTGCTCGGGCGAAAGCCCGACCGCGGCCCCCGCGGCGAGCTCGCTTGCGACGAAGAGTCTGATCCGGGCCTCTCTCACCGACATGCCGCTCTCTGCCGCCGTTGCCGCCGAGACAGGCGATAGCCCCCTCGCGGCGATGCCATGGCTCAGCGCTTGAG
>DASPPM010000460.1:0-12178 GCA_035625535.1 Alphaproteobacteria bacterium
CTCGGCTAAGCGCAGGATGCCCTGCACGCGGCGCCAGAGCCGCGTCGCCGCGACGAGCTCGCGCGCCGCCTGGCTCTCGAGGCAGCCGCGCTCCGCGAGACCCTCGTAGGCCTCCGTCGTGTTGGTGCTAAGCACGCCGGGGTGACGCTCCGCATGGCGCAACTCGAGATATTGGGCGATGAACTCGAGATCGACGAGGCCGCCGCGCACGCGCTTGCCTTCCCAGATATTGTCGGTGCGATGCGTGCGCTCGATGCGCGCGCGCATGTCGGCCACGTCGAGGAGGAGCTTCTCGGGATCGCGCGGCGCGGTCAGCACCTCGCGCAAGGCGGCCTCGATGCGCGCCTTGAGCGCGGGCGGGCCGAAGACCACGCGGGCGCGCGTGAGCGCCATATGCTCCCAGGTCCAGGCGTCTTGCCTCTGGTAGTCGAGGAAGCCCTTGAGGCTGGTCGCGAGCGGTCCCTTCTCGCCGGACGGTCTCAAGCGCATGTCGACCTCGTAGAGCCGTCCCTCGCCGGTGAGCGAGGTGAGGGCGCCCAGCAGGCGCTGGGAGAGCCGTACGTAATAGTGGCTGGGGGCCAAGGGTCGGCGCCCGTCGGAGGCCTCGATCTCCTCCGGCACGTCGTAGATGAAAAGGAGGTCGAGATCCGACGTCATCGTCATCTCGCGCCCGCCGAGCTTGCCGAGAGCGACCACGGCGAGCGCCCCCGCCGCGATGCGGCCGTGCGTCTCGGCGAGCTCGGCCGTGACCGGCTCGACGAGGTTGCCGATCACGGCCTGGGCGATGTCTGCGAGCACAGGTCCCGCGGCCTCGGGATCGAGGTTGCCGCGCAGCATCTGCTCGCCGACCTGGAACTTGCGGTCGTTGGTCCAGCGCCGGGTGATGTCGAGCACGTCCTCGAAATCGCCGGCCTGGCGCAATGCCGCGGCGAGGCCCTCGGCGAGCGCCGCCTCGCCCGGCAGGGGTGCGAAGAAATCGCCGGAAAGCACGCCGTCGAGAAGGAGCGGCTGCTCGGCAAGCTGTGCCGCGAGGCGGGGCGCGCTCCCCATGATCTCGGCGACAAGGGCCAAGAGCCCCGGGTTCGAGTAGAAGAGCGCGAAAAGCTGCACGCCCGAGGGCAGGCGCGAGAGGAAGCGGTCGAAGCTCATGAGGGCCGCGTCGGAATTGACGGTGCTCCCGAGCACCTTCAAGAGCGCCGGCGTCAACTCGGTCAGAAGCTCGCGCGCGCGCGTGCTGCGCATCGCGCGATAGCGGCCGTGGTGCCAGCCGCGGATCGTGGTCGAGACGGCCTTGGGCTCCTTGAAGCCGAGTGCGGCGATCGTCTCGAGCGTCTCGGGATCGTGGTCGGCGCCGGTGAAGACGAGATTGCCGGCGGCAGCCCCCAGCTCCGGCGCCTCCTCGAAGAGCCGCCCGTAATGTTGCTCGACGCGCTTCAGGTGGCGCACCAGCTCCTCGCTGAACGCCACCCCGTCCGCGCGGCCGAGAAAGACCGCGAGCTTGCCCAGCTCTTGTGCCCGGTCGGGCAGCCTCTGCGTCTGCTGGTCGTCGATCATCTGCAGGCGGTGCTCGACCTTGCGCAGGAAGCCGTAGCTTTCGATGAGTTCGTCCGCGACCTGCGCCTGCACATGCCCGCGCGCGACGAGTGCGCGCAACGCCTCGCATGTCCCGCGCACGCGCAACTCCGGCTCGCGCCCGCCCCAAATGAGCTGTTGGGTCTGGGCGAAAAACTCGATCTCGCGGATGCCGCCGCGGCCGAGCTTCAAATCGTGGCCCAGGACCGCGATCCTGCCGCCCCCGCGGTGCGCGTGGATCTGGCGCTTGATGGAGTGGATGTCCTTGACGGCGGCGAAATCGAGATGGCGGCGCCAGAGAAAGGGCTTGAGCCTGCGCAGGAAGGCCTCGCCTGCTTCGAGGTCGCCGGCAATCGGACGCGCCTTGATGAAGGCGGCGCGCTCCCAATTCTGGCCGAGGCTCTCGTAATAGAGCTCGGCCGCGGCGCTCGAAACGACGACGGGCGTTGCCCCCGGATCAGGACGCAAGCGCAGGTCGGTGCGAAAGACGTAGCCGTCGGGCGTGCGCTCCTGCATCATGCGCACGATGCTGCGCGTGAGTCGCACGAAATTGTGGCTGAGCGAATCCCGGTCCGCGGTCGCGACCCTCTCGTCGTCGTAAAGCACGACGAGGTCGATGTCGCTCGAATAGTTGAGCTCGTGCGCGCCAAGCTTGCCCAAGGCCAGGCAGAAAAAGCCGGAGCGGCGCTCCGGCGCGGCCTTCTCGGCGAGCTCGAGCCAGCCGCGCTGCGCGGCGAGCCAGAGCTGGTGGCGCACGGCGATTTGCAGGCACTTCTCGGCGAGCCCGCTCAATGCCGCCGTGATTCGCTCGAGCGGCCAAAGCTGCGCGATATCGGCAAGCGCTATGGCGAGAGCCGCGCGGCGCTTGGCGGTCCTGAGCGCCGCCATGACCTCGTCGCTCGAGCGCTCGCGCGCATCGATGCGCTCGAGCGAAGCCAGCACTTGCGCGTAGCCCTCTTCGACGCCACTCTGAAAGAGCTCGCGGGCGAAGGCGATATCGACGAGGACGCAGTGAGTGAGGAAGGGGCTGTTGCCGAAAATCGTCTCGAGCAGCCGGCGCCCGGCGGGGTTCCGGGCAATGCCGGCCGCGTCGAGCGCGAGCTGCCGCTTCCCGCTCGCCGCGGCCCGCTCGCCCCAATGCTCGAGCCCGATGCGCGCACGGGCTGGATCTGCCGGCTTGGGTAGCTCCGGCAAATCGGCTAAGAAGGTCGAATGCTTCATTTCCCGTCGGCCCGCCAGCCAGCAAAACTGCGCGAACCCCGGGTAGCGGTCAAGTCTTGTCGAGGGTGGGGCGTGGGCTCTGAGAGGGACGTAATCGCAGCCGGCCGTTCTTTGCGCGGAGGCGGCGCCTCGCCGCGAGAGGCGAAGCGCGGCGCTTCGCGGGGATCGTCTCTTGGCGAGGCCTGGGCGGGGCGATTGCATTTGGCGTTGATTGGATTTCCTCGCCCTTCGAGTCGCACCTTCGGCCCTCCTCAGGACGAGGAAATTCGCTGGATTTGCGGTCCGCCTCACCCTGCGGAGCGCGCGCAGCGCGCGTCTCGAAGGGCGAGGCGGCCAAATGCGATTGCCCCGCGCGACGGGGCGGCCGTGATCCTTGTCAAGGCGGCGCTTTAGTGGTCAGGCGATCGGCCAGGATTCTCGTCGAAGTGCTCGGCACGATCGTGGCGGGCATCGCCATCCTTGTCGCCGTTACGGCGTGGCGGCTGTCCCAAGGCCCCATCACGCTCAGCCTGCTCACTCCTTATGTCGAGGAGGCGCTCTCGGCCCCTGACCGCGGCTTCATTGTCAGGATCGACCGCACGGTGCTCGCCTGGGGCGGTTGGGAGCGCACGCTCGATTTGGAGGGCGTGGGCATCCACGTCATCGATCCCGCCGGACAGCCGCTCCTCACGCTCCCGGAAATCTCGCTTCGCTTGAGCGCGCGCGCCTTGATCGAGGGAGTCGTGGCACCCACCTCGCTCGAAGTCAGCGGCGCGCAACTCCATCTGCGCCGGAATGCGGAGGGCAGGTTCAATCTCGAGTTTGCCGACCAATCGGTCTCGCAGGTCCGCTCGAACGTGCTGCCGGCCATGCTGGAGGACATGTTGCGGCGGCCCGATCGCGAGCGGCCGATCAGCTTCCTGCGCCGCATCACCATCACGAATGCTAACCTCGTCGTCGAAGGCAGCCGCTGGGACACCTCCTGGAAGGCGCAGCTCCCCCGGCTCGTGCTCGAGCGCGACGCGGCCGGCCTCCGCGCGGCCGCGGTCCTCGATCTCCATGTCCAGGACCTGGCCAGCCATTTCGACGCGCGCGGACTCTACAACGCGACGACGCGGACGCTCAGCCTCGACGTTGCCTTCGGCGGGCTCAATCCGGCGACGGTCGCCCAGGCGGCACCGGAGCTTGCGCCCATGGCGCACTTCTCGCTTCCCTTCGCCGGAAAAATTCACGTGCAGTTCGAGCCCGACGGCTCACTCGGCGCGCTCAACTTCGACGTTTCCGCCGGCGAAGGCCGCCTCGTGCTGCGCGAGCTTTATTCCGCGGACCTGGACGTGAAGAGCCTGGCGGCCAAGGGCGCCCTTGCCGAGCACGGCACCGCCCTCACGCTCGATGAGGCAGACATCGATCTCGGCGGCACCACCTTCACGCTTCACGGCACGGCACATGAGATCGACGGCAACAGCACGGCGACGCTCGATGTCGTGGGCAAGGGCGTCAAGGTCGATGACCTGCCGAAGCTTTGGCCGGCGAGCGTCGCCGGGAACCCGCGGGCCTGGATCACAGCCAACCTTTCCGCCGGAATGGTCGATGACCTCTACGCCTCGATCGAAGCCCACGGCCACGGCCCCGATTTCAAGGACCTCGACTTCGATAGGGTCAACGGCAGCATGCGTCTCTCCGGTATCGACGTGCGCTATCTCGAAAAGATGCCGAAGGTGCGAGGTGCCGGGGGCGAGGTTCATTTCGACGAGAAGAGCTTCAATATCGCCATCGACAAGGGCGGCGCCGAGGGCCTCGCCGTCGATTCGGGTACCATCGCGATCACCGGCCTCGACGGCGAGGACCAGCGTATGGCCATCGACTTGGCGCTGCACGGTCCGCTGGTCGCGGCGGCGCAGCTGGCCGATCACGAGCCGCTCCACTATGTCTCGAAACTCGGCCTCGACCCCAAGAAGATGGCGGGCGACTCGGTCATCCGCCTCGTCCTCAAGTTTCCGCTGCTTCACGACCTTCGCTTGGCTCAGATCGATGCCTCGGCGTCCGGGGATATGAAGAACATAAGCATGGCATCCATGTTCATGGGTCATGATCTGAGCCGGGGCAACGTCGCGCTGAAGGTCGACAAGGCGGGCATGCAGGCGACCGGCGAGGCCACGATCGGCCCCGTTCCGGTCTCGCTCTCGTGGAGCGAGACCTTCGGAAGGCTGCCGGAGCGGCGCATACGCCTCGCGGGCGATCTCGACGATCAGGCACGCAAGACTCTCGGCCTCGATGCCCCGGGGATCCTGAGGGGACCCGTGCATGCCGAGCTCGACCTCAAGGGAGCCGACCATGGCCCTACCCGGGCCGATCTCGCTCTCGACTTGACCAAGGCCCGTCTCAGGCTCCCGGAGATCGATTGGCGAAAGCTGCCGGGTGCCACCGGCAAGGCCCATGCCACGCTGATCTTGAGCGGCGAAAAGCTGAGCGCCATTCCCGATTTCGCGGTCGAGGCGCCGGACCTCGCGCTGCATGGCGAGGTGAGCTTCGATGCCGCAAGCGGCGCCTTCAGCGCCGCCCGGCTCGATCGCCTTGCCATCTTTCGCGACAGGCTGGCGGTCGCCGTCACACGCCGTCCGGATGACGGCTATGCTATCGAGCTCCGCGGCGACGCATTCGACGCGGCACCCTTCCTCAAGGACACAGGCAATGAGCCGAAAGAGCCCGGGGCCACGCTTGCGATAGCGCTTGGCGTCAAGAGGCTGTGGCTCAGCCAGTCGGCGGACGTGCCCTTGAGCGACGCCTCCGCGACCATCGACTATGACGGACGGCGTGCCTCGCGCGCGGTCTTCGATGCCAAGACCGCGAGCGGAGCGCCTTTTCACCTTGAGATCGTCGCGGAGGACGGCAAGCGCAGGCTTGCGATCAGCACCGATAATGCCGGTGACGTGCTCAGGGCCGTCGACTTCGCCGACAACGTCGTGGGCGGCAAGCTCAGGATCGCCGGCACCTACGACGACACGAAAGCCGACCCTCCGCTCTCGGGTATCTTGCGCATGACGGACTTCAAGCTGCTGCAGGCTCCGTTCCCGGTCAAGCTATTGACCGTTACCTCGCCCGCCGACGCCGGCGAAAGGCTGTCGGGCGAAGGGATCGGTTTCAGCGCTCTCATCGCGCCCTTCACCAGGACGGGCACGCGCGTCGCGATCAAGGACGGGCGCACGGTCGGCTCCGAGCTAGGGCTCACCTTCGAGGGCTGGCTCGATCCCGACGCCAACCAGCTCCGCATCGAGGGCACGATCGTGCCCATCTACACGCTCAACAGCCTGTTGGGGAACATCCCGGGGCTCAACGAGGTGCTCGTCGGGCCGAAGGGCGGCGGAACCTTCGCTGCGACCTATGTGGCAAAGGGCAAGCTCGACGATCCGGACGTGACGGTGAACCCGCTCTCCGCACTTGCTCCCGGCATTTTGCGCGAACTGGTCAGGGGCTTGTTCGGCGGCGGCTCGGACCTCACTCCGGAGCCAAGCGACCAGGTCAAGCCGATGCAAGGCGGCGGTTGAGCGCTCCGGGTGGGCGGAAGCTGCTGCAAGGCTTGTTCGGGCGGTGGTAGTGTAGGCCCGCAACAGAGCGCCGCAAAGCGGTGATGGATTCATGTCCGAGCTCGATGCCGTCAAACTCGACTATTGCTTTCCGAGCCCGGTCATGCGCCACGTCTGGGCGGACAGCGCCGGACTCAACAAGGAGCTCCGGCGCCATATCCTCGCCCATGAGCGGGAAAGCGGCGGGCAGGCCAAGAGCAACATCGGCGGCTGGCATTCCGAGACCGGGCTGCTCGAATGGTGCGGGGAAGCGGGCAAGACGCTGGTCGGCCGCATGGTGGAGATGGCCAATCATGCCACCACAGAGATCATGCTGGCCCAAGGGGTCAAGCCGACGGAGTTCGGCTGGACGCTGCAGGCCTGGGCCAATGTCAGCCGCACCGCCGACTTCAACAAGACGCACACCCATCCCGGCGCCACCTGGTCGGGCACCTATTATGTCGATGCCGGCGATTCCTCGGGCGATCCCGAGAAGAGCACGCTGCTTCAGCTCTTCGATCCCTGTCAGGGCCGCACCAGCACGTTCTTCCCCGGGCTCCTCCGGCCGAGCATCTTCGTCCGCCCCGTCCCCGGCCTGATGATCCTTTTCCCGAGCTATATCCCGCATACGGTATTTTCGCATCGCGGAGACCGGGCGCGCATCTCCATCGCCTTCAATCTGCGCAAGGAGCCGTATCCGTAGCATCTTCATCGCGTCGCGGGCGAGCTTTGCCGGATTGAGGGGCGCTAGCCACGCTCATATGCACCGCAAGCGGCCTCGATACGATCGATGTAGCCGCCGGCGGCCTCGCGGCCGGCTTTCTCTGCAATGTAACGATAGATCTCAAGGAGATCGGCTTCCGCGAGTGGGCGAAAGCTGACCCTACGCCTTTTCATTCGACCGGGCTTTCACCTGGCGCGCATTACGCTTGCGCAAGCGCCTGAATACGTCGAGGGCAGGCACATTCGGCCGCGGATCGGTGAAAGCCTCCTCCACGCGCCGCTTGAGCCACTCGTTGAGCGCGGCCTCCTCGCGCTCAAGCGCGCGCACCGCTGCGCGCATGACCTCGCTCGCCGACGCGTAGGCCCCGGACTTCACCCGCGCCTCCACGCGCTCCTGAAGATCGCCGAGGGTGACGGTGATCGGACGGCTTGTGCGAGGCATAGGCGCGCTCCTTCGCTGTTCGTACGGTTTATATGACAATGTCATACTAATGCCAACCGCTGCTCCCTGCAAGGGCAACGCTCATGGCGAAGGAGATGCGCCTCAGCTCGGCCGTACGAGGGCGTGCCGCTTCCTGCCGTGGGAGAGCTTGATGACGCCTTCCGCGCCGAGGTCCGCGAGGCTGAGCTGCCGCATCTCGTCGCTGACGACGGCGTCGTTCACGCGCACGGCACCTTCGCGGATCTTGCGGCGCGCGTCGCTGTTGCTCGAGGCGAGCTTGGTGTCGACGAGGGCGCGAAGCAGGGGCCAGCCGCCCGTGAGTTGCGCGCGGCTCACTTCGCTCTCCGGCAGGGCGTCGCCGAACTTACCCTCGACGAAAGTGCGCTCTGCGGTCGAGGCCGCGCTCTCGGCGGCGGCACGGCCGTGGCAAAGTGCGGTCGCCTCGTTGGCGAGCACGATCTTCGCCTGGTTGATCTCGCTGCCTCGGAGCTTTTCCAGGCGCCCGATCTCGGCGCTCGACAAGTGGGTGAAGAGTCTCAGGAAGCGTCCGACGTCGGTATCGTGCGTATTGCGCCAGAACTGCCAGTAGTCGTACGCGCTGAGCATTTCCTCATTGAGCCATACGGCACCCGCCGCCGTCTTGCCCATCTTGTCACCCGACGCCATGGTGATGAGCGGGGTCGTGAGCGCGAAGAGCTCGCGTCCCTCGACGCGGCGGGCGAGCTCGACGCCGTTCACGATGTTGCCCCACTGGTCCGAGCCGCCCATCTGGAGCGCGCAGCCGTAGCGCCGAGCGAGCTCGAGGAAGTCGTACGCTTGCAGCACCATGTAGTTGAACTCGAGGAAGGAGAGCGGCTGCTCGCGATCGAGCCGCAGCTTGATGCTGTCCATGGCCAACATGCGGTTGACCGAGAAGTGGCGGCCGACATCCCGCAAGAAGGGGATGTACTCGAGGCGGTCGAGCCACTCGGCGTTATTCGCCATGACGGCGTCACCGGGGCCGTCGCCGAAGTCGAGGAATTTCTCGAACACAGCCTTGATGCTGGCCATGTTGGCGGCGATGTCGTCCTCGCTCAACAGCTTGCGCGCCTCGTCCTTGCCGGAGGGGTCGCCGACCTTCGTCGTACCTCCGCCCATGAGCACGATCGGCTTGTGTCCCGTGCGTTGGAAATGGCGCAGCAGCATGATGCCGACGAGGTTGCCGACATGGAGGCTGGGTGCCGTACAATCGAAGCCGATGTAGGCGACGGTGCGCCCGCCCGCGAGGCGCGCGTCGAGCCCTTCGGGATCGCTGATCTGGTGGATGAACCCGCGCTCGGCGATGTTGCGCAGAAAGTCGGAGCGAATTTTCTTCATGTCGGTGCGGACGAGGGCGTGGTGCTTCGGCGCACAACTCTGGTTGCCGGGAGTGCCGTGCTTTAGCACAATCGATCCCCCCGAACAACGCCGGGGGAAACGCGAGGGGAGCGAGGCCGCGGCGCCAGCCGCCCGGCTGATGAGAGGATGCTTTGAACTTGCCAGCCACCGTCCTGGGCCTGATGAGCGGCACCTCCCTCGACGGCATCGACGTGGCCTGCCTCACGACCGACGGCGAGCGCCGCATCACGGCCGGACCGTGGGCGACCTACCCTTACGACGCACACGTGCGCGCGGCGGTGCGCAGTGTGCTCGGCGGGAAGGGCGACACGGCCGGGGCGGAGCGGCTGCTCACGCTCGCCCATGGGCAGGCGGTCGAGCGCTTCCTCGCGAGTCAAAAGCTGCAAGCGCGCGCCATCGATCTCATCGGTTTTCATGGCCACACCATCCTCCACCGTCCGCGCGAAGGGCGCACCTGGCAGATCGGCGACGGCGCCATGCTCGCGCGCGCGACGGGGATCGACGTGGTCAACGATTTCCGCAGCGCCGACGTGGCCGAGGGCGGGGAGGGGGCGCCGCTTGCCCCGCTCTATCATGCGGTCCTCGCCGCGGGCCTGGCACGTCCGCTTGCCGTGCTCAATCTCGGCGGGGTCGCGAACGTGACCTGGATCGGCGAGGACGGCGCCGTGCTTGCCTTCGACACCGGCCCGGGAAATGCGCCGATCGACGATTGGCTGAGCCGCCATACCGGCCGCGCCATGGACGCGGACGGTCTTATGGCGCGCGCCGGTCGCGTCGATAAGGAGCTGCTCGCGGGGCTGCTCGACCATCCCTATTTCACGCGGCCGGTGCCCAAGTCGCTCGACCGCGACGATTTCGGCTGGCGCCTGGTCGAGCGCCTGACGCTCGCCGACGGGGCGGCCACGCTCACTGCCTTTGTGGCGGCGGCGGCGGCGGCGGGTGCGCGGCACTTTCCGGCGGCACCGCGGCGTTGGCTCGTAAGCGGCGGCGGGCGGCACAACGGGGCCCTGATGGCGGCACTCGCGGCAGCGCTCGCTGCCCCGGTCGAGCCCGTCGAGGCGGTTGGCTGGCAGGGCGATGCGCTCGAGGCCCAGGCGTTCGCCTGGCTCGCCGTGCGCTCGCGCCTGGGCTTGCCGCTCAGCCTGCCCTCGACGACCGGCGTCAGCCGTCCGCTCTCGGGCGGACGCTTTCACCCCGCCTAGAAGAGCCCGCACTGAGAGGGGAATGGGGCGGGGGGCGCCGCGATTCCGCCCTCGCCGCGGCGCCTATTCCGCCGCCTGGGCGAGGCGCGCGTCGAGATAGCGCTCCATATTCGAGATGACGGCCTCGAGCTGGTCGTTGAAGAAGTGGTTGGCGCCGCGAATCACCCGATAGTCGATCTTGATGCCGCGCTGCTGGCTCAGTTTGTCGACCAGCTTGTTGACGGCTTCGATGGGCACGACCTCGTCGGAATCGCCCTGGATGATCATGCCGGAGGCGGGGCAGGGGGCCAGGAACGAGAAATCGTAGATATTGGCGGGGGGTGCGATCGAGATGAAGCCGGCGATCTCCGGGCGCCGCATGAGGAGCTGCATGCCGATCCAGGCGCCGAAGGAGAAGCCGGCAATCCAGCAGCTCGCCGCGTTGGGATTGAAGGTCTGCAGCCAGTCGAGCGCCGAGGCCGCGTCCGAGAGCTCGCCCTCGCCCCGGTCGAAGCTGCCCTGGGAGCGGCCCACGCCGCGAAAGTTGAAACGCAGCGTGGAGAAGCCGCGCCGGACGAAGGCCTGGAAGAGGTTATAGATGATCTTGTTGTTCATGGTGCCGCCGTGCTGCGGATGCGGGTGCAGCAAAAGCGCGATCGGCGCGTTCGGCATCTTGCTGTGATGGTAACGGCCCTCGATGCGGCCGTCGGGACCGTTGAATATTACTTCAGGCATCGGCCGACACTTCCTTCCACGACACCCTCGCTCGGGCAAAAGCGGGCCCAAGGGGGGGTGCGGGGCCAAACTGCTTCATGGCGGCAGCAACGTGCCGCTAACTTGACCGTTGATTCCAGGCAAATTATATGCCCGCAGTGGCACCCCCGGGTCGGCCCGTCGCCGGAAAGCGGCTAAGGCGTCCCGAGGCATGCCGAGACATATCGCAGTCGGGCCATGAATTTCAAGAGCTTACGCGACCAAATCGACTCCATGATGGCGCGCGACCCGGCCGCCCGCTCGCGGCTCGAGGTGGTGCTCGCCTATCCTTGCTTCCTTGCGCTGGTCTTCCATCGTGTGGCTCACTGGGCTTGGCTCGGCGGCTGGCGCCTCTCGGCGCGGGTCATCTCCAACATCGGCCGCTTCCTCACCGGGATCGAGATTCATCCGGGGGCCAAGATCGGCCAGCGCCTCTTCATCGACCATGGGCTGGGCGTCGTCATCGGCGAGACGGCCGAGGTCGGCGACGACGTGACGCTCTATCACGACGTGACCTTGGGAGGGGTGCTGCCCTCGGTCGATTCGGCCGCCCAGATCGGCATGAAGCGCCATCCGACCCTCGGCAACGGCGTGATCGTCGGCTCGGGCGCGCAAATCCTCGGTGCCATCAGGGTGGGCGAGGGTGCCAGGGTCGGCGCCAATGCCGTGGTGACCAAGGACGTGCCCGAAGGCGTCACGGTGGTGGGCAATCCCGCGCGCATCGTCATGCCCAAGGACAAGCGCGCGAGCAAGGATTTCCTCGCCTACGGCACGCCTACGGGGGATATCGTCGACCCCTTCCTGCGCGCGATCGAGGACCTGCGTGACAGCGTCAAGGCGCTCAACGAGCGCGTGGCCGAGCTCGAGGCCGAGCTCGCCGAGCGCGAAGCCGCGGGCGAGACGCGCCCGCGTCAGCACGTCGCCTCCTCGGGCAAGCCGTGAGCGGGGGCTCGACCGGCGCTCGCGGGACGGCATAGCCGGCTCCGCCGACGCCGGGCAGATGAGACGATGAGCCGCGACATCTACCTCGATTACAACGCGACCGCACCCTTGCGGTCGGAGGCGCTCGCCGCGATCGCGGCGGCGTTGGCGGAGACGGGAAACGCCTCCTCGGTGCACCGTTTCGGCCGGCGCGCGCGCAAGCGCGTCGAGGACGCGCGCGAGGCGGTCGCGGCCCTCGCGGGTGCCACGCCTGCCGCGGTCGTCTTCACGAGCGGGGGCACGGAAGCCAACAATCTGGCGCTCGCGGGCGCCGGCCGTGAGCGCCTCTTGGTCTCGGATATCGAGCATGATTCCGTCCTCGCCGCAGCACCCGCGGCTGAGCGAATTGCCGTCGGCCCGGACGGCGTCGTCCGCCTGGAGGCGCT
>DASPPM010000461.1:0-4167 GCA_035625535.1 Alphaproteobacteria bacterium
GGATTTGCCAAAGGTGACTTCGTCGTCTACCCGACGCACGGCGTCGGCCGCATCTCGGGTGTCGAGACCCAGGAGATCGCGGGCACGGCGCTGCAGCTTTTTGTGATCCAGTTCGACAAGGAGAAGATGACGCTGCGCATCCCGGTCGCCAAGGTGCGCCAGGCGGGCCTGCGCCGCCTCTCGACGCGCAAGGTCATGGAGTCGGCGCTCAAGACGCTCAAGGGCAGGAGCCGCGCCAAGCGCACGATGTGGAGTCGGCGCGCCCAGGAGTACGAGGCCAAGATCAACTCGGGCGACCCGGTGTCGATCGCCGAGGTGGTGCGCGATCTCCATCGCGGCTCGGACCAGCCCGACCAGTCCTACAGCGAGCGGCAGATCTATCAGGCCGCCCTCGACCGCCTCGCGCGCGAGCTTGCCGCGGTCGAGAAGCTCGACGAGAAGCAGGCGATCAAGCGCCTCGAGCACATCCTCAAGGCCGCCTGAGCGCCAAGCACGGCACCTCTCCGGATGCGGCAAGCCCCGGCCCTCGCCGGGGCTTTTGCATTTGCCGGCGCGCGCCGCCTCACGCGCCAAATCGCACCTTTCCCATTCGGGTGTATAGTCGGCCGCACCCCGGCGCCGCCGCAAGGACGACCATGACCGATCAACCGCTCGACCGCACGCCCGGCACCCACGAGGTGCTCAACCAGCCCCCGCCCTTCGACAACGTCAACCTCTACCGCACGGACGCGGCTTTGCGCGCGGCCGTGCGCTGCCAAGGCGGAGAGTTTGCCGACGCCCGCCTCGCGGCCCTCGGCGAGGTTGTCGGCAGCGCCGAGGTCATCCGCCTGGCCGAGCTCGCCAACCGCTTCACGCCCGAGCTCAGGACCCATGACCGCTTCGGCCATCGCCTCGACGCGGTCGAGTTCCATCCGGCGTGGCACGAGTTGATGGCGCTCGCCATTCGCCATCGCGTGCCGAGCCTCGCCTGGGTCGAGAAGCGCCCCGGCGCCCATGTGGCGCGCGCGGCGCTCGCGTATCTCTGGACGCAAGGCGAGGCGGGGGTGAGCTGCCCCATGGCCATGACCTTCGCGGGCGTTCCCGTGCTGCGCCACCTGCCCGCCCTCGCCGCCCTGTGGGAGCCGCGCTTCGCGAGCGACACTTACGATCGCCGCTTCATTCCCGCGGCCGAGAAGACGGGTGCCACCTTCGGCATGGCGATGACGGAGAAGCAGGGCGGCTCGGACCTGCGCGCCAACACCACGCGGGCGCGGCCCGAGGAGAGGCGCGGGCCGGGCGAGGCCTATCGCCTGAGCGGTCACAAATGGTTCTGCTCCGCACCCATGTCGGACGCCTTCTTGACGCTCGCCTATGCCGAGGGCGGGCTCTCCTGCTTCTTCGTGCCGCGCTTCCTCGAGGACGGCAGCAAGAACCGCATCCTCCTCCAGCGCCTCAAGGCGAAGCTCGGCAACCGCTCCAACGCTTCCGCCGAGATCGAGTACGACGAGACCTGGAGCCGCCTCGTGGGCGAGGAGGGACGCGGGGTCGCCACCATCATCGGCATGGTGCAAGGCACCCGCCTCGAGTGCGCGCTCGGCTCCGCCGGCCTCATGCGCCAGGCCCTCGTCCAGGCGCTCCACCATTGCTCCTACCGCACCGCATTCCAGCGCCGCCTCATCGACCAGACGCTCATGCAGAACGTGCTCGCCGATCTGGCGCTCGAATCCGAGGCGGCGACGGCGCTCGCCTTCCGTGTCGCGCGCGCCTTCGACGACGCCGGGCGCGAGCCCAAGGCGCGCGGCTTCGCCCGCGTCGCGACCGCGATCGCCAAATACTGGATCTGCAAGCGGGCACCCGGCCATATCGGCGAGGCGCTCGAGTGCCACGGCGGGAACGGCTACGTCGAGGAGTGCATGATGCCGCGCCTCTACCGCGAGGCGCCCGTCAACGGCATCTGGGAGGGCTCGGGCAACGTCATCTGCCTCGACGTGCTGCGCGCGCTCGAGCGCGAGCCCGAGAGCGCGGACGCGCTCCTCGCCGAGCTCCACGTTGCGCGCGGCGCTGACCGCCGCTACGAGCGCTTCGTCGAGCGCCTCGAGGGGAAGCTCGCCGAGCGCGGCGGCTTGGAGGCGCGCATGCGCCGGCTCGTCGAGGACGCGGCCTTGGCGCTTCAGGCCTCCCTCCTCCTGCGCCACGCGCCGCCGGCGATTGCCGACGCCTTCTGCGCCTCGCGCTTGGACGATGCGCCGGGCGGCGGCCATGGGCTCGCCTTCGGCACCTTGCCCGCCGGCGTCGATTTCCGCGCCATCATCGAGCGCGCCATGCCGGTCGAGCGGTAGGGCCGATCCACTTTCACCTCCATCGTCATTCCGGAAGCTTAGGCGAGCCCGGAAAAAGCTGGGCTTTTTCCGGTCGCGAGCCTTGCTATCCGGAATCCACGACTGGGCTCGCGCCGTCCCGAAAATGGATTCCGGATCGCGCAAATCATCGCATGTGCGATGATTTGCTTGTCCGAAATGACGAGGCGAAAATAAATGTCCACAGCCCCTATCCGGCCACCGCTTCCATCACTTCCTTCGGCCGGCGCTGGATGGCCAGCAGATAGGCCGCCGCCGGCGCGTCCGGAATCCGCCGCCCCTGCTCCCAGTTCTTGAGCGTGGCGAGGGGGATCCGGTACGACGCCGCGAAGCGGCGTTGCGACATGTGCAGCGCTTGTCGGATCGCCTTCGCATCAGGCAGTGCCACGGTGGTGACGCGCACGCCCGGCACCTTGCGGCCGCTCGCGTGCGCTGCCGCCTGCCGCATGCTTTTGATCAGCTCCTTTCCGAATTTACCCATCGTTTCGACGACCGTATTGAGCCCTGCCGCCATCGCCATGATATACGCCAGCGGCGCCCAACGATCGAGACGAAAAGGCGCCAATGGCGCCTAGTCCCCGGTGGGCCATCGCTGCTTGACCCTCTTCGCACGGCCTCCTACGGTCTCGACTGGCGTGCTTCGGGGAGACATCCCATGCAGAAGAACCTCAGGGTCAACGGCGAGCGGCTGTGGCAGAGCCTCATGGAGATGGCCGAGATCGGCGCCACGGCCAAGGGCGGGGTGTGCCGGCTGGCCCTGACCGAGCTCGACCGCCAGGCGCGCGACCTCTTCGTGCGCTGGTGCGAGGCGGCGGGCTGCAGCATCACCGTGGATGCGATCGGCAACATCTTCGCGCGCCGCGCGGGCAGCGACGACAGCCTGCCCCCGGTCATGACCGGGAGCCATCTCGACAGCCAGCCGACCGGCGGCAAGTTCGACGGCGCCTACGGCGTGATCGCCGGGCTCGAGGTGTTGCGCACGCTGAACGACCTCGGCATCACCACCAAGGCGCCGGTCGAGACGGTAGTGTGGACGAACGAGGAGGGCTCGCGCTTCGCCCCGGCCATGACCGCGTCCGGCGTCTTCGCCGGCAAGTTCACCCTCGATTTCGCCCTCGGCCTCAAGGACGCGGATGGTGTCGCCATGGGCGAGGCGCTCGAGGCGATCGGCTACAAGGGCAAGGTGCCAGTCGGCGGACGGCCGGTCGGCGCCTTCTTCGAGGCGCACATCGAGCAGGGCCCCATCCTCGAGGCGGAGGCGAAGACGATCGGCGTGGTGACGGGGGCACAGGGCCAGCGCTGGTACGACGCGGTGGTGACGGGACAGGACTCCCACGCCGGGACCACGCCCATGCCCAACCGGCGCGATGCCATGGCGGGGGCCGCGCGCATGATCGCCTGCCTGGAGAAGATCGCCAAGGCCCATGCGCCCCATGCCGTCGCCACCGTCGGCATGCTCAGGGTCCATCCCAACTCGCGCAACGTCGTCCCCGGGCGCGTAGCCTTCTCGATCGACATGCGCCATCCGGAGGAGGCCGTGCTCGCCGCGATCGACGCGGAGATGCAGCGGCGCTTTTCGGCGATCGCCAGCGAGCAGCGCCTCGAGCTTGCGCTCGAGCGCGTCGCCAATACGGACGTGGTCAATTTCCACCCGGAGTGCGTGGCCGCCGTGCGCAACGCCGCCGAGCGTCTCGGCTACGCGCACCGCGACATCATCTCGGGTGCGGGCCACGACGCCTGCTATCTCTCGCGCGTGGCACCCACCGGGATGATCTTCGTGCCCTGCGAGGGCGGGCTCAGCCACAACGAGATCGAGAACGCGGCGGCCGCG
>DASPPM010000462.1:0-3244 GCA_035625535.1 Alphaproteobacteria bacterium
AAAGCGCAGCTTTTCCCGGTTGTGAGCCTTGCTATCCGGAATCCATCAATGGGCTTGCGCCGCCCCGAAAATGGATTCCGGATCGCGCAAATCATCGTTGACGCGATGATTTGCTTGTCCGGAATGACGAGCCCAAAATAACTGTCCACAGACCCTAGTTCTGGATTTCACCAAATCCGGAAAACACGCGAGGCGCCCGAAGGGCGACGAAGCAATCTAGAGAGAGTTTCGATCGCCCGCCCTACCCCGGGGTACGCCGGGGTTCGCTGCGCTCGCAATGACGTCTATCTCCCGCGGGGACGAAGTTGCCAGTTGCGACACTAGCCGCCACCGTTCGGATCGAAAGTGCGTTACGTTGCCGAGGTCCTCACCCTTCGAGACGCGTCGCAAGCCGCGACGCTCCTCAGTGTGAGGACTTGGAGCTTCGGTTTCACCTCACCCTTCGAGACGCGTCGCAAGCCGCGACGCTCCTCAGTGTGAGGACTTGGAGCTTCGGTTTCACCTCGTCCTGAGGAGGCCGCGAAGCGGCCGTCTCGAAGGATGAGGTGGATCCGGGCCACTATCTCTGGATTCCCGTCCTTGACGGTGAGCCTGTTTGCGATTAATCTTCGGAATTCGAAATGTTGTTCCGTAAAACGGAAATTCTCGGATGAGGCGCACCCAACCTCGTCGAACGCCGAGGGGCCCATGACGGCTCGTCGTTGGCGCGTCGGCGTCGACATCGGCGGCACCTTCACGGACGTCATCGCGCTCGATCCGACGAGCCGCGCGACCGTGACGGCCAAGGTCCGTAGCCGTGTCGGCGACCCGCTTGCCAGCCTCCGCGCGGCCCTTGCCGCCCTTGGCCTCGGCTGGGAGGACGTGGCCATCCTGGTCCACGGCACCACGCTCGTCACCAATGCCATCGTCGAGGACCGGCTTCCGGCGGTGGCCCTCGTCGCCACCGAGGGCTTTGCCGACGTGCTGGCGATCGGACGGCAGAACCGGCGCTCGCTCTATTCCTTGAGCCTGCCGCCTAAGCTTCCGCCCATGGTGCCCGACGCACTCCGCTTCGAGCTCAAGGAGCGCATGGGGCCGGACGGCAAGGTGAAGAGTCTGCTCGAGAGAGCGGCGCTCGAGCCGCTGGTCGAGGCCGTCCGGCGCTCGGGCGTCTCCTCGGTCGCGGTCTCGCTTCTCCATGCCTACGCGAACCCGGCCCATGAGCGGATCGTCGGCGACCGTCTCGCCGCCGTCGTCCCTCACGTCTCCCTCTCGCACCGGGTCAATCCGGAGGAGCGCGAGTACGAGCGCACCAGTGCCACGGTGTTGAACGCGGCGGCGATGCCGCTCGTGGGCTCCTATCTCGACGAGCTCGACCGCGAGGTGCCCGCGGCCGCGCATTTCCATCTCTTCCATTCCGCCGGCGGCATGGCCTCGACCGCGATGGTGCGCGAGCGGCCGCTCGTGCTGGCACTCTCCGGTCCCGCGGCCGGCGTCTCGGCCGCCCGCCAGGCGGCGCGCGAGCTCGCACTCGACAACGTGCTCACCCTCGACATGGGCGGCACCACCACCGACGTCTGCCTCATCCGGCACGGCAAGCCGGAGCGCCGCCGGGAGGCGAGCCTGGCCGACCGGCCGGTGCGCCAGACCATGGTCGCGGTGCAGTCGATCGGCGCCGGCGGCGGCTCGATCGCCTACGTCGAGGCGGGCATGCTGCGGGTCGGGCCGCAAAGTGCGGGCGCCAGCCCCGGCCCGGTGTGCTACGGCCTCGGCGGCAGCGAGCCGACCGTAACCGACGCCAACCTGATGCTGGGCTATCTCGATGCCAAGAAGCCGCTCGCCGACGGCGTGCGCATGGACCTCGGCCTGGCCGAGGCGGCGATCGGGCGCCTCGCCCGGCGCCTCCGCCTGACGCCGATCGAGACCGCGCTCGGCATCCTGCGCGTGGCCAATGCCAACATGGTGCGCGCGCTGCGCAACGTGACGGTCGACCGCGGCATCGACGGCCGGCGCTGCACGCTCGTCGCCTTCGGAGGTGCGGGGCCGCTCCACGCGGCAACGCTGGCGCGGGACTTCGGCATCAAGAGCGTCGTCGTGCCCGCCTTCTCGAGCGCCTATTCGGCACTCGGCTGCGCCGTCGCCAACCTGAGCTATACCCAGCAGCGCACCGTGCGCATGGCGAGCGGCGCCTGGTCGCACGACCACCTCGCCCAGTTGCGCGAAGAGCTGCTCGCCGAGATGAAATTCGACGACGGCGACGGCACGAGCGGCGTGGCGGTCGAGGACACCGCCCTTGTGCGCTATGTCGGGCAGAGCTACTCGGTCGAGGTCCCCTATCGCTTCCCGCCAGCCCTCGCCACGCTCACCCGGGACTTCCGCGCGATCCACGAGCAGCTCTACGGCTTCTCGACCGAGGAGGACTGGGAGCTCGAGGCGATCCGCGTCACCGCCTCGGTTGACGGCCCGCCGCTCGAGGCAGTACCGCCGCGGCCGCCCGCGCGCGCCAACCTGGCACCGAGCTCGACCACCCCCTGCTGGTTCTCGGCCGCGGCCGCCATCGAGACGCCGCGCTATCGGCGGGACGCGATCACCCATCCCTGGCACCTCACGGGCCCGGCCATCGTCGAGGACGAGTGGTCGACCATCACTCTGCCGCCGGGCACAGCACTCGAGGCGACCGCGGGCGGCCATCTCGTCTTGAGCTTCGAGGCAGCGCCATGAGCCGCACCATCGACCCGGTGACGCTCGAGGTGATCCGCAGCGCGCTCACCGCCACGGCCGAGGAGATGTCGCTCGTGGTCATGCGCTCGGCGCGCTCGCCGCTTTTGCGCGAGGCGGGCGATCTCTCCTCGGCGCTGACCGACGCCAAGGGCGAGATGATCGCCCAGGGCCGCGACATCCCCATGCACCTCGGCGTGATGTGCTTCACGGTCAAGGAGTTCCTCAAGCGGGTGCCGGCCTCGACCCTCGCCTCGGGCGACGTCTGGTTCCTCAATCTGCCGGAGATCGGCGGCAACCATCTGCCGGACGTGAAGGCGATCCGCCCGATCTTCGCCGCGGGGGAGGTCTTCGCCTTTGCCGTCAGCCTGGCCCATTGGGCCGATATCGGCGGTGCCGTGCCGGGCAGCTATTTCGCGAGTGCCACGGATATCTGGCAGGAGGGGCTGCGGATCAGCCCCACGCGCTTCTTCGCCGCCGACGGCCCCGATCGCGAGAAGCTCGGCCTCGTCCTCTCCAACGTGCGCGGGGCAGCGGAGCGCGAGGG
>DASPPM010000463.1:0-8314 GCA_035625535.1 Alphaproteobacteria bacterium
TGCCCGGTTGCGGTCGTCTATCGCGCGAGCTGGCCCGATCAGCAGGTCATCCGCGGAACGCTCGCGGACATCGCCGGCAAGCTGCGCAAGGCGAAGCTCACGCGCACGGCGCTGGTGCTCGTGGGCCGCGCGCTTGCTCCCGACAACTTTCGCGACAGCGCGCTTTACGATCCGCGCCACGCGCATGTGCTGCGGCCGAGGCGCGGGCGCTAAGAGAGATGCCCGGCGATCCAATCAAGCGCGGCCTCGACGGCCTCGACGATCTCGCCCGGTGGTGGCGGCGGGCGGCGCACCATCACGACCGGCAGACCGAGCGCGCGCGCCGCCGCGATCTTGGCGTAGGTGGCATCTCCGCCGCTGTTCTTGCTGACGAGCGCCTCGATGCGCCGCGACGTCATGAGCCGCCGCTCGTCCTCGACCGTGAAGGGCCCGCGGGCCGTGATGATCTCGGCCTCCGCCAGCGGCGGCGCCGCGCGAGGCGGCTCGATGAGGCGGACGAGGAACCAGCAATTGCGGACGTCTCTGAAGGTGCCAAGCTCCTGCCGGCCCACGCTCAGGAAGACGCGGCGCGCGAGGCCCGGAAGGGCCGCGGCCGCGCCCGCGAGATCATCGACCTCGATCCAGCGATCGCCGCTTTGCCTCTGCCAAGGCGGACGCACGAGCACGAGGCGCGGCGTGCCCGCGCGCTCGCACGCCTCGGCCGCATGGCGCGAGATCACGGCGGCGAAAGGATGGGTGGCATCGACGACGAGGTCGATCGCCGCATTCTGCAGATAGGCCGCGAGGCCATCCGCGCCGCCGAAGCCGCCGCGGCGAAGCTCGCCTTTCGGCGCAAGCGGCGCGCTGGTGCGGCCCGCGAGCGAGGTGATGACGCGGAGGTGCGGGACGATCGCCGCGCGCGCGGCAAGTGCTTTCGCCTCGCTGGTGCCGCCCAGGACGAGGAGGCGGCGCTCAGCCATCGCCGCGGCCGACGAGCTGGCCGGCGCGGTCGAAGATCAGGACTTCGACCGCAACCGGGGCGCCTGCGAGAACGCCGAGTGCTGTCTCGCGGGCGCGCGCCGCGACGAGATCGCCGATGCCGATCCCGGCCGCGCGTGCGAGCTCGAGCGTCTCGAGCGCCGAATTGGCATTCCTTGCCTTGGCAAGGAGCTCCGGGGCGGCACCGAGCTCGGCGAGACGATCGGCAAGCCACGCCTGGTCGACCCGGCTGCGTCCCGAATGGAGGTCGAGATGGCCCTCGGCGAGCTTGCTGATCTTGCCGATGCCGCCCGCGATGGTGAGACGCGGCAGCGGGTGGCGGCGGAGATATTTGAGGAGGCCGCCCGCGAAGTCGCCCATGTCGAGGAGTGCTGTGTCGGGCAGATGATAGAGCGCCTGGAGTCCGCGTTCCGAAGTCGAGCCGGTCGAGCCGGCGACGTGGCGGAGCCCTTCGGCGCGCGCCACGTCGATGCCTCGGTGGATCGAATGGATCCACGCCGAGCAGGAGTAGGGCACGACGATGCCGGTGGTGCCGAGGATGGAGAGCCCGCCGAGAATGCCGAGGCGCGGGTTCCAGGTCTTGCGCGCGAGCGCCTCGCCGCCGGGAATCGCGATCTCGATCGCAACGTCGCCGCGTCCGCCGTGCGCGCGCGCCACCTCGGCGACGGCCTGGCGCATCATCTCGCGCGGCACGGGGTTGATCGCGGGCTCGCCGGGCGGAAGCGGCAGGCCCGCCTTGGTCACGGTGCCCACACCCTCGCCCGCGCGGAAGGCAACCCCGCTCCCCGCCGGCCCCATGCGCACGGTCGCAAGCACGAGCGCCCCATGCGTCACGTCGGGATCGTCGCCGGCGTCCTTGACGATGCCGGCGCGCGCAAAGCCCTCGCCCAGCTCCTCGCGCGCGAGCGCGAAGGCGGGCCGCTCGCCTTTGGGCAGCGTGATGGTGACCGGATCGGGGAAGGCCCCGGTGAGGAGTGCCGTATAGGCGGCCTTGGCCGCCGCGGCAGCGCAGGCTCCCGTGGTCCAGCCCCGGCGCAAGCTGTCGCCTTTTCGCGCTGCCATGCTGCGCTTATAGACCGCGCGCGCGGCGCATTGCTAGCGCTTCGGCCGCATCCTCCGCTATGGTCGCGCCCATGAGCGAGCCGTCCTTGGCACTGCCGGAGTTTGCGCCGGGCTGGGTCTGGCTGACCGGCGCCGGCCCCGGCGACCCCGGCCTCTTGACCCTCTTGGCCCACCACGGTCTCGGCCAGGCCGATGTCGTCGTCTATGACGCGCTCGTGAGCGAGGCGATCCTTGCGCTTGCGCGCGCGGAGGCCCAGCGCGTCTATGCGGGCAAACGCGGCGGCAAGCCCTCGCCCACCCAGGCCGACATCTCAGAGCGCCTCATTGCCTTGGCGCGCGAGGGCAAGCGGGTGCTGCGGCTCAAGGGCGGCGACCCCATGGTCTTCGGCCGCGGCGGGGAGGAGGCCTTGAGCCTGGCCGCAGCCGGGATTCCCTTCCGCATTATCCCTGGCGTCTCGGCCGGCATCGGCGGGCTCGCCTACGCCGGCATCCCGCTCACCCATCGCAACAGCAACTCGGTCGTCACCTTCTTGACCGGGCACAATGCGGCGGGGATCGTTCCCGACGAGATCGACTGGCAAGCGCTCGCGCGCGGCTCGCCGGTGCTCGTCATCTATATGGCGCTCAAGCATCTCGCCGTGCTGAGCGCGCGGCTCGTCGCCGCCGGCCGGCCGGCCGAGGAGCCGGTCGCGATCGTGAGCGACGCCACGCTTCCGAGCCAACGCGTTCTCGAGACGACGCTCGGCCGTGCGGCGGCCGATGCCGCGGCCGCGGCAATGGCGCCGCCTGCGATCGTGGCGGTGGGCGAGGTGGTGCGGCTGCGCGCGCATCTCGACTGGCTTGGCGCCATCGCCCGCAAGGAGCGCGCCGGAGCGGCCCTTGCCTCGAGCACGGGCGGCAAGACCAGCCATTAGGCAGCGCGTCCCCCATGTCGTCCGCCCCCGGCCTCCTCATCGCCTCCCCCGCCTCCGGCAGCGGCAAGACCACGGTGACACTCGCGCTCTTGCGGGCGTACCGCGACGCGGGCGTGCGTGTTGCTTCCGCGAAGGCCGGGCCCGATTACATCGATGCCGCCTTCCACGCGGCGGCGAGCGGGCGGCCGTGCCGCAACCTCGATCCCTGGGCCATGCGGCCGGATTTGCTTGCGAGGCTCATCGACGCGGCGGCACAAGACGCCGATCTCCTCCTCGTCGAGGGCGTCATGGGGCTCTTCGACGGTGCCGCCGACGGCAGCGGCTCGAGCGCCGATCTCGCGGCCTTTGCCGGCTGGCCGGTCGTCCTCGTCATCGACGCGGCCGGCCAAGGCGCCTCCGCGGCGGCATTGGCCAAAGGATTCCGGGATTTCCGACCCGAGGTGGAGATCGTGGCCGTCATCGCCAATCGCGTCGGCGGCACTGTCCACCAGGCGATTCTCATGGAGGCGCTCACGCGGCTCGGCATGCCACTCCTCGGCTGCTTCCCGCGCGAGGCGGGGCTAACGCTGCCCGCGCGTCATTTGGGCCTGGTCCAGGCACGCGAGCACCAGAATCTCGAGCATTTCTTGATGCGCGCCGGCGCGCATGCGGCAAGCCACATCGATCTCGCTGCACTCGCGCGTCTCGCGCGCCCGGCGCGGTCCTTGGCCCCGCGCGGGACGCTCGCTTGCATGGCGCCGCTCGGCCAACGCATGGCATTTGCTTGCGACGACGCCTTCGCCTTTGCCTATCCGCATCTGCTCGAGGATTGGCGCGCGCAAGGGGCCGAGCTCCTGCCCTTCTCCCCCCTCGCCGACGAGCCGCCGGCGCAAGACGCCGATGCGGTTTATCTTCCGGGCGGCTATCCGGAGCTTCATGCGGGAAGGCTCGCGGCCAGCCGTCGCTTCATCGACGGGCTACAGGCCGCGGCCGCGCGCGGTGCCGTCGTCTATGGCGAGTGCGGCGGCTACATGGTGCTGGGCGAGCGCTTGAGCGATGCCACGGGTGCCTCCCACCTCATGGCGGGGCTGCTGCCGCTCGAGACCTCCTTTCTAAAGCGGCACCTCCACCTCGGCTACCGCGCGCTCAAGCTCGTGGCCGACGGCCCGCTCGGCGCCGGCGGGTCGGCCTTCCGCGGCCATGAGTTCCACTACGCGACCGTCGGCCGCGAGGAGGCCGCTAGTCCGCTCTTTCTGACAACGGATGCGCGCGGCCATGCGCTCGGCGCCACGGGTGTGGTGCGCGGGCGTGTGATGGGCTCCTTCATCCATCTCGTCGATCGGGCGTGAGTCCCTCGTTCCCGCCCGCGCTTTCATTCATTACGGAAACGCCGCCGCCATGCCCAAGCGCGCGGCGGCGTCATGCAGGCGTTTATCCCGCGTCCACAACGAGGTACCCGCCATTAGCCGGGCGGCCGCCAGGAGGTGGGCGTCGACATAGCCTATGCCGAGCCCGAACAGCCTGTGCCGGTCGATGAAATGCAGAATTTCCTGATCCGCGGCGACGGTCGCCTGGGGCAGGTCTCTCAGCGCATCGAGAACGAGATCGCGTTGTTGCAGATTGCCCAAGGCGAGCTCGCCGATCACGAAGGGGTGCGCCAGAACCTGCCCTGCATCGAGGAGACCGGCAAGCTGCTTGTCGCCGCTGCGCAGATGGTCGACCCATACCGGAGTATCGACCAGGATCATCGAGGCTTCGAGCGCCTCCGGGGGGCTGCCGTCAGATCAGGCTCGCTTCCGCCCAAACGCGCCAGCCGCCGTGCGCTCTCACGCTCGATCAGCGCCTTGAGCGCCTCGCGGACCAAGCTGGATTTCTCCTTGAGCCCGGTGAAGGCTTGAGCCTTCGCGAGCAATTCGTCGTCAAGTGCGAGGGTTGTGCGCATCTTTCGCTCTCCGATCAGAGAGGCACGATATTGTCATCATTTGATGTCGAAATCAATGCCGATCTAGAGGGGCGGTGGCGATCCTCCGGATTCCTTCGCCGCGCGGCGCGTTTGCCGATATTGGAGTCTATATCTTCTCGCTCACGCCGGCCTCGGCGAAGGTCGCCATGCCGCGATGGGTGGCGACGGCACCCTTGAGGACGCCGAGCGCCAAGGCCGCGCCCGAGGCCTCGCCGAGACGCATGCCGAGGGAGAGGAGCGGGGCCTTGCCGAGTGCTGCGAGAAGACGCGCGTGCGCCGGCTCGGCCGAAACATGCCCGGCTATGCAATGGTCGAGCGCCCCCGGTGCGAGCTTCGCGAGCGGTGCCGCTGCGGCGCAGGCGACGAAGCCGTCGAGGATGACGGGGATGGCCGCGGTGCGCGCCGACGCGACGGCGCCGCAGATGGCAGCGAGCTCGCGCCCGCCCAAACGCCGCAAGGCCTCGAGCGGATCGGCGACCGCGCGTCCATGGCGGCCGAGCCCTTCGTCCACGACCGCGGCCTTGCGTTTGACGCCCGCGCCGTCGAGGCCGGTCCCGGGTCCGGCCCAATCGGTGCCGCTGCCGCCGAAGAGCGCCGCCGCGAGTGCCGCCGCCGCCGTGGTATTGCCGATGCCCATCTCGCCCACCAACAGGACGTCGTGTCCGGGCTTGACGGCACGCCAGCCGGCATCGAGGGCCGCAGCACACTCGGCCTCGCTCATCGCCGGCTCGGCGGTGAAATCCGCCGTCGGGCGCTCGAGCTCGAGGGCGATCACCTCGAGTGCCGCGCCGAAGGCCTTGCACAGCTGGTTGATCGCGGCTCCCCCCGCGGCAAAGTTCGCCACCATCTGGCGGGTGACGGCGCCCGGATAGGCCGACACGCCGCGCGCGACGACGCCGTGATTGCCGGCGAAGACGAGGCAGAGCGGGCGATCGAGGCTCGGCGGGTGGCGCCCTTGCCAGGCCGAGAGCCAGACCACGAGCTCCTCGAGGCGGCCGAGCGCGCCGGCCGGCTTGGTGAGCTGCGCCTCGCGCGCGCGCGCGGCCTCTGCCGCAGCCGCAACGGGTGCCGCAAAGGCAAGGGCGCGGGCGCGAAACTCGGCGAGCGTGGCAATCTCGATCGGCGTTGCGGTGGCGTCACTCATGCGCGGCCTCGGCAGGGAGGAGGGGGGTCGGTTCTGCTGCGCCAAGTGCCTCCGCAAGGCGGCGCAAGGCGTGCGCGTCCGGCGGCAGGCCGAAGCGCAGCCACGTCGGCTCCTCGGCGAAGCGGCGCGCATAGATGCCGTGGCGCAGAAGCGTGGCATAAATCTCCGCCGCGCGCGGGCTCGCAGCGAGGCGATAGAGATCTGTGCCGCCGAGAACGGCGAGGCCGGCCGCCGCGAGCACCGCCTCGAGCTGCAATGCTGCCTGCGCCAGTCGCGCGCGCGAAAGCCGCGCCCAACTCTCATCGGCGAAGGCTACGCTCGCGATCCACAGCGCGGGGCCGCTCACCGCCCACGGCCCGAGGGCCTCGCGCAGGCGCTTTGCCAGAGGCGGGGCCGCGAGCGCGAAGCCGAGGCGCAGGCCGGCGAGCCCGAAGAACTTGCCGAACGAGCGCAAGAGGATGAGACCGGGACGCATGACCTCGCGCGCGAGGCTCAGTTCGGGCGTCACATCCGCGAAGGCCTCGTCGACCACGAGCCAGCCGCCGCGGGCCGCAAGCCGATGGGCGAGTGCCAGGAGCGACGCCGGCGCAAGGCGGCGCCCGTCCGGGTTGTTGGGGTTAGCGACGACCGCTACGTCAGGGCCGCTTTCCACGAGCGCCGCAAGCTCGCCCCAGGTCTCGACCCGGTGGCCCGCCGCCGACCATTGCGCGGCATGCTCGCTGTAGGTCGGGCCGAGCACGGCGACGCGCGCTGCGGCACGGAGGCGCGGGAGCCACTGGATGAGTGCCTGGGAGCCCGGTGCCGGCGCCACGCAGTCCGCATCCGGCGCCCCGTAGTAGCGCTGGGCGGCTTGGCGCAGGCGCTCGTCGAGCCGCTCGCCGGGCAGCCGCGCCCAGAGCGAAGTAGGCAGGCTCTCGACGGGATAAGGCCACGGATTGATGCCCGTGCTGAGGTCGAGCCAAGCACCCGCGAATGCGCCGCGAGCCTCGGCGACGCGCGCCAGGTCGCCGCCATGGGCGGGGAGCGGCGGGGTGCCGGAGGGAGAGATCGAGCGTTCTTTGTCGGACATCGCGAGGATCGTGATCAAGGCTCGCTTGAGTGTAGCATGGCGGCAGCGATACGAAGGGGAAAATGGCGATTCTCGACCCACCTAATTTCCAGATTCTGCTGCTGGCGCTCGCACTTGAGGCGGCCTTCGGCTATCCGCAGGCGCTCTTTCGCACCGTGCGCCATCCGGTCGTATGGATGGGCTTCCTGATCGAGCGCCTCGATGCGCAACTCAACCGGGCGGCCGACCGGGACGGCGTGCGGCGGGCGCTGGGGGCGGCGGGCCTGACCTTCCTCGTTCTCCTCTCGGGAGCGTTGGCACTTGCCATTGCCGGGGGCGCGCGAGCGCTTCCCTTCGGCTGGCTCCTCGAGGCGGCGCTCGCCGCAAGCCTGCTCGCGCAGCGCAGTCTCAACGACCATGTGGCGGCCGTAGCGGTTGCGCTCGAGGAGGGCGGGCTCGCCTCGGCGCGCGAGGCCGTCGCGCAAATCGTCGGCCGCGATCCGGAATCGCTCGATGAGGCCGGCGTCGCGCGGGCCGCCATCGAGAGCCTCGCCGAGAATTTCTCGGACGCCGTGGTGGCTCCCGCGCTGTGGTGCGCGCTTTGCGGCCTTCCGGGGATCGTCGTCTACAAGGCGATCAACACGGCGGACAGCATGCTCGGCCATCTCACACAGCACCATCGCGCCTTCGGCTGGGCCTCGGCGCGGCTCGACGATCTCGTCAATCTGCCGGCCTCCCGGCTCGCGGCGGCTCTGCTCGCCGCGGCCGCCTTCCTCTTGCCGCAGGCCGAGGGAGTTGCCGCCTGCCGGGCCGTGTGGCGCGATGGTGCTAAGCACCGCTCGCCCAATGCCGGCTGGCCCGAGGCCGCGATGGCGGGGGCGCTCGGCCTGCGACTCGCCGGCCCGCGCGTCTATGGCAGCGCGCGCGTGGAGGACGCCTGGATGGGCGACGGGCGTGCCGCGGCCGGGCCCCGCGATATTCGGGCAGCACTTGGGCTCTACCGCGCCGCCTGCGGGCTCCTGTGGGCCGTAGTGGCCGTGCTCGCGCTCTTGAACCGGCTTTGAGCGGCCGCCGGCCGGGCCTGGCCTGGGCATCGTGGCCTTGACCTTTGCCATCTCCGGGTGCAGTTTTACTTATTCCGAGGGGTGCCCCGGTAAGGGGCTGAGATACCAACGGCGCTCTCGATCGTGCGGCTAGGCCAAGCGGGCGCAACGTGGGAACCCTTA
>DASPPM010000464.1:0-3013 GCA_035625535.1 Alphaproteobacteria bacterium
GATGCGCTCGCCGACGCGGCCGAGGTTCTCCATCGACCAGTCGCCCTCGCAAGCGGCGGCGAGCTGCGGTGCCACGTCCTGCAGCGTCCACGCGAAGGAGGTGAACAGGCAGATGCCCGCCGAGTCGAAGACCGCCGTTGCGTCTTGGAACGCCTTGACGAGGCCCGCCTTGCCGTCGGTCGTATGCGGATCCGTCTTCACCGGCACACCCAGCACCTCGCTCGCGACGGTGTAGCCGCGCAGGTGGCAGGCGCCGCGATTGGCCGTCGCGTAGGCCAGTCCCATGCCCTGGATGCCGCGCGAATCGTAGGCGGGGAACTCCTGGCCCTTGACCGTCATCGACAATTCAGGATGGCCGTACTTTGCGCACAGGCGCTTCGAGCCGAGCCCGATCTCCTTGCCGAAGCCTTCGCCCTTGGCCGTCATCTCCGCGAAGTAGGTGAGAGCCTTTGCCGAGCCGAACGGCGCCTCGATGCCGAGCTGCTCCTCTTTCAGCACGCCCATCTGGTAGAGCTCCATGACGGCGCCCACGGTCGCGCCGAACGAGATCGGATCGAAGCCGTCCTCGTTGCAGATGAAGTTCGCGTAGGTCAGCGCCTCGAGATCGTTGACGCCGTTGGCGGCACCCAGCGCCCAGGCGGCCTCGTACTCGAGCCCGCCCGATGCGCCCCAATACTGGGGTTTGTTGACGACCGTGTAGTGGGTCTCGTCCATCTTCGAGATGCGGCCGCACGCGATGGTGCAGCCGAAGCACGCCTGGTTGGTGACGAGGTTCGGCTTTCCGTCGGTCTTGCGCGGCTCGAGCATCGCCTCCGCCGAGATGTCCTTGGCGCCCTCGAACTGGACGTCGCGATGGTTGCGGGTCGGCAGCGCGCCGACCTCGTTGATGACGTTCATCAGGACCTGCGTGCCGAACTTCGGCAGGCCCTGGCCGGTCACCGCGTTGTCGGCGAGCACCTTCTTCCCCGCCGCCGTCGCGCGCATGAATGCCTTGAGGTCGCGGATGTTGCCGACGCCCTTGGTGCCGCGCACGGCTATGGCCTTGAGATTCTTGGACCCCATGACCGTGCCCACGCCGGAGCGGCCGGCAGCGCGGTGCAGGTCGTTGATCACCGCCGCGTACATGCACCCGGTTTCGCCGGCCCGGCCGATCGACGAGATCCGCATCAGCGGATCCTGATGCTTCTTCTTGAGATGCTCCTCCGTGAACCAGATCGTCTTGCCCCAAATCTCGCCGGCGTCGACGAGCTCGGCCTTGTCGTTCTCGATCTTGAGATAGACGGGTTTCGGCGAGCGGCCCTCCAAGATGACCATGTCCCAGCCGGCCATCTTGAGCTCGGCGCCCCAGTGGCCGCCCGAGTTGGAGCAGGCAATCGCTCCGGTCAAGGCACCCTTGGTGATGACGGAGTAGCGACCGCCGGTGGACGCCATCGTGCCCGTCAGCGGGCCGGTCGCGAAGATGAGCTTGTTGTCGGGCGAGAGCGGATCGACCTTCGGGTCGACCTCCTCGACGAAGTACTTGGTCGCGAGTCCGCGTTGGCCGAGGAACGCCTTTGCCCATTCCATGTTCAAAGGCTCCGACGCGCAGGTGCCCTTGCTCAGATTGACGCGCAGAACTTGGCGCTGCCAGCTCATGGCACTCTCCTGTCTTCAATCCGCCTGTCTTCAATCTCCTTCTGTGCTCAATCCGCGTGGCCCGCGGACTGGCGGTCCAGCTTGGCCGCCCATTGGCGCATCCGGTCGAGCCCCGTCCAGTCGGCATCGATGTAGGTGATCGCCTGGGTCGGGCAGGCCTCGGCGCAAGCCGGGTTGCCGCCGCAGAGGTCGCACTTCTGGACCTTGCCGGTGTCCTGCACATAGTTGATCGTGCCGAACGGGCAAGCGATCGTGCAGACCTTGCAGCCCACACACGTCGCCTCGTCGACGACCTTCGCTCCCGTTGCCGCGTCGAGCTTGATCGCTTCGACCGGGCAGGCGTGCAGGCACCAGGCTTCGTCGCACTGCGTGCAGGTGTAGGGCACCTTGCGTCCCGTCTCGTGGAAGTCGAAGACCTTGATGCGAGACTTGGCGGGATTGAAGACGCCATAATTCTCGTACGAGCACGCCATCTCGCACTGCAGGCAGCCGGTGCATTTGACCGGGTCGATGTGCAGCGATTTCATCATGACGGTGCCCTCCCGGGACGGACTGATCGCCTATTGGCTTGCGGCCGAACCGTTCGAGCAACGGCGATTCTTGATTTACTTTGGGCGGTCTTGATGATCACAGAACGCTCGTCTGTTGCCAAGGGTAAAGGCCGAAGAAGTCAGTGTAAAAAATACATTGCAATGCGCTTTGCGAGAAATTTCGCATAGAATTAACGCGATATACCTAAAATTACACTCCTCCCAAGGACAGCGGGCGCTCACCCGGCCGCCTCACCAGAGGCCGTAGTACCAAGGCACGAAGAGGGTGAAGGCGATCCAGGTGAGGACGGTGACCGGCGTTCCGGCGATGAGGAAATCGCGGAAGCGGTAATGGCCCGGCCCCATGACGAGGAGGGTCGCCGGGTGCGCCACGGGCGAGGCGAGCGCCGAGTTCGCGGCAAAGGCGACGGCGATCGCGAACACCATCGGGTCGACGCCGAGCCGGTGCGCCACGCTCACCGCGATCGGCGTGAAGATCACCGAGCTCGCCTTGTTGTTGATCAGGTTGGAAACCAAGGTCACGATCAGGAAAAAGAGGGAGAGGTTCCAGGCCGGGCCGAGGCCGTGAAACGCGTCCGAGAAGAGGGTGGAGAGGTAGTGGGCACCCCCGGTCTCCTCGAGCGCCACGCCGAGGCCAAGTGAGGCCGCGATCGTCATGACGATGGCGCTGTCGATGACGCGCACCGCCTGAGCGAGCGTGAGCGCCCCCGAGAGGATCATGGCGAGCGCACCCACGAGCGCCCCGATGACGGTCGGCACGAGCCCGCTCGAGATGGCGGCGACCACGGCGACGAAGATCAATGTCGCGCGCAGCCTGAGACGCCGCA
>DASPPM010000465.1:0-10726 GCA_035625535.1 Alphaproteobacteria bacterium
TTCCTCGCCTAGGCGCGCCTCGATGCGGAACTGGTGCACCTCGATGTGCCAAGTCCTCGTCCTAGGGGCAAGGCTGCCGAAGAGGGCGCGGCAGAAGCCGAGGATCGCGCGCATGCTCGGCCCACGGCCGATCTCGGGCGCAATCGGCGCGAACCAGCGCTCGATGCCGCCGTTGAGCGGGTTATAGTCGCGGCTCTGATAGTGGGGCTGGTGCGGCCGGCGCAGGATCGGCCCCTCGGCCGCGGCGGCATAGACGGCATGGCGGCGCCGGCGATAGCGCCCGCCGTCCGCCATGTAGGTGTCGAGCTCGAGCCGCTCCCAGCTCTCGGCAAAGGCCGGCCAGTCGGCGAGAGCGCCAGCGCGTGCAAGCGCACGCTCCATGGCCCCGGCCTCGACGAAGACGAAGCCGTCGCGCGCAACGCGGGCGCCGATTTGCTCTTCCGGCAGCAGTGCGATCTCGCTCATGGCGGTCTCACCACGCGGCGACCTCGAGCCAAGTGCTCTGGTAGGTCGCCCCCTCGCCCATGTCCGTATAACGGTCGGAGCACAGCATGTTGACCGCGCCCGAGACCGTCTCCTCGTCGGGACGCTGACCGGGCACGAGCACCACGCCTGGCTGCACCTCGTCGCTCACGCGGAGCGCCAAGCCGACCGTGCCCCGCGCGTTCATGAGACGCACGCGCTGCCCATGGCGCAAGTTGCGCGCGCGGGCGTCCTCGGGATGAAGAACGCAGAAGGGGGCGCCCTCGCGCCGGCGCAGGAACTCGACGCCGGAAAATGCCGTGTGGCTCTGAAAATATCCGGGCGCCGTCAAAAGCCGCAGCGGCCACCGGCTCCGCTCCCTCTCCTCCTCCGCGTCGGGCTGCCAGTCGGGCATGGGTGCTAGCCCTTGCGCCGCCAGCGTCTCGGAGTAGAACTCGAGCTTGCCCGAGGGCGTCTTGAACCGCTGCCCGCCCTCGGGCGCCAGGCGAATCGGCCCTGCCTCGCTCAGCTGCGCAGAATCGAGCGTCGCCGCCTTGCCTGACGCTCCGCGGAAGAGCTCGCGCATGAGCTCCCGCTCCGGCATGCGGAAGACCGCATCCTCGAGCCCCATGCGTCCCGCGAGCGCCTGGGCGAGCCTGAGGTTCGACCAGGCCTCGCCTTGCGGTGCCACGGCACGTCTTGCGTATTGCAGGTAATAGGTGCCGTAGGCGCGGTAGAAATCCTCGGTCTCGAGATAGGTCGCGGCCGGCAGCACGATATCGGCGTAGCGCGCGGTCTGGGAGAGAAAAGGATCATGCACCACGGTGAAGAGGTCCTCGCGCAGCAGCCCGCGGCGGACTTTGTTCGCCTCCGGACAGGTGACCACGGGATTGTTCGCCGCGATGAAGAGCGCCTTGATCGGCGGGTCGGCCAAGGTAAGCAGCGCCTCGCCGAGGCGAAGGTGGTTGACGAGCCTTGTCGCGGCGGGACCGGAGGGCTTGCGCACGGCGTCGTAGTTGAGCTCGCACGATGCCGCGGTCATCAGCAAGGCGCCGCCGCCGCTGCGCCCGTAGGCGCCGGTGACCCCCGGCAGCAAGGCGACGGCCCGCAACGCCTGGCCGCCCGCATTGAGCCGCGTCATGCCTTCGCCCAAGCGGATGAAGGAGCGCTTGGCGCGGCCGTAAAGCCCCGCAAGACGCTCGACGTCGGCCACCGCGAGGCCGGTGATCGAGGCGACATGCTGCGGCGTGAAGCGCGGCAGCACTTCGCGCTCGAGCCGCTCGAAGCCCAGCGTATGCTCGGCGATATAGACGCGGTCGCAGAGCCCGTCGCGCACCAGGATATGCATGACGCCAAGCGCCAAGGCCGCGTCTGTGCCGATGCGCACCGGAACGTGCCAATCGGCGCGCGCGGCCGTCTTGCTGCGCCGCGGATCGATGACGACCAGCTCGACGCCGCGCTTGCGCACCTCCTCGACCTTGGCCCAGAAGTGCACGTTGGTGGCGACGAGATCGGCCCCCCAGGAGAGGATGAGATCGGAATGGACGACCGTCTCGGGATCGGCACCGCCGACCGGCCCCACGGTCATATCCCACGCCGTCTCGCAGCAGGTGTCGCATACGGTGCCGGCCTTGAGCCGGCTCGCGCCGAGGGCGTGGAAGAGGCCGTTCAAGAGGCCGCGGTTCAATTGGCCCTGATGCGCGCTGTAGGCATAGCCAAGGAGCGCCAAAGGTCCGCACTCAGCGATGACCGACTTCCAGCGCGAGCTGATCTCGTCGAGTGCTGCGTCCCACGAGATCGCCGCGAACTTGCCCTCCCCTTTCGGCCCGCTCCGGCGCAAGGGCGAGGCGAGGCGCTCAGGCGAATGGACGAGCTCGGCGTCACGGTTGACCTTGGCGCAGGCAAAGCCCGCCGTGAAGGGCTGCCCAGGATCGCCCACCACACGCACCACGCGCCCGCCCTCGACCTCTGCGAGGAGCGAGCACATGTCGGGACAATCGTGCGCGCACACGACCCGGATCGTTTCCACTTCCTTCCTCCAAGTCTGCCCGGCGAGCGCGGGCGCCCTTGCCGCGGGCGAAGATGACAGCTAAAGAGGTACGGCAAAAGAGCCAGTTTTGAAAGACAGTTAAGACCACTTTGCCAAGGCCGGCGCGCCCGTGCCCGTCGTGGGCCTCCTCGAATCGGGCAGCGCGGCCTCGCACCCAAGCGCCGGCCCGGCTCCGCAAAGGCAATTGACCTGGGTCATTGGTGCGCGCCCGAGAGCGGCTTTAGTGTCGTCTTTATGAGAGTGCTGACATCGGAGAGCGAGTCCCTGGAAGGTGCTGCTCCGCAAGGGCGTGCCGCGAGGCCCAAGCGGGCCGCCGCGCTCAGCGCTTTCGGGCCCGCACTCCCAAGGAGCGTTCTCAGCTATGTATTGCAAACCTCGGCCCTGCATCAACTCTGCCTCGTGGCGCTGACGATCACGGTCTTCCTCCTCGAGGTGGTGCCCCTCGAGCTGCAGCGGCGCATCATCAACGACCTGGTGAAGAACCGCGACTTCCAATTCGTGATCGAGCTCTGCGCCGTCTACGCGGGTGTCGTGCTCGTGCAAGGCGGCATCAAGCTCGGCCTCAACGTCTACCGCGGCTGGGTCGGCGAACGGGCGACACGGGCGCTGCGCAGGCGAATCAGGGCGCTCGTGCGAGCGTTGCCCGAAGGGACAGAAGCGGCGCAAGAGATCGGGCTCGAGGTCTCGATGATCGTGGCGGAGACGGAGCCGATCGGGGGATTTGTGGGTGAGAGCGTCTCCGAGCCGCTTTTGCAAGCCGGCGTACTGCTTACCGTCCTCGCCTACATGATCCATATCGAGCCCGTGATGGCGGCGATCGCGCTCGCATTCTTTCTGCCGCAGCTCGTCTTCGTTCCGCTCATGCAGCACGCCATCAACCGGCGCACCGGCGCGCGGGTCTGGCTCCTGCGGCAGATCAGCGTCAACGTCGTCGCGCGCGATGCGAACCAGGCGGAGCTGAGCCGCGCCGACGCCGCGCGCATCGGCCGCGTCTTCGAGCTCAACATGGGGATATTCCGGATCAAGTTCACCATGAATTTCCTCATGAACCTGTGCAATCACCTCGAGATCATCGCCGCGCTCCTGGTAGGCGGCTGGTTCGTCTATACCGGCCGGCTCGAGGTCGGCGGCGTCGTCGCCTTCATTTCCGCCATCACCCGGCTGAACGACCCGTGGGGGGACCTCGTCAACTATTTTCGCGACCTGAGCGGCACCCAGGTCAAGTACCGCCTGCTCTCCGGAGCGGTGAGCCAGCTTATGCGGCACAAGCAGCCGGACTCCGATCCGGTGGAGAAGGCGGGTGCCGACTGAGGGTCGAGCGCCGCTTCTATTGCACTTGACCCATATCAATGCCGACAGCCGTGGGATTTCCCAACATCTGGGCGCGCAGCAAGCCGCTACAAGAGCGTGCGACTGCACCGTCGATGCCCGAGACCAGGAGGAGAGCACGGCCATGCAACTCCCGCTTCAGATCAGCTTTCGCAACATGGGCGCCTCGGACGCCGTCGAGGCGGCGATCCGCGAGCGGGCCGGGCTTCTCGAACGGTTTTCCGAGCGCATCATGTCATGCCACGTCGTGGTCGAGGCGCCGCACCAGCACCGGAGAAAGGGCAAGCTCTACGGCGTGCGCATCGACATCACGCTCCCGGGCGAGGAGATCGCCGTCACCCATTCGGGGCCGCAAGACCACGCGCACGAGGACGTCTACGTCGCGATCCGCGATGCGTTCAACACGGCGGCCCGGCGGCTCGAGGAGCACGCGCGCCGCTTCCGCGGCGACGTCAAGAGCCATGAGCCTCCGCTGCACGGCAAGGTCGTCCGCCTCATTCCCTACGAGGGTTACGGCTTCATCGAGACCTCGGACGGCCGCGAGATCTATTTCCACAAGAACAGCGTCACCGGCGCCGGCTTCGACAAGCTCCAGGTCGGCGCCGAGGTGCGCTTGGTGGTCGCCGAGGGAGAGAGTCTCCAAGGCCCCCAGGCAAGCACGGTCACCGCCATCGGCAAGCATCACATCGTGGGCTGAGCGGACGGCGAGGCGGCGACGGCGCGGCGGAACGAGGGCGGCTTCAATCGATCTCGGAAACCGGCGCGCCTGCGGGCAGCCCCCTCTTCAACGTCTTGCCGATGGCGGATTTCGGCAGCGAGAGTGCGAACACGATCTCCTTCGGAATCTCCATCGCGGAGAGCTTGTCTTTAAGGAACGCCAGGATCACCTTTGCGTCCACGCTCGCCCCGGGCCGCCGCACGACATAGGCCTTCACCACCTGGCCCCAATAGGAATCCGGAATTCCCACGACCGCGGCATCCGCCACAGCCGGATGCAGAAGGATCGCTTCCTCGACGTTGCGCGGGTAAACGTTGAAGCCGCCGGTAATGATGACGTCCTTGAGACGGTCGACGATGAACACATAGCCGCTCTCGTCCAGGTAGCCGACGTCGCCCGTATGAAGGCGGCCATCCACCAGGACCTCCGCCGTGGCGGCCGGCTGGTTCCAATAGCCGGCCATGACCTGCGGTCCGGCGACGCAGATCTCGCCGCGCACTCCGGCCGGAACCGCGCTGCGCCCGTCGGCGAGCGAGACGATCTCGACCGTCGTGCGCGGCAGCGGCAAGCCGACCGAGCCGCGCTTGCCGGCGCCCTCGAATGGGTTGCACGCCACCACGGGCGAGCACTCGGTCAAGCCATAACCCTCCGCCAGCCGACACCGCGTCAGCGCTTCGAAACGCTCCTGGAGGTCCGCGGGCAGCGAATCGCCTCCGGATACGCAGACCTTGAGCGAGGAAATGTCGTACCGGCCGATCGCGGGGAAATCCGCAAGCGCGCGGAAGATGGTCGGCACGCCGAGAAGAAGGGTGGCTCTTGTCCGTTCGATGGTACGCAGAAGCTCCCGCGGATCGAAGCGAGGCAGCATGATCAGCGCGCCGCCAAGCGCCAGCGCCAGATTCATGATGGCCGTCATGCCGAACGCATGGAAGAGAGGCAGAACCGCGAGAATGCGCTCCCGCCCTTGCTCGGCACCGGTAAACCAGCGGCTGATTTGCAGGGCATTGGCATAGAGGTTCGCATGGCTAAGGCGGACCCCCTTGGGCGTGCCGGTCGTCCCGCCCGTGTACTGGAGTGCCGCGAGGTCGACTCCAGGATCGACGGCGGCCACTTCGCATCCTCCGTCATTGGCGATCAGCGTGTCGAACGGCATGTAGAGGCCATCGGGCGCGATCCGTGCCAGCTCGCGCCATTTGAATAGCCGAAAGCCCAAGTTCTTGGGGCACGGCAAGGCCGCGACCATGGAGCAGACGATGATACGGCGCAGACGGCAGCGCCCGACCAAGCGCGCGATCTTTCGCTGCAGCCTGTCGAGATCGAGCGTCACGAGAATCTCGGTCTCGGAGTCCTCGATCTGATGGAGAAGCTCCCGCTCGGCATAAAGCGGATTGAAGTTCACCACCGTGCCGCCCGCCTTCAGGATGGCGAAAAAGGCGACGACGTAATAAGGGCAATTGGGCAGGAAGAGGCCGACCCGCACGCCCTTTTCCACGCCGAGCTTGCGAAAGCCGCAGGCGGCCCTCGCGACCAGGCCGGCGAGGCCGCGATAGCTGCTGCGCTTGCCAAGAAAATCGAGGGCGCAGTGATCCGGATATCGGAGCGCCGCCTCGTCGAGGAGCGCGAAGACCGCGCGCTGCTCGATCGCCATGTTCCAGTCGAGGCCCTTCGGGTAGACGCCCAACCAAGGCGGCGCCGATGCTTGCGGCCGTGATGCGCCCTCTTCAGGCATGCCGTGAGCCCGCCATGCGCCAAGCGACACGCCGAGGCTAGATGTCGCCGGTCGACGAGACAATGACCCAGATCAAGCCATTGCCCTGCCTGGCCGGTTTATGCTCGACTGACCTCACTTCAAGGCTCGTAGAAAGTCTGCCCGCCGAGGCCGCGCATGCAGCAGGAGCGCGAATTGACCGCGGCATCAAACGACCGAGGCCCGCCGCTCGCCGCGGAAGAGGCCGCACGCAAGCTCCTCGAGACGGCGCGGGAACTCGCGCTTACGCTTCACCCGCACCGCCGGTCGGCTCTCCGTGTCTCCCTCGACAGCACGCTCGATCGGGATCTCGGCTTCGACAGCCTCGAACGGGTGGAGCTCCTGCTGCGCCTGGAGCGCGCTTTTCACGTCCGGCTGCCCGAGACGCTCCTCGCCGAAGCCGAGACCCTGAGAGACCTCCTCGACGCCGCGCTTGCGGCAACGGGGCGCGCCTCGCTCCGCCGCTTCGAAGTGGCACCTTTGGTCGTGGAGGCGACCGAGCCCACGCCGGAGACGGCCGAGACGCTCATCGAGGTGCTCGAGTGGCAGGCGGAGAGGTACCCCGATCGGCCCCATGTCCTGTTGGACGACGGCAGCGCCACGACCGCGACGATCGGCTTCCCCGCCTTGCGCGAACGTGCGCGCTCGGTCGGCGCCGGCATGCGCGAGCGCGGGCTCGAGGCGGGGCAATCGGTCGCCATCATGTTGCCGACGGGAGAAGAGTTCTTTGCCGCGTTCTTCGGCGCGCTTTACGCGGGCGGCGTGCCGACGCCGATCTACCCGCCCTTCCGTCCGGCGCAGCTCGAGGATCACCTGCGGCGGCAGGCCGGGATTCTCTCGAACGCACAAGCCGCGATGCTGGTCACCATGCCGTCGTGGCATGGCATCGCGCGCTTGTTCGTGGGGCAGGTGAAAGGGCTTCGCTCGATCGAGTCCGTCGAATCCCTCATCGGCGCCGGAGGCGCGCTCCCGGCCCCGAGTGCCCGGGCGCAGGATACCGCCCTCCTGCAGTACACCTCGGGCAGCACCGGCGACCCCAAGGGTGTCGTGCTGAGCCACGCCAATCTGCTTGCCAATATCCGTGCCATGGGCGAGGCGCTGCAAGCGAGTGCCGCGGACCGCTTCGTGAGCTGGCTCCCGCTCTACCACGACATGGGATTGATCGGGGCCTGGCTCGGCAGCCTCTATTACGCCGCGCCGGTCGCCATCATGGCGCCCCTGCGTTTCCTGGCCCGGCCCGAGAACTGGCTGTGGGCCATTCACCGCTATCGCGCGACGCTCACGGCGGCGCCGAACTTCGCCTACGAGCTTTGCCTGCGCAAGATCGAGGATGCGGATATCGCGGGCCTCGACCTGAGCTCGTTACGCATGGCGGTCAACGGCGCCGAAGCGGTGAGCGCCTCGACGATGAGGAATTTCGCCGCCCGCTTCGCCCGCTGCGGCCTGCGTCCCACGGCCGTCGCCCCCGTTTACGGCCTCGCCGAATGCGCCGTAGGCCTGGCGTTTCCGCCTCTGGGTCGCCTTCCAATCGTCGATCGCGTAGATCGCTCGTCCCTCACCCGCCGCGGCATTGCCGTGCCGGCGGCACCCGGCGATGCGACCGCGCTCGAGTTCCTCGCCTGCGGCCGCGCCTTGCCCCGCCATCAAATTCGCATCCTCGACCCTGCAGGCCGCGAGCTCGAGGACAGGCACGAAGGCCGCCTGCAGTTTCGCGGCCCGTCGACGACGGCCGGGTACTTCCGCAATCCCGAGAAAACCCGCGAGCTCTTCGTCGGCGATTGGCTCGAGTCCGGCGATCTGGCGTACACGGTCTCGGGCGACGTGTTCATCACCGCTCGGAGCAAGGACGTCATCATCCGCGCCGGCCGCAACATCTATCCCCAAGAGGTCGAGGAGGCCGTCGGCGATATCCAAGGCGTACGCAAGGGCTGCGTGGTCGTCTTCGGCGTGCCCGACCCGACGAGCGGGACCGAGCGGATCATCGTCGTGGCCGAGACCCGCGAGCGCGACCGCGACGCGCGGGAACGCATGCGCCGCGGCATCGACGACATCGTCACCACGCTGCTCGAGGCGCCTGCGGACGACGTGGTCCTCGCTGCGCCGCACACCGTGCTCAAGACCTCGAGCGGGAAGATAAGGCGCGCCGCCTGTCGCGCCCTTTATGAAAAAGGCCGCTTGGGGGCCGCGGCACTCCCGGTGTGGGTGCAGGTGGTGCGGCTCAGATCGGCGTCGCTCGTGCTGCAGCTGATGCGTCTTCGCGAGGTCTTGGCCGCCCATCTCTATGCCGGATACTGGTGGGGCGTGCTCGGCCTGCTTGCCGGCGTCGTCTGGCCGCTCGTGGTGGTTCTGCCTGGGCGCGCACTCCGCTGGCGCATCATCAGAATTGCCTCGCGGCTCTTCTTTCGCCTGTCAGGGACGCCTCTCGTGGTCGAGGGCAGCGAGAACATCCCGCCTCAAGGAGGGGTCATCGTCGCCAACCACTCGAGCTATTTCGACAATATCGTGCTGGGGGCGGTGCTCCGGCGTCCGCCCGTCTTCGTCGCCAAGATCGAGCTCGCGCGCAAATTTTTCGCGCGCCTGTTCCTCGAGCGGATCGGCACGCTTTTTGTCGAGCGCGCGCAGGCGGAAAAAGGCGCCGAAGCCGCGGAGCAGGCGATCGCCAGCGCTCGCGCGGGAGCACTCCTCGTCTTTTACCCGGAGGGCACGCTCTTGCGCATGCCCGGTTTGCTTCCCTTCCGGATGGGCCCCTTCGTCACCGCGGCTGCCGCGGCCATCCCGGTCGTCCCGCTGGCGATCCGCGGCACCCGCTCGATTCTGCGCGGAGACCAATGGTTTCCGCGGCGAGGCTCGGTCCACGTCACGGTCGCGCGGCCGATAGCGCTCTCGGGGAACGATTGGCCCGCGGCACTCGCGGCCCGCGACGCCGCACGAAATGAACTCTTGCGTCTCGTCGGCGAGCCGGACCTTGCGGGCGAGCAGGTCAGCTTTTGAGTTGGCCGAGCAAGACGGGTGCTGGCCAAAATACCGAGACCCGCTACCGTCTGCCCGTCCACCCCAAGAGTCTCCTCTGAGGCGCTCGAAACAGACCGCACGCGGGTCCCGTCGCGACAATTCTTCGAACGAAAAGTCCTTCGTCTTGGAGCTCCGCGTCCCTAGGAACGTCTCGTCTCCTCGACTTCTCTCAACGTCCTCCTTGCCGCAGCGTTGCAAGGCTGGCATAGCCGGTACCGCGCGGCAATGATCTGGATCAATTCACGCGACAGGCAGGCGCACTTTGCGAAGCAGCTTTCCGCCCGTTGACCTGCATCAATGCCGCGAAGGCGGCTTCGCTCGAGACTTTTCCGCGTTCCGGCGCCAACCCGAAGCAAGCGAAGTGGAGACGATGTCCCGGCCATCCAAGAACGATTCCGGCGGCTGGCCGGCCGACTTCGTCTGGGGGGTCTCCACCTCGAGCTATCAGATCGAAGGGGCGGCGCTCGAGGACGGGCGCGGGCCAAGCATCTGGGACACGCGTTGCCGCCAGAAGGGCCGCATTGCCAACGGCGATACCGGCGACATCGCCTGCGACCACTATCACCGCTACCTCGACGACGTGGCGCTGATGAAGGAGCTCGGCGTCGCGGCCTACCGCTTCTCGCTCGCCTGGCCGCGGGTCCTTCCGCTCGGCCGCGGAGCTGCGAACGAAGCGGGCTTGGCGTTCTACGACCGGCTCATCGATGCGCTGCTGGCCGCGGGGATCGAGCCGTGGCTCTGCCTATATCATTGGGACCTGCCGCAGGCGCTCGACGACCTGGGCGGCTGGACGAGCCGCGACAGTGCCGGCTGGTTCGCCGACTATGCGGCGTTGGCGGCACGGCGCTACGGCGATCGCGTCAAGCGCTTCGCCACCTTCAACGAATTCTCCGTCTTCACGCTTTTCGGATACGCCATGGACTGGGGTGCGCCCGGCGTCGCCGATCGCGACGCGCACCTCAAGGCGATCCACCATGTCAACCTCGCCCATGGTGCCGGCGTCGACGTCTTGCGCTCGCTCGTTGCCGGCGCCTCGATCGGCGGCATCCACAACCGCCAACGCATCATCCCCGAGCACGACACGCCCGAGGACAAGCGCGCGGCAGCACTCTTGGACGAGCATTGGAACCGCGCATTCCCCGATGCGCAGCTCCTGGCGTGCTATCCGCCCATGATCGCGCGCGCCATCGAGCCCTATGTCCAGGCCGGCGACATGGCGCGCATCTGCCGTCCCGTCGACTGGTTCGGCCTCAACCACTACGGCCCGATCTTCGCCAAGGCGGACGCGGCAGCGATCTGGGGCTTCGCGTGGGGAAGCGCCCCCGCCGACGTGCCGCGCTCCGCGATCGGCTGGCCCATCTATCCCGACCTCTTCCGCGACGAGTTATGCGACCTCACGAGACGATAT
>DASPPM010000466.1:0-14453 GCA_035625535.1 Alphaproteobacteria bacterium
TCGCCCACGGTGACGACGATGCGCCTCCAGCCGACCATGGTGCCCAGGCCGAGTGCGATCGCCACCGCGACCTTGACCCAGGTCGGAATGAACTTGGTCCCCGTATCGAGCGCCTTCTTATAGGCGTTCAAGGTGGCGACCTCCTCCCCCAAGAGATCGGCTTCCTTGTCCTTCATCAGCAGACGGATCGCTTCGGAGGCGAGATACATGTCGTTTCGCGTGTTGCCGACCTTGTCCACCGGCAGCTTCGCCAACGAGCCGGATTGCTTTACCTGATCGCCGATCTGGCTCACCAAAAGTGCCAGCGACGGGTAGGTCCCTTCGCTGATCTTATGTTGCGCTACGTAGAGCGTGACGGCGGGACGCGGATTGCCCAGCACGTTGTATCCCGCGGCCTTCTTCTCGATGATCTGCGCGGCCGCGGCCGAAGCCTTGGCGAAATCCGGGGGAAAGCTGTCGGGCAGCGAGCGGTTGAGGGCATAGGTCGTCGGCACCGTGCCGATCAGGATCAGCATGATCAGGCCCATGCCCTTTTGCCCGTCATTCGAGCCGTGGGCGAAGCTGACGCCGGTGCAGGTCAGGACCAAAAGAGCGCGGATCCACCACGGCGGCGGTGCGCCCCCCACGGGCGCCTTGTAGAGTGCCGGAATGCGGATCAGGCTTTTCGAGATGAGCAAGAGAAGGGCCGCAATGAAGAAGCCGGCGAGCGGAGAGAACAGCAGCGACTTGCCGACGCCGAGCGCTTGACCCCAGTCCACGCCGCTGGTGCCGCTGTTGCCCGCGGACATGATCTGGTTCATCACCCCGACGCCGATGATCGACCCGATCAAGGCATGCGAGCTCGAATTCGGGATGCCGAAATACCAGGTCCCGACGTTCCAGATGATCGCGGCGATGAGCAGCGCGAAGACCATGGCGAAGCCGGCATTGCTGCCGACTTGCAGGATGAGCTCGACCGGCAGCAGCGAGATGATGCCGAAGGCGACCGCCCCGGTCGAGGTCAGCACGCCCACGAAATTGAAGAACCCGGACCAGATCACCGCGAAATAAGCCGGCAGCGAATGGGTGTAGATCACGGTCGCCACGGCATTCGCGGTATCGTGGAAGCCGTTGACGAACTCGAAGCCGAGCGCGATGAGCAGCGCCAGGCCGAGCAGCGTGTACACGAGCGCGCCCGGGGAGGGCGCCGCCGCCAGATCGGAGAGCAGCGCGTAGCCGGCATAGACCGCGCCCATCGTCAGCACGCCGAGCGCTATGAACGGGCCCGCCTGACTGGTCCATGCCGGCACGGCCGACGCATGCAGCGGATGTTTATGATCGAGGCGTGCAGCGCTTCGCCCCGCATCGCGGATGACTGCCTCTTCGCTCAATTTCTGCCCCCCCCTTTGTCACCGAGCCGTCGGCACCGGCCACCGGCACGGAATGATCTATAAGCGCTCTTCGTTACGGTTCCGTGACAGAGGGCCTCAGCCATCGGGTATCCGATCTTCTCATCCTCAAGATCGATGGGCTGGAAGCAGGGTGCCGTAACGTCGCCGGAAAATTGAATTGTCCATGCTCGAAGCGAGACTGCCCCATGTTGCGTCGCGGAAGATGGGATGCGCGCGGGTGAGCGGGGAACGGCTCCACGTGGGCTCGATCTGGCGAGCCATTTGCGTGCGCTCGCCGCTTCGCGGCATCGGCAGAGGCCGTCATCAGATCTTCACTCCGCTGTCACCGAAATCGCTGCAAGCTGATGCGAGGGTTCGACCGGCTCCTCACTGACAACGGACGATGGTCGGACCATGATCGGCAATGGAAGCATCGGCGCGTTTTTGGCGCGTGCCGCATTCACAGCCCTCGCCAGCCTTTCTCTCGGCTCGGCATTACCCGCCGCGGCTCAAACCGCGACCCCGCCGCCGGCCAAGCTCGAGCGCATCGGCCATATCTTCGTGATCTATCTCGAGAACCACAGCTTCGACAATCTTTTCGGCCATTTCCCAGGCGCCGACGGCCTGGCCCAGGCGGGGAAGCGCGCCCGGCAGGTCGACAAGGACGGCAAGCCCTACCAGACGCTGCCCCCGGTCATCGTCGCCGAGGCGAAGCCGCCCAAGCCCGACGAGCGGTTCCCCCTGAACCTCCCCAATCGCCCCTTCGCGATCGACAAATATGTGCCGATCGACCAGAAGACGGGCGATCTCGTCCACCGCTGGTACCAGGAGCAGTCGCAAATCGACGGCGGCAAGATGGACAAGTTCATCGCCTATTCGGACGCCGCCACGCTCGCCTTCGGCTATTACGACATCCGCAAGACCTCGATCTGGCGCTACGCCCGCGACTTCACGCTGGGTGACAATTACTTCCACGCCACCTTCGGCGGCTCCTACATGAATCACATCTGGCTCGTCTGCGAATGCATAACGCGCTATCCGAACGCGCCGGCATCGGTCAAGGCCCAGGTCGATGCCGCCGGCAACATGATCAAGGACGGCGCGATTACGCCCGACGGCATCGCCGTCAACACCATCTACCCCGCCGGCCCGCCGCACCCGGCGAGTGCGGCTCCCGAGAGCCTGCTGCCGCTCCAGGCGGGGCTCACCACGGTCGGCGACCAGCTCTCCGAGCGCGGCATCTCCTGGGCCTGGTACGCGGGCGGCTGGAACGACGCGCTCGCCGGGCATCCCGACGAGACCTTCTGGCCGCACCATCAGCCTTTCGCCTATTTCACGCAGTTCGCCGACGGCACCGCCGCCCGCACGGAGCATCTCAAGGACGATTCCACGCTCCTTGCGGCAATCGACGACGGTAGCTTGCCGGCGGTCACCTTCTGGAAGCCGATCGGCGCCGAGGATCAGCACCCCGGCTATGCCGAGCTCGTCAAGGGCGACCGCAAGGTCGATGAGATCATCAAGCATGTCCAGAAAAGCCCGCTGTGGCGGGATACGGTGATCGTCATCACCTACGACGAGCACGGCGGCTACTGGGACCACGTGGCGCCGCCGCGCCTCGACCAGTGGGGGCCGGGAACACGCGTCCCGCTCATCATCGTCTCGCCCTTCTCCAAGCGCGGCTACGTCGACCACGCGCTCTACGACACCACCTCCATCCTCAAGCTCATTCACGAGCGCTACCACCTCCCCGTGCTCGGCGATCGCGAGGCCAAGGTCGGCGACCTCACGCACGCGCTCAGGCTCTGAGAGAGCAAGGACAGGCGGAGAGCGCGTCTCGCGCGGCGGAAAAAGCTAGGCCGCGCCGTATCGCCTCGCCGCGCATGTCGCGCATGCCTCGGGCTTATGTTAAGTTCGCGCCTCGCGGGAGAGCCGCGTCGGCGTGCGCAAACGCGCCGGCGAAGCGAGGGAGGAGACCATGCCGCCAGCCGAGAAGCCGCCGTTCCGCGCCGATCATGTCGGGAGCCTGCTGCGGCCGCCCGAGCTGCTTGCCGCGCGCGAGGGTAAGAAGGCGGGCAAGATCTCGGCCGCCGAGCTGCGCGCGGTCGAGGACAAGTGCATCCGCGAGGTGGTGAAGCTGCAGGAGGACATCGGCCTCAAGGGTGTCACCGACGGCGAGTTCCGCCGCACCTGGTGGCATCTCGATTTTCTCGAGCGCATCGAGAACGCGACCGTGGTGCCGCCGAGCGTAAAGGCGCATTTCCACAGCGAGGAGGGAGATGTCGAGCTGATGCCGCCTGGCTTGCGCGTCACAGGGGTGCTCGCGCGACCGCGGCCGATCATGCGCGAGGACTTCGCCTTCCTGAAGTCGGTCGCCAAGGCGACGCCGAAGCTCACCATCCCGTCCCCCAGCACCATGCACTTCCGCGGCGGCCGTCGCGCGATCGACCAGAAGGCCTATCCCGACATCGCCGGGTTTTACGCCGACCTGGGGCGCGTCTACGCCGAGGAGGTGGCCGACCTCGCCCGCGCGGGCTGCACCTACCTGCAGATCGACGAGGTCAATCTCGCCTATCTCTGCGATCCCAAGCTGCGCGAGCAGGTGCGCTCCATCGGCGAGGATCCGGAGAGCCTGCCGAGGACCTATGCCAAGCTCATCAACGCGGCCATCGCGACCCGGCCGCCGGGCATGACCGTTTGCATGCATCTCTGCCGCGGCAATTTCCAGAGCGCCTGGGTGGCCGAGGGCGGCTACGACCCTGTCGCCGAGATCCTCTTCAACGAGATCAACGTCGACGGCTATTTCCTCGAGTACGACACGCCGCGCGCCGGCAGCTTTGCCCCCTTGCGCTTCGTGCCCAAGGGCAAGCGCGTGGTGCTCGGACTCGTCACCACGAAGAAGGGGGCGCTCGAGAAGCCGGAGGAGCTCAAGCGCCGCATCGAGGAGGCAGGGCGCTACGTGGCCCTCGACCAGCTCGCGCTCAGCCCGCAATGCGGCTTCTCCTCGACGGTCGAGGGCAACCGCATCACCATCGCGGACGAGATCGCCAAACTCCGCCTCGTGGTGGCGGTGGCGCGCGAAGTATGGGGCTGAGGGCGCGGCCGGTCGATCGCCCTTCGTCCTTCGCGACGGGCCCGCGCCTGTGCGCCCGAGGGATCAGCCGCGAGGGCGGAGATGACGGCGCTCTCGGCCGCCAAAATGCTCATCGAGCGATACGCGCGCCATTCAGTGCGACGATGCCTTTGCCGCATCAACCCAGGGCGGAAACAGCCGGATCATCACCAATAGCAGGAGAAGGGGGGCGACGAGCACCGAGGTCGCGGCCAGAACGCCCTCCCTGCCGAGAAAGACCCACGGAAAGGTCAGCAGTCCCTTGGCGGTCTTCGCGATCTCCTGGCCCCCGATGACCACGTTGAAGCGCATCATCAACACTTCGAACAACACGAGGACGGCGCTTACCGTGATCCCGAAGACCAGCGCATTTCCGGTGGTGCGCCGCCAGAACATGTACGAAAGCCAGAGGATCGGCAGCACGGCGCCGATGGCAAACTGCAGGACGAAGAAGGGAATGATGAGCGGACCGAGCACGAACTGCCAGATCACGTCGATGCCCTCGCGGCCCTTATAGACGAGCGCGCCGAATTCCACCCCCTCCAGCAGCAGGGTGAACATGACGAAGCCCCACAGCGTATACGCCATGCCTTTTATGCAATCGAGATCGACCGGGACCTTGCGCAGCCAGCACGACACGACGTAAAGCACGATCAACAGCGCGGTGCCTGAAATGATGGCGGAAAACAGAAAGATGGGGGGCATGAGATCGGACGACCACCACTCGCGGGACTTGAGCGAGCCGAATATGAAGCCGACATAGCCATGCAGGCCGTGAGCGGCGGGGATGCCGATGACGGCCAAAGCGAAGATCCATTTCCGGTCGTATCGCATCGCCTTCTCGGAGAGATCATAAGAGCCGAGCGAGAGCACGCGGTAGTACCACGCCAGCAAGCCGTGCCCCCGTTGCGCCTGGCGCACGATGTGAGGGCGGAACACGAACCAGGTCTCCAGCATCAGCAAAATGATGTAGAAGCCGGCCGCATAGCCGAACATGGCCATGGCGGAGATCCAATGCGGCGTCAAAACGGCGTTGAAGGCACGCTCCGGATGGCCGAGATGCAGCAAAAGCGGCGTGGGCACGAAGATCATCAGGCACAAAGAGGTGAGCAAGGCGAAGTGGGCCACGGGCGCAAGGCGCTTTATGCCGAATACCTGATAGAGACTAGAGACGGTGAAGGCGCCGGCCACCAGGCCGGTGAGATAGGGATAGACGACGATGAGCACCCCCCACGGGAACACCGTCTCGTTGGGGTAGACGTAGCCGGTGAACGTCGCGACCTCAAAAGGGGCGCCCATCAGCTCACCTCCTTGTCGATACCGACGTAGAAGACGTTGGGCGCGTTGCCGGTCTCGGGCCTGAGCACCATGACGCGATTGTTCTGGACGAACTGGCTGACCGGGCTTTGCTTGTCGTTGAGGTCGCCGAAGATGCGCGCGCTGACCGGACAGACCTCGACGCAGGCTGGCCGCAGTCCTTTGGTGATGCGGTGATAGCACCACGTGCACTTGTCGCTAACTTGCTTGTTTGTGTTGAAAAAGCGCGCGCCGTAGGGGCAAGCCTGCACGCAGTACTGGCAGCCGATGCAGTATTTGTGATCGATGACGACCACGCCGTCCTCGGTCCTGTAGGTTGCGCCGGTCGGGCACACTTGGACGCAGGCCGGACGCGTGCAGTGGTTGCACAGCTTGGGCACGAAGAACGCCTTTTCCACCTTGGCGTCCTTGTAGCGGTCGGCGAAGCGATATTCCTTCTCCGAGCCGGAGGCCGCGATGTTCACCGGATCGGCCTGGCTGTCGATGCGCGGCTTGTCCTCGCCCTCCAGATAGACGTAGCGCTCGACCCAGGTGCGGAAGTGATGCGCGTCGCCGGCGACGTCGTTCTCCGCCTTGCAGGCCTCGACGCAGCGCAAGCAACCGATGCATTTTGTGGCATCGACGCCGAAGGCCCAACGGTGCTTGCTCCAGTCGTAGCCCGGGATGTCCGGTTTTGGCGGCGCCACCGCCGCGGCGTCGGCTTCGCGCACGACGGCATTGGCCGCAATCGCCATGCCGCCGCAGCCAAGGGCAGCGGCAAGGGCCTTGAGGAAGCTCCTACGCCCTCTTCCGCGCTCGGCTGGTTCCTCGCTCTTTTCCATTTGCAAACGTCCCTCTTCGCTTTCCCTTACCCGCGCCCATCACTTGCAGCTTGCGTTCGAAAAATAAGCCGCCAGGACAGCCGAATCCGGGTCGCTCAGGGTTTTGCTTATCCCGGCCATGATGCCGTTTTTGCGGCTGCCGTCCTTGTAGGATTGGAGCGCGCTGACAAGATAATCGCTGGACTGCCCGGCGAGGTTCGGCCAGGCGGGCTGCCCGCTGATCCCGGCGGCGCCATGGCAAGCGGCGCATTTGGCCACGAGCGCTTGCCCTGCGGCCGCGGCCTGCTTTCCTCCGTTCTCGGCACTCTTGCAGCTCGCGCCCGCAAAATATGCCGCGATGTCCCCGATATCCGCATCGCTCAAGTCCTTGACCATCTCGGTCATCACGGCATTGTCGCGCAGGTTCGTCTTGTAGGCCTTGAGGGCTTGAGCGAGATAAGCTTCCTTCTGTCCGGCAAGGCTGGGCCCGGGAAGGCCCTCGCTCACCCCCATCGCGCCATGACAAGCCGCACAGGCGGCAGCCTTCGCTTCGCCCGCGGCCGCGTTGCCCGGCGGCGCCGTCGACGCCACAGCCCCGCCGATGATCGCCGGCGAGTGGGGGTTGTGGCAGGTCGTGCATTGCTCGCCGCCGGAGTGCGCGGCGACGACGATTTGCGGTTGCTCGGCGGGCCTGCCCGCCATCTGCTGATGGCACAAGGTGCAAAGCTTTAAAGTGTCGGTCGGGACAATGAGCTTGAGATTGTTCGGGTGATCGACGCCGGTCGAGGAGTGCTCGAACATGCCTTTGTTTTCGCGACTGCCGGCGGGGCCGTGGCAGATCTCGCAAGTGACGACCTTGCCCGCGGCCGCGCTGTTATGAATGCCTTTGGACCATTCCGCGTATTGCTGCGCGTGGCATGATTGGCAATATGCGGAGCCTTTGTACTTCGGCTTGTCCGCAGCAATCTCCGCTACCGAGGCTCCCCGGTAGTGGCCGTAATCGTAAAACGTCGCGGCGGTGAAATAACTTCTGGCCGCGTAACCGATGGCGCCGAGAGCCACGACGAGCAGGACGAGCCGGACAATATGCTTCGGCATGAGTCCCCAGTTTCCCAGACGAGCTCAGCTAAGAAATCGCTTCCGCGGCCCTCCGTCGTTGACCTGGATCAATTGTCGTCTGGAATTCATTCGCGCGGACTTGGCGGCGCGCCGCGCGCCACCCGAGCGAAACGTGGCGCATCAATTGACATGGAGCATTGCCGCTGCTGCATTGATTCTGGCGGATGGGGTGGGATTCGAACCCACGAGACGCTCGCGCGTCTGCCGGTTTTCAAGACCGGTGCCTTAAACCGCTCGGCCACCCATCCGCGCCGCAGAGGCAAGGAAGGAGGCTCGAGGCGTCGCTGTTGACCTCGAGCGCCGCCGCCGGCTGCGGCGCCTTGGCTTGCCGGCCGGTTTTGGCGACTGGCGTTCTAGCGGTGTTAGCACGACGAGACAAGGAAATGTCGGCTCCAGGGGCAGGCAAGCACGCTTGACGATGCTGCAGGCGGCGAGGGAAGTCGGGGCGCCGAGCCCTTGCGCGGCGCGGCGGTTTCGGTCGCGCTTGAGACGCGATGTCGCGGGTGCGCGCCTTGGCCTCAATTTCATTGATTTCGTCGCGGCCCCAGCCTATCAACAACGCGACTGCCGCTCGATAATTGCCGATGCAACTGAGGGGGTGGTTGGCTGACATTGCCCGATCTCAGCGGATTCCGCAGGTACTGGGTCGCGGTCTTGGCGGCGTGCGTCGGCGCGGCGATATCGTTGGCCGTCGCCCACAGCGCCCGCCAGTTTTCCCATGATGAGCTTTTGGCCGAGCTCACCCAGCAGGCAGCCCTTCGCGCGAAAGGTCTGGAGCAAGTCCTCAGCCGTTACGAGGGCACGATCGAAGGATTCGCCGCGGCTTTTCCCGCCGCCAGCGTGACGCGCGAGGAATTCGAGGCCTTCGCGCACAGCATCTATCTGGCAAGCTCCGTTTTGGGCACGGCGTTCCAAAACGTGAGTTGGGAGCCGCGGGTTCGCGACGCCGAGCGCGCCAGCTTCGAGGCCGCCGCGCGCGCCGACGGCTTCGCCGGTTACCATATCATCGACATCGGTGCCGGAGGTGCGCTGGTGACCGCTCCTCAGCGGGCGGTGTACTTTCCGATCCGCTACTTCGAGCCGATGGTGCCGACGGCACCTATGGGCCTCGACCTGCATTCCGAGCGGGAGCGCGCGGCTGCGCTCGACGAGGCGATCGGCAAAGGCAGGCCGGTGGCCACGGCGCCGCTGCGCTTCATTTCGGGCGGCCGAGGCTGCGTGATCTACGTTCCCGTGCTCAAGGCAGGACCGGCCGCGACGTCCTCCGGCGCCGGCAACGACCGGCCGCTCGGAATTCTTTCGTTCCGGCTTTTCACCAGCGCCGCAATCGACGCCATCATGGGCACCCTGCAACCCGTGGCGCAGGGCTTCGACATGTACGTGCTCGACGACGGAGCTCCGGCGGGCGAGCGCTTGATCTATGCGCGCTCGGCGGCGAACGGCAGCATTGCGGTCGATCCCGGCGATGCCGTACCCGCTTTGGTCGAGCCTTACTCCGGCTCGTCGTTCAACTTTGTCGGGCGCGACTGGACGGTGATCGTGCGCCCGACCCCGGGATTGCTCGCCTCGAGGCTCCACTGGGCCGGCTGGCGCGAGCTGGCGGCCGGCCTCGTGCTCACGGCCTTGCTCACCGCATACCTGGCCAGCAGCCGCAGTCGCGCCGATCAGCTGCGGGTGCTTGCGGCCAGTCTGCAGGGCGAGATCGCCGAGCGCAAGCGCGCGGAGCAGCGGATCATCCATTCCGCTCGCCATGATTTCCTGACGGGCTTGCCGAACCGCATGCTCTTCCTCGAGCGTCTGAAGCAGGAAATCGGTCGAGCGAAACGCGGCGAGAACAGCTTCGCCGTCCTTTACCTCGATCTCGATCGCTTCAAGGACATCAACGATACCCTTGGTCACCAGACGGGCGACCAGCTGCTCAAGGCCGTCGCCGGCCGGCTGAGCGAAGGCGTGCGGGACATCGACACGGTCGCCCGTCTCGGCGGCGACGAATTCGCCGTCATTCAGACCGGGCTCCACGATCCGGCGGACGCGGCCATCCTGTCGAAGAAGCTCCTTGACCTCATGCAAATGCCATTTCGCCTCGACGACCAGGAACTGCGCACCAACGTCAGCGTCGGCACCGCCGTCTATTCTCCGGGCTCCGATGATGAGGAAGCGACCTTGGTGCACGCGGACCTCGCCATGTACAAGGCCAAGGCGGAAGGCGGGGGACGTTTTTGCTTTCATCTGCCCGAGATGGAGGAGGAGGTGCGCGCGCGGGCAACCCTTGTCGACGATCTGCGCGCCGGCATCGCCCGCGGCGAGCTCGAGCTCCATTATCAGCCGCAGGTGGATTTGAGCTCTGGCGCAATCGCGGGCGTCGAAGGGCTGGTGCGCTGGCGCCGCCGGGCGCCGGAGCTGATCCCGCCGGGCGCCTTCATCGGCGAGGCGGAGCGCAGCGGCCTGATCTTCGATGTCGACTCCTGGGTCTTGGGCGAAGCCTGTCGGCAGGGGCGCGCTTGGCTCGACCAGGGGGCCGCGCTTGCCGCGATTTCCGTCAACGTCTCGGGCGCTATGCTCAAGCGAGGGGAGCCTTATCTGCAACTCTTGGAGCAAACGCTCCGGGCGAGCGGCTTTCCGCCGCAGCGCCTCGAGCTGGAGCTCGGCGATTCCCTTTTCACGGAGCCTAACCAGGCGTTCCTGGAACTGCTTCACGGCATGAGGCGGATCGGCATCAGGATCGCCATCGACGGCTTCGGCATGGGGTACTCGTCCCTCGAGTACTTGCGCCTCTTCCCAGTCGAGCGAATCAAGCTTGCCCGCCATCTCGTCTCGGGCCTCCCCGCCGACGGGAACACCGCTCCTATCGTCGAGACGATCATCAATCTCGCGGCGGCGCTGCGCAGCCGGCTCGTCGCCGTCGGCATCGAGAGCGGCGAGCAGCTGCGCTTCCTTCGCACGCACGGCTGCGCGGAGGGGCAGGGCTACTACTTCAGCCCGCCGCTTCCACCGGAAAGCGCCGCGACCGTGATTCAGAGTGGGCGTTTGCGCGCGCGCGCGGAGGAGGAGAGCAGGCCGCAAGCCGTCGAAGGGAGTGACGGCCGCTGAGCCCCCTTCAATTCGCTCACTAGCGCGCGCTCTCGGCCCGTGGCTCTGTGTTCGGGGCTGAGCCGTGCGCGGCGATTGCCTTCGTCCGATGCGGGGCCTATGAGCGCCGGCGATGTTCGTGCTGTCCAAGATCTTCTTCCTGCTCGCTAAGCCGGGCAATCTCCTCGTCGCCTTTCTTGCGGCGGGTGCGGTGATGCTCTTCTGGCGGGGCGAGCGGGTAAGAGGCATCGGACGCCGCATCGTCGCGCTTGTGATGCTTACGGCGGCCGCGGTGGCGACGACCGCGCTGCCGGACCTCGTGCTCGCGCCGCTCGAGAACCGCTTTCCCCAGCCCGTGCATCTGCCCGAGCGCATCGATGGCATCATCGTGCTGGGCGGGGCCGTGGACGAGGTGGTGAGCGCCGCGCGCGGACAGGTGACGTTGACCCCAAATGCGGCGCGGCTCACCGAGACCTTGGCCCTCGCACGGCGCCATCCCGAGGCACGCATTCTCTTCTCCGGCGGCTCGGGCCGGCTCTACCCGACGGCGCTCAGCGAGGCCGAGGTCGCCACGCGCTTTTTCGAGGAGATGGGAGTCGATGCGGCGCGCCTCACGTTCGAGGAGCGCTCGCGCAACACATACGAGAATGCGCTATTCAGCAAGCGACTCGCCGAGCCCAAGGTTGGCCAGCACTGGGTCCTCGTCACCTCGGCGGCGCACATGCCGCGCGCGGCGGGCGTTTTCCGCGCCCAAGGCTGGGAAGTGATCCCCTATCCGGTCGATTACCGGACCACGGGCGACGGGGCGGCCACGCGCCGCTTCGAATTCGCCGATTCGCTCATGCTTTTGAACGATGCGGCGAAGGAATGGATGGGCCTCGCCGCCTACCGTTTGATGGGCCGCACGAACGAATTCTTCCCCGCGCCGTGACCACTCCCTTCCCCCCGCCCCAGCGTGGAGACCGCTTTACGCGCGCGCGAGCGTGTGGCAGAAGGAGTCCATGAGTCCTGCCCGATTTTGGCGTGAGGGGCTCGGTGGACAAGCGATGCGGGGTGCCGCGATGCTTGTCGGAGCAGGGCTCCTGCTCCTGGCCGGGGCCGTCTCCGTTGCGGCGAACGACCTCGACTTCGCGACTTGGCTGCGCGCCTTCAAGGTCGAAGCGCGCCAGCGCGGCATCTCGCAGCACACGCTCAATATTGCGCTCGACCAGATGACGCCGCTCCCACACGTGATCGAGCTCGACCGCAGGCAGCCCGAGTTCACCCTCACCTTCGACGAATACGTCTCTCGCGTGGTTTCCGACGCCCGAGTCGATCGGGGCCGCGAGTTGCTCGGCGAGTATCAGGGGCTTCTCAGCCGGGTCGGCGCCAGCTATGGCGTCGAGCCGCGCTTCATCGTTGCATTGTGGGGGATCGAGAGCGACTTCGGCCGCACGACCGGCGATTACCCGGTGATCCAGGCGGTGGCGACCCTTGCCTATGACGGCCGGCGCAGCAGCTATTTCCGCAGCGAGCTCATCGATGCATTGCGCATTCTCGATCTCGGCTATATCGACCTCGCGAACCTGCGTGGCTCCTGGGCCGGGGCCATGGGCCAGAGCCAGTTCATGCCGTCGAGCTACCTGCGCTACGCGGTCGACTTCGAAGGCAAGGGCCACCGCGACATCTGGCACAACCCCGCCGATGTCTTTGCCTCGACCGCCAATTATCTCGCGCAGCTGGGCTGGCAACGCGGGCAGAACTGGGGACAGGAGGTCAAGCTCCCGCCCAACTTCGATACGGCACTCGCCGACCTCGCGGTTGAGAAGTCGGGCGAGGAGTGGCAGGCGATCGGGGTGCGTCAAACGGACGACCGCCCGCTCGCGGCGCCGGCGCTTGGGGCCTCCATCGTTTTGCCGACGGACGAGGTGAGCCCGGCCTACCTGGTCTACGACAACTTCCGCACCCTCATGCGCTGGAACCACTCGGTCTTCTTCGCCACGAGCGTCGGATTGCTTGCCGATCGGATCGGAGACAAGTAATCTAGGTCACACTAGATAGGCGAAGCTGAAAGGGGGTATCCACTAGATATGGGCCCGCATTGGGTGACCAAGGGGGTGGCCGGTATGGCTTTGGCCGTCCTGCTCGCGGGCTGCGGCGAGAAGGGCCAAGCGCCGCCGGCCGGCCAAGCCGCGACGCCGAGCCGCGGCTATTACAAGGTGGGCGCGCCCTACGAGGTCGAAGGGGTCTGGTACTATCCGGGCGCCGACTTCAGCTACGACGAGACCGGCATCGCCTCCTGGTACGGCCCGGACTTCCACGGCAAATACACCGCCAACGGCGAGGTCTACAACATGAACGACCTCACCGCGGCGCATCCGACGCTGCCCCTCCCGAGCATCGTGCGCGTGACCAATCTCGATAACGGGCGCTCGATCGTCGTGCGGGTCAACGACCGCGGGCCCTATGTGCGCGGGCGCATCATCGATCTCTCGCGCCGCGCCGCCCAGCTCATCGGCATGATCGGCACCGGTACCGCCAAGGTTCGCGTGCAAATTCTCCCCGACGAGTCGCGCCAGGCGGTCCTGCTCGCGCAGCAGGGCGAAATCCCCTCGGCCGAGCGCATCGCGAGCGCAGTGCCGACCGAGAAGGTGACCGCTGAGACACTGGTTCCGCCGCCCGGCGTGGCGGCGGCCCGCGGCCAGACGCCGGCGGCGGCGCCCGCAGCGCCGGTACAGCCGCCGCCTGCACCCGTCGTGGTCGCCTCGGCGCAGGCCGCCCCGCTGGCCGCCCAAGGAACGCCGGTTGCTGCGCCGCAGCCGGTCGAGAGCGCACCGCTGGCCGTGCCTAAAGCGGCGGGACCTTCGCCGATGCCCGTGCCGGCACCCGCCGCGGCCGATCCCGTCAAGGCGGTGCTTGACCAGGCGGTGATCACGCTGCCGGTGAAGGCGACCTCGATCTACGTCCAAGTGGGCGCCTTCAGCCAGTACGACAACGCCAATCGGCTGCGCGCCAAGCTCTCGGCCATGGGCTCGACCAAGGTCACGCAGGCATCCGTCGACGGCCTGCCATTCTTCCGCGTGCGCATGGGCCCGGCCACCACGGTCGACGATGCCGACCGGCTTCTCGACCTCGTGGTGCGCGCCGGCTATCACGACGCGCGCATCGTCGTCGAATAGGGTCGTGCGAGCGTGCCAGCGCCAAAATTTTGGCGCAATCGCCCGCTAGGGATGATCAGGCATCAAGAGGGGCAGCTTTCATCGCATGACCGCAAATCCTCAAGACCTTCGCTTGCATGCACCGGCACGGGTGAGGCGCTCGCGTTGGCCGGCGACTCTTGTCGGAGGCGCGCTCTTTTCCCTTCTGCTCTCGTGCGCGGGCCGCGCGGAGGCAGCGCTTCCGAGCATCGACACCTCGGCCAAGCAAGCCATCATGCTCGACTACAAAACGGGCGCCGTGCTTTTCGCCAAGGACGCCGACGTGCGCATGGCGCCTTCGTCGATGAGCAAGATGATGACGCTCTACGTCCTGTTCGAGCGGCTCAAGGAAGGGCGCATCAAGCTCGACGACACGCTCGCGGTGAGCGAGAAGGCCTGGCGCACCGGCGGCTCGAAGATGTTCGTGCAAGTGGGCAGCCGGGTGCGCGTCGATGACCTCACGCTGGGCATCGCCGTGCAATCGGGTAACGAC
>DASPPM010000467.1:0-19248 GCA_035625535.1 Alphaproteobacteria bacterium
CCGAGCGCGCTCTCAGCCCCTTCCGCGCTCGCGCTTGGCTTCCCGTCGCCGCTCGGCCAGGAAGGCATCGACCGAGAATTCAGGCCCGGCGAGGGCGCGAGCGACGCGCTCCTGCGCCCGGCGATAGGCCGCCGGGACGACAATCCGCCCGTCGGGCTCGACCACCGTCTTCGTCGGCCCGGCCAGTCGTGGCCTGGCCTTACGTTTCTGCTTGTCAGCCGCATTCATGAGATAACCTCGCCGGTCGGGGCATGTAAGATTGCCCTCAGAGCTCAATCATTTTACTTCAACTAGCATGAAGCCTCTACCGACTCCTCGACCGCTTCATGCCCGACCAGCCACGTTGGAGCCCCGCGCGGGCAGGCACCGCGGAGCGAGAAGGACACCGGAGGCGGACACTCATTTCACAGCAGCGCCTCGATCGCCTCCCGGGTCTCGGCCGAGGGCACCACGGGGACGATCTCGAACTCGATCAGGTCGCCCCAGAACGCCACCCACTGCTGCAGGAGACGCGCGTCCTCGCATTCCATGAGCTGGAAGCAACGCTCGAAATTGGCCTCGATCCAGCTGTTGACGTATTTGAGGCCCTCGGGCGCGCCGCGCCCGGCCTCGCGAAAGCGGCGATACACCGCCTTGGCGTCGCGTCCCTTGAAGCGCTCGATCACCATGAACAGCATGGCTCGCCCCTCTCTCTTTGTCCGGCCTAGGCCGTCTCCTCGAAGAGCTCGCGCCCGATGAGCCAGCGCCGGATCTCGGAGGTGCCGGCGCCGATCTCGTAGAGCTTGGCATCGCGCAGGAGCCGTCCCGTGGGAAAGTCGTTGATGTAGCCGTTGCCGCCCAAGAGCTGGATGGCGTCGAGTGCTATCTGGGTCGCCTTCTCGGAGGCGAAGAGGATGGCGCCGGCCGCGTCCTTGCGCGTGGTCTCGCCGCGGTCGCAGGCCTTGGCCACGGCATAGACGTAAGCCTTGCAGGCGTTCATCGTCGTATACATGTCGGCGAGCTTGCCCTGCACGAGCTGGAAGTTGCCGATGGGCTGGCCGAACTGCTGGCGCTCGTGCACGTAGGGCACCGCCACGTCCAGGCACGCCTGCATGATGCCGCACGGGCCGGCCGCGAGCACCGCGCGCTCGTAGTCGAGCCCGCTCATCAGCACGTTGACCCCCTTGCCGAGCTCTCCGAGCACGTTCTCGGCCGGAACCTCGCAGTCCTGGAAGACGAGCTCGCCCGTGTCGGAGCCGCGCATGCCGAGCTTGTCGAGCTTCTGCGCCGTGGAGAAGCCCTTGAAGCCGCGCTCGACGAGGAAGGCCGTGATGCCGCGCGGGCCCGCTTGGGGATCCGTCTTGGCGTAGACCACGATCACGTCGGCGCAAGGGCCGTTGGTGATCCACATCTTGCTGCCGTTGAGGAGAAAAGAGCCGCCCTTGCGCTCCGCGCGCAGCCTCATGCCGACGACGTCCGAGCCCGCCCCCGGCTCGCTCATGGCGAGCGCTCCCACATGCTCGCCCGAGATCAGCTTCGGCAGGTAGCGCCGCTTCTGCTCGCCGCTCCCGTTGCGGCGGATCTGGTTGACGCAAAGGTTCGAATGCGCGCCGTAGGAAAGGCCGATCGAGGCGGAGGCGCGGCTGATCTCCTCCATGGCGACGCAATGCTCGAGATAGCCCATGCCGGCGCCGCCCCACTCCTCCTCGACGGTGACGCCCAAGAGGCCGAGGCGGCCGAGCTCGGGCCAGAGCTCGCGCGGGAAGCTGTTGGAGCGGTCGATCTCTTCCGCGCGCGGGGCGATCCGGTCGGAAGCGAAATCGCGCACCGTCGCGCGCAGCATCTCGGCGGTCTCGCCCAAGCCGAAATCGAGGCTCTGCGGCTGGTTTGGGATCATGGCACGGCTCCTCACGGCGCGTCGTCGCGCGACTCTAGCGGGAACGGCGGCCCCTGCGAAGGGCGGGGTTAGGCGCCCACCTCTCCCCGCTCCCCGCCCGCGGTGCATCGGGCCGGCCCGAGAGCGTCATGAGGGTCGAGAGCGACGCCGCTATCTCGACCTCCTTGCCACCTTTGAGGGCCGCGACCCGCGCCTCGGCGACGACGAGCGTGCGCCCCGGCCGCACCACGCGCCCGCGCGCGATGAGAGCGCTCCCCTCCGCCGGTGCGAGCAGATTGAGCTTGTACTCGACCGTAAGCACGCTCGCATCCGCCGGCATCAAGCTGAAGGCGGCGTAGCCGGAGGCGCTGTCCGCGATCATGCCGACGATGCCGCCGTGGATGAAACCGTGCTGCTGGGTGAGGTCCTCGCGATAGGCGAGCTCGATCTCGACCTCACCGGGCCTCACCGCGCCGAGCCTGGCGCCGATCAACGCCATGGCACGCTGGCGCGCAAAGCTCGCGCGCACGCGCGCCTCGAACGCGGGGTCCAAAGGCTCGAAGCGGGCCATGCTCCCTCATCCGGCGAAGCGGGACAGGCTAATTTACGTTTACGTAAACGTCAAGGTGCCCGAGTCAGGATTCGCTCGTCCTCGGTCGTCGAGGACGGGGAGTCGGGCAGGCGCGAACACGCTCTAGCGGGCATTACGGGCGGCGCGGGTCCTCTTGGGCTTGCTCCGGCCGCCGAGCTCGGCGAGGCGCGCGTGGCAGCGCGCCTCCACACTCGCGAGCTCGGCGAGGGTGACCTCGATGTCCTCGCGCTGCTGCTCGAGCTGGCGGCGGCGCTCGGCGATCTTGCCGAGGAAGTGGCTGAGCTGGCCGACCTCCCCCGGAGCCCCGTCGTAAAGATCGAAGATCTCCTTGATCTCGGCCAGGCTGAAGCCGAGGCGCTTGCCGCGCAGGATGAGCTTGAGCCGCACGCGCTCGCGCGGGCTGTAGAGCCGCATCTGCCCGCGCCGCTCGGGGGCGAGCAGCCCCTCGTCCTCGTAGAAGCGGATGGTGCGCGTGGTGACGTCGAACTCGCGCGCGAGCTCGCTGATGGTATGGTGCCGCCCGCCCTCCCCCGCACGTGCCGCCATGGGCACCGTCAGCCCGCGTAGAGCCGCACGAGCAGGCGCCGGGCGAGCACGCCGGCGACGCGGCGGCGGTAGTGGCCCGGCGTGAAGGTGGTCTTCATCGCCATGACCTGATCGCGGATGAGCCCGTCCAGTCCGGCCTCGACGCGCGCGTCGAGCGGGCCGCCGCAGAGCGCCTCGGTGCCCGCGAGCAGCACCGGCCGCGGATTCGTTCCGGTCACTGCGACGCGGAGGTCAACGAGCCGATCGCCCTCGCGGCGAAGCGCCACCGCCGCACCCGCGACCGGATACTCGATCGAGCGGCGGATGCGGATCTTGTCGTAGGCGGAGCGCAGGCCCGCGATCGCGCGCGTGCGCACGCCGGTCACGAACTCGCCGGGCAGAAGCGCCAGATAGCGCTTGCCGTCCCCGCTCGAGCCGTCCTGGCGGGCATGGCCGATGTAGAGCTCGGCCAAGGGCAACATACGCCGGCCCGCGGGTCCGAGGAGCTCGACTTCGGCGCCGAGGACCATGAGGGCGGGTGCGAGATCGCCGCTGAAGGTGGCGAAGCACACGCCGCGGCTCTTGGGCGCCACGTGGCACATGTGCCCCGTGGTCTTGAGGCAGTGATTGTTGGCGCTGCGCCACCATTCGCTCTGATTGTAATAGATGCAGCGCGTGTCGAGGCAGAGATTGCCGCCGACCGTCCCCATGTTGCGCTGGGTCGGCCCGGCGATCGACGCCGCGGCCTGGGCCACGACGGGATAATGCTCGGCAGTCGCCGGATGCGCCGCGAGCTCCGCGATGGTGAGCGAGGCGCCGAGCGCGAGCTCCTTGCCGTCCGCCTTGAGCCTGCGCAGCTCCGCCACTCCGTTCATGTCGATGAGTGTCGCGGGCGCCTCGATGCCGCGCCGGATGTTGACGACGAGGTCTGTGCCTCCGCCCAAGAGCCGGCTCTCGGGATGGGCAAGAAGCGCCGCCGCCACCTCGGCCGCATTCGCCGGGCGGATGAGCTGGAAATGGGGCAGCGCCTCCATCAGCCCCTCACGGCGCGCCCCCCGCGGCCGGTACGGCCGCGGCTTTGCGTGACGCAGAAGAAGTCGCGCCTGCGGCGCGCCGGCGTTTCTCGACGAGCGCGAACACGCGATCCGGTGTCGCGGGAAGCTCGTGGAGCCGCAGTCCGACCGCGTCCGCGACGGCGTTCGCGAGTGCGGGCAGGAAGCCCGCGAGCGAGCCCTCGCCCGCCTCTTTGGCGCCGAAGGGACCGTAGGGGTCGTTGCTCTCGACGATATGGACCTCGATCGGCGGCGAGTCCTGGATCGTCGGCACCCGGTAGTCGAGCATGTTGGCGGTCACCATCAGGCCGTCGTGGTAGCCCGACTCCTCCGAGAGCGCCTGGCCCATGCCCATCCACACCGAGCCCTGCACCTGGCCCTCGACGGTCAGCCGGTTGAGCGCCTTGCCGCAGTCGTGCGCGACCCAGACCTTGTCGACGGTGACCACACCGGTCTCCTCGTCCACGCTCACCTCGACGACCTGGGCCGCGTAGCTGAAACCCATGGTGCCGCCGATGGCGGCGCCGCGGTATTTCTTGCCGCCGTGCGAGGCGGGAATGGTCGAGAAGTTTCCCGTGACCGTGATGGTGCCGCTCTCCTTGAGCGCCTCGGTCGCCACCTCGTTGAAAGAGACGCCCTTGTCCTGGGCGCCCGCGCGATAGAGCTCGCCCAGGCACTCGACGTCCTCCGGCCGCGCCTCGAGCTTCCTCGCCGCCGCGGCCACCAGAATCTTCTTGAGGTTCTCGGCCGCCTCGATCGCCGCATTGCCGACCATGAAGGTCACGCGCGAGGAATAGGAGCCGTTGTCCTTGGGCACCACGTCGCTGTCGCCGCTCACGATGCGAATGCGCGTCATCTCGAGCCCGAGCACGTCGGCGACGGTCTGCACCAGCACGGTCGAGGAGCCCTGGCCGATCTCGGCGGCCCCCGTCAAGAGCACGATCGAGCCGTCGAAGTCGAGCTTGAGCTTGACCGTGGCATGGGGCTCGCCGGTCCAGTTGACGGGCCGGGAGGCGCCGCTGACGTAGTGGGAGCAGGCGAGCCCGAGCCCCTTGCCGCGCCCGAGGCGGCCCTTGCGCTCCTTCCAGCCGCTCGCCCGCTCGACCCAGTCGAGGCACTCGGGGAGGCCGTAGCTGTTGATCATGAGATCGTTGTCGGTGAAGGTGGGTGCTGTGAGCAGATTGGCGCGGCGCACGGCGAAGGGATCGAGGCCGAGCTCGCCCGCCATCTCGTCGAGGAGCGCCTCGAAGGCGAAGCGGACGTCGACCGTGCCGTGGCCGCGGAAGGCGCCGCAGGGCGGGGTGTTGGTAAGCACGCGCGCGCCGATGTACTTCACGTTGTGGATGTCGTAGATGGCGTAGAGCATCGAGCCCGAATAGAGGATGGTGACGATGCCGTAGCCGCTGTGGGCCCCGCCGCGCTGATGGCACTCGCACTCGACGGCGGTGATGCGGCCTTCCTTCGTCATGCCCATCTTGAGGCGGATTTCGGTCTCGGGCCGCCCGCGATGGGTGATGAAGGTCTCCTCGCGCGTCAGCACCATGCGCACGGTGCCTCCCGCCTTGCGCGCGAGCAAGGCGGCGATGAGCTCGACGTTGAGCGCCTCGGTGCGGCAGCCGAAACCGCCGCCTACGTGCGGCTTGATCACGCGGATGCGCGAGGGGTCCATGTCGAGGATGCGCGCGAGCATGAGGTGCACGTAATAAGGCACCTGGGTCGAGGCATGGACCGTCATGCGCTCGCGCACGGGATCGTATTCGGCAAGGGCCGCGTGCATCTCCATCTGGTTCTGGCACACCTCGGCGCAGAAATAGCTCTCCTCGCGCACGAGCGCCGCCTCGGCGAAGCCTTGCGCCACGCTGCCGAGCTCGAAAAGCACGTCGCGCTCGATGTTGTGCGGCCGGTGCGCGTGGAGGTCGACAGCGCCCGGCGCCTTCGCGGCGGCGGCGCTGTAGTAGGCGGGGAGCTCGCGCACGCGCATCTTGATGAGGCTCACCGCCTTCTCCGCCACCGCCTCGTCGACGGCCGCAACCGCCGCGACCGGCTCGCCGCGATAGCGCACGCGCTCGCGCGCGATCGGATGCTCGCTCCGCGCGACCGGCAGCACGCCGTGCGTCTTGTCGCAGTCCGCCCCGGTGACGACGGCCACCACCCCCGGGAGCCGCAGCGCCGCCGAGACGTCGAGCTCGACGATCTCCGCATGGCTGTAAGGGCTGCGGCAGATGCGGCCGACGAGCGCCCCGGGAGTGGCGAAATCGGCGGTGTATTTGGCGCGTCCCGAGACCTTGTCGGGACCGTCGACCATCGGCACGTAGCCGCCGATCGAGCGCGTGGCTGCGATCTCGTTCACTCGGCCTCTCCGCGCGCGCGCAGCTCGGCCGCGTGCTTGACCGCCTCGATGATCTTCACGTAGCCGGTGCAGCGGCAAATGTTGCTGCCGAGCGCCGCGCGGATGTCGGCCTCGCTCGGATGCGCGTTGCGGCGCAGGAGGCCCTCGGACGCCATGATCAGGCCCGGCGTGCAATAGCCGCATTGGGCGCCGAGCTTCTCATGAAAGCCGCGCTGGACCGAGGAGAGGCGGCCGCCTTGGGCGAGGCCTTCGACGGTGTCGACACGCCTCTCCTCGGAGAGGGCGGCGAGCGTGAGACAGGAGAGTGTCGGGGTATCGTCGATCAGGACCGTGCAGGCGCCGCACTCACCGCCGTCGCATCCCGTCTTGGTGCCGGTGAGGCCGGCGATCTCGCGCAGATAGTCGAGCAGCAGGACGTTGTCCTCGACCGCATCCGTCCGCCGCCGCCCGTTGAGCGTCACGTTGAGGAGTCTGGCCATCGGCCCCGCCGATCCTGGCTATCGCGCTGGCGATCTCTCTATTTAGACCTCCGCCGCCCCCGGAACAAGGCGTCCAAGGCGCGCTGCGGCGCTTCAGCGCACCCAGCCGGCGCGCGCCACGCGGGTGGAGGGATTGGGGATGCCCGGCAGCCGGCCCGCGGCGTAGAGCTGGGCGTCGACGACCGCGACCGCGGTCATGTTCAGCACGCCCCGCGCCGTGACCGAGGGCGTCAGGATATGGGCCGGCAAGGCAGCGCCCAGGAGGATCGGTCCGACGGCCAAGCCGTCGCCCAAGAGCCGCACCATGTTGAAGGCGATGTTGGCGGCATCGAGCGTCGGCATGACCAGCAGATTGGCGCGTCCCTTGAGCTTGGAGCTCGGGAAGATGCGCTGGCGCACCTCCTCCGAGAGGGCGGCATCCGAATGCATTTCACCCTCGGCCTCGAGCTCCGGCGCGCGCTCGTGAAGCATGGCGAGGGCGGCGCGCATCTTGCGCGCGGACGGCGTATCGGCGCTGCCGAAATTGGAATGGGAGAGGAGGGCCACCTTGGGCTCGATGCCGAAGCGCCGCACCTCCTCGGCCGCGACGAGCGTCATGCCGAAGATCTCCTCGGCACTCGGCTCCGGAGTGACGTAGGTGTCGCAGATGAAATAAGTCCCCGACGACAGGATGAGCAGGCTCAAGGACGCCACGTTGCGCCCCTCCTCGCGCTTGCCGATGACGTCGAGCACATGGCGCAAATGCTGCTGATAGCTGCCGACCGTGCCGCAGATCATGGCGTCGGCGTGGCCCTTGCGGACCATGAGGGCGGCGATCACCACGTTGTTGGTGCGCACGATCATGCGCGCGTGGTCGGGCGAGACGCCCTTGCGCTCCATGAGCTGGTGATAGCTGGTCCAATAGTCCTTGTAGCGCGGGTCGTCCTGGGGGTTGACGATATCGAAGTGCTCGCCCGCGCGGACGCGCAAGCCCAGCTGCTGCAGGCGCGAGGTGATGACGTGGGGCCGGCCGATCAGGATCGGGCGCGCCAAGCCCTCGTCAGAGAGCGCCTGGACGGCGCGCAGGACGCGCTCCTCCTCGCCCTCGGCATAGACGACGCGCTTGGGGCTCTGGCGCGCGCGCTCGAACACGGGCCTCATGGCAAGGCCCGAGCGGAAGGCGAACTGGGAGAGGCGCTCGCGATAGGCCTCGAAATCGCCGATCGGGCGCGTAGCGACGCCGCTCTCCATCGCCGCCTTGGCGACCGCGGCCGGCAGCTCGATGATGAGGCGCGGGTCGAAGGGGCGCGGGATGAGATAGTCGGGCCCGAAACCGGCGTGCTCGCCGCCGTAGGCCTTGACCACCACTTCCGAGGGCTCCATGCGCGCGAGCTCGGCGAGCGCCTCGACGCAGGCGAGCTTCATCGCCTCGTTGATGGTGGTGGCCCCCACGTCGAGGGCGCCGCGGAAGATGAAGGGAAAGCACAGCACGTTGTTGACCTGGTTCGAGTAGTCCGAGCGGCCGGTGGCGATCACGGCATCGGGCTTCGCCGCGCGCGCGAGATCGGGCAGGATCTCGGGCACCGGATTGGCGAGCGCCAGGATGAGGGGCTTCTCCGCCATGCGCCGCACCATGTCCTCAGTGAGGATGCCGGGTGCGGAGAGGCCGAGAAAGATGTCGGCGCCGTCGATCACCTCCTCGAGCTTGCGCGCGGCCGTCGCCTTGGCGTAGCGCGCCTTGCGCGGGGTCATCTCCTCGCTGCGGCCCTCGTAGACCACGCCGAGGCGGTCGACGAGGACGACGTGCTCAACCTTGAGCCCCATGCTGACCAGGAGGTCGAGGCAGGCGAGCCCGGCCGCCCCTCCCCCCGTCGAGACGACCTTGACCTCCTCGATGCGCTTGCCGATGACGCGCAGGCCGTTCTGCACCGCGGCCCCCACGATGATCGCGGTGCCGTGCTGATCGTCGTGGAAGACCGGGATGCGCATGCGCGCGCGCAGCGCCTCCTCGATCTCGAAGCACTCGGGCGCCTTGATGTCCTCGAGATTGATGGCGCCGAAGGTCGGCTCGAGCCGCGCCACCGTGTCGACGAACTTTTGCGGGTCGGTCTCGGCGACCTCGATGTCGAACACGTCGATACCGGCGAATTTCTTGAAGAGGACGGCCTTCCCCTCCATCACCGGCTTGGCGGCGAGCGGGCCGATGTGGCCGAGGCCGAGCACCGCGGTGCCGTTCGTGATCACGGCGACGAGATTGCCCCGTGCGGTGAGCCGCGAGGCCTCGACCGGGTCCGCCACGATGGCATCGCACGCAGCCGCGACGCCGGGGGTATAGGCGAGCGCAAGATCGCGCTGGTTGGCGAGCGGCTTGGTCGCCACGATGCCGAGCTTCCCCGGCGGATACGCGCGATGGTACTCGAGTGCCGCGTCCTTGAGATCGTCCGCCATGGCGCCTTCCTCGAAGTGTCTTTCCGGGCCGTTGTCGCGCTCACAGGCGATCGCGCGCGGGCCACTCGCTGCCTTGGGCCGTCATCCTAGCGATTCCGCCGCCCGCGTCCAACCTGGGTCGCGGCGGGCCGCTGCCTCAGTTCGAAGGGCCGCCGAGATGCTGAGCCTCGATTGCCGCCCTAATAGCCTTGAGCTCGGCGAGGACATCTAGAGCGAAGCCGAGCACGAAGAAGCCGCCGGCAAAACTGAAAGCGGCCCATCCTGCTGCGGACGGGGATCCGCCGCGGATTGCGATATCGTAAATCAGAACGGCTAGGATTGCCGCTATTACCACGGGCCAGAACCTACGCGCGAATGCCATGACGCTCCTCCCTATGCCGTGTCGCGTGAAGCGTGCTCATCAGTCATACGGACAAGCCCGGCCATCTCCCTCAGCCGGGTTTGGTCGGGCACCAGGTTGAGCCGTCGCCCGTTGCGGCATCGGCGGGCGCCGCCCGACCCCGCCTCGGGTCATGGGGCCGGATAGGACGCGATCTCGATGAGGTTCCCGTCGGGATCGCGGCAGTAGACCGAGGTGATGGGCCCGAGCGCGCCGGTCCGCGTCACCGGTGCCGCCGACGCGGCAATGCCGCAGCTCCCGAGATGCGCGAGCACCTCCTGCGGGCCCGCCGAGGTGATGAAGCAAAGGTCGAGCGAGCCCGGCGCATCGACGGCACCTGTCTCCCAGTTGGCAGCCCCGCTCGGCCGCACATTGAGCTTCTGCCTGCCGAACTTGAGCGCCGTGCGCGGCTCCGGGCCGAAGCGCTCGCGCCTCATCCCGAGCACGCGCTCGTACCAGGAGGCGCTCACCTCCACGTCCCGGCAGTTCAGCACGACATGATCGATGCGGTCGATGGTGAAGCTCATGGGCTCGCCTCCCGGCGCTTGCCGCTCGTTGACATCCCATCATAACGAAAGAGCGCCCGGCGAGCACCGCTCGCCCTCAGACGGCTCCCCGGTCCGCGAGGCGCCCGGCGCGCAAGCTGATGGGGTAGACTAGACGGATGAGCTTGGAGCTTGGTGCGGTCGAGAAGACTCGAACTTCCACGGGGTCGCCCCCACAGCGCCCTCAACGCTGCGCGTCTACCAATTCCGCCACGACCGCAAGAAGGCCCGCGCGACCCCGGAGCCGCGTTGCGGGCGCGGGGTGCTTGCCTTTCTGAGAGAGGGGGAATAGCAAATCGCCAAGGCGAGATCAAGGATGCCGCCGCGGTCTCGCGAGGCCTTGAAAGGGCAAAGGAACCTCGTCGAATGGCCGATCTCGAAGAGGACCTGCTCGGCCTCCGCCCTACCCCCCTCGAATGGCGCATCTCGCGCCGGGCGGTCGGTTATGAGGAAGCCGTCGCGGCCATGGAGGCGCGCGTTGCCGCCATCCGCGCCGGGACGGCCGCCGAGCTCGTCTGGCTCCTCGAGCACCCGCCGCTCGTGACGGCCGGGACGAGTGCCAAGCCCGAGGACCTCCTCGAGCGCGGCCGCTTCCCCGTCTACAAGAGCGGACGCGGCGGCCAATTCACCTACCACGGCCCCGGCCAGCGGGTCGCCTATGTCATGCTCGACCTGCGCCGGCGCGGCGGCGACGTGCGCCGCTATGTGCACGACCTCGAGGAGTGGATCATCCGCACCCTCGCCCGCCTCGGCGTCAAGGGCGTGCGGCGCGAGCGTCGCATCGGCATATGGGTCGAGCGCGGAGGTGGCCGCGAGGACAAGATCGGCGCCATCGGCGTGCGCATCAGCCGCTGGGTCACCTACCACGGCATGGCGCTCAACCGCGACCCCGAGCTCGAGCATTTCAGCGCCATCGTGCCGTGCGGCATCGCGGCACCGCAATACGGCGTCACCTCGCTCGCGGCGCTCGGCGTCCGCGTCTCGACGGCCGAGCTCGACGCCCTCCTCAAGGACGCCTTCGCCGAGGTGTTCGAGGCCGAAGTCATCGTGGAAGCAGATAATCATGGGAGGCCGGCATGAAGAGAATGGCGTTGACGGCACTGATGATCGCCGCCGCATCGGCGGCCCTCTACACGGCGGTCGGCGCTCAGACCAAAGCGGTGCCGATGGCACCGCAGCCTCCCGCCGTCGAGCCGAGTTGCCCGGCGCCCAGCCCGCAAGTGATCGCCGGCAATGACCGCCTTGCCGCGCAGTTGGCGGACATCGATCACAATCTCGCGGCCATCGCCTATTATCTGTGCCTCATCGAAAGCAACATGAGCAAAGACAAGGAACGCTAGGGCGGGCGCGACGCAGGCGGAGTGCATCGGCGAAACGCCGATTGCGTTAAGCCCCTCTCCCGCATCGCGCTACCAGATTCACGCATCGTGAATTATCTTCGCTATTCAGCGGATTGAAATCCCGCCATCGATCAGTGGTATATTCGTCATGCCCGCAAAAGCGGGCATCCAGAACAGCAGAACCCGGCCATTTCAACGAATGGATTCCCGCTTTCGCGGGAATGACGAGACCATGCGGGAAAGATGTGTGCATGGCGTGGCGCATTGCAGGAGAGGGATTTCTTACGTGCTCCCGTCGAAATGGCGAAATACCGGGCAGACCCTATTGGATGGTCTCGGTCTCGCACCGACCCTTCACACCGTCGGCAATTGGCGGAAGCCGGGCATGCCGTCGTCCTCGACGGCGGCGGCGATCAGGCCGTGCACGCGCGCGAGCGGCGGGCCGCGGCGGCAGGCCTCGACCATCTCGTCGACGAGGGAAGCGGCACCCGCGAACTGCGCCTCCACGCTGCCGTCGGCGCGGTTGCGCACCCAGCCGCGCAAGCCGCGCCGCGCCGCCTCCTCGGCGGTCCAGGCGCGAAACCACACGCCTTGAACGCGCCCCTCGAGGCGCAGGCGCACGCACTTGCTCTCTTGCGCAGCACTCATGCCGCCGCGTCAGGCGAATTCGAGGATCGCCTGGTCGACCGCCAGGCTGTCGCCCGGCTTGGCGTGGAGCTTGGCGACCACGCCGTTGCGCTCGGCGCGCAGGATGTTCTCCATTTTCATCGCCTCGACGACCGCGAGCTCCTCGCCGGCCTTGACCTCCTGGCCGACCTTGACCGCGAGCGAGACCAGGAGGCCCGGCATCGGCGACATCAGGTAGCGCGAGAGGTCCGGTGCTGCCTTCTTGGGCATGACGGCGAGGTGCTTGGCCGTGGCGGGCGGGAGAACGCGCACGTCGAGCTGATGGCCGCCATGGTTGAGCTTGTAGGCCGTGCCTTGGCGCTCGACTTGCACCGTAAGCGGGCGGCCGTTGACGCTGCCCTTAAAGAGCGGCTCCCCGATGCGCCAGGCGCTGCGCACCGCGTGACGCTCACCCCCGACGCTCACGTCGTAACCGCCCTCGGCGGGAGATACCTTGACCGCGTGCTGGGTCTCCTCGAAGACGACGACGAACTCCGTCCCCGCTCCCGCCTCGTAGCCGGCAAGCTGCCCGCTGATGCGGCACGCGCGCTCCGCCTCGCGGCGCCCGATCGCGGCCGCCACCGCGACGAGCGGGGCCGGCTCCTCGAGCGCCAGACTGGCGGCGCCCAGCGACTCGCCGAACTCCTCGGCGATGAAGCCGGTCGAGAGTCTGCCCTCCACGAAGCGCGGGTGGGCCATGATCGCGGCGAGGAACGGCATGTTGTGCGTGAGGCCGCGCACGTAGTAGGCGTCGAGCGCCGCGCGCATGTTGGCGATCGCCTCTCTGCGGTCCTGGCCGGCGGTGATGAGCTTGGCAATCATCGGATCGTAGTAGACGGAGATCTCACCGCCTTCGTAGACGCCGCTGTCCACGCGCACGCGCTTGCCGTCCGCCTCGGGCGGGATGTAGCGCACGAGCCTTCCGACCGACGGCAGGAACTTGCGGAAGGGATCCTCGGCATAGATGCGCGCCTCGATCGCCCAGCCGTTGAGCTTGATGTCCTGCTGGCGGAAGGCGAGCCTCTCGCCCGCGGCGACGCGGATCATGGCCTCGACGAGGTCGATGCCGGTCGTGAGCTCCGTCACCGGATGCTCGACCTGGAGGCGCGTGTTCATCTCGAGGAAGTAGAAGTTCCGCTTGCGGTCGACGATGAACTCGACGGTGCCGGCCGAGCGATAGCCCACCGCCCGGCCGATGGCGACGGCCTGCTCGCCCATGGCGCGGCGCGTCTTGGCGTCGAGAAACGGGCTCGGCGCCTCCTCGATCACCTTCTGGTGCCGGCGCTGGATCGAGCACTCGCGCTCGCCGAGATGGACGATGTTGCCGTGGGCGTCGCCCAGGATCTGGACCTCGATGTGGCGCGGCTCGTCGATGTATTTCTCGAGGAAGACGCGGTCGTCCGCGAAGGCCGAGCGCGCCTCGTTGCGCGCCAGGCGAAGACCCTCGTGGACCTCGCCGTCGTTGCGCGCGATGCGCATGCCCTTGCCCCCGCCGCCCGCCGCCGCCTTGATCATCACCGGGTAGCCGATGCGGCGCGCGAACTTGACCGCCGCGTCGGGATCGGCGACCGCCTCGTTCAGGCCCGGCACCGTACTCACGCCGGCGCCGAGCGCCAAGCGCTTCGACTCGATCTTGTCGCCCATGGCGGCGATGGCCGCCCGCGTCGGGCCGATGAAGGCGATCTTCGCCGCCTGCAGCGCGTCCACGAAGGCGGGATTCTCCGATAGGAAGCCGTAGCCCGGATGGACCGCTTCCGCACCCGTGTCCGCCGCCGCCCTCACGATGTGCGGAATGCTGAGGTAGCTCTCGGCGGATGGCGCCGGCCCGATCGCTACGGCCTCGTCCGCCTCGCGCACATGGAGCGCATCGGCATCCGCCTCGGAATAGACCGCGACCGTCGCGATCCCCATGCGGCGCGCGGTGCGAATGATGCGACAGGCGATCTCGCCCCGGTTCGCGATCAGGATCTTCTTGAACATGGCGTGCGGCTTCGCCGCCATGTCGCTTTCTTTGGCGGCGCTGCGCGCCGCCGCGGCCACGCCGCGCCGCCTGTTCGGAGCCGAGAGAGGCATCGTTAAGAAGTTGAACTGTCGGAGCGATTCATGACACGGCCCCCTTCGCTTCCGGGAGTATGTGCGCCGCGTTGGGTAAAGGCAAGCGCCCGGCGCGGCAGAGTGCGCCGCGTCGCGCACCGAGCCGCAGCGCCGCCGGGCTGGACAATGCGGGCGCTCATAACCCATGCTGCCCGGCAAGCTCCGTGCCTCGCTGTCACAGAAGGAGCAGGCAACAGGTGAGGGAGGTCATTCAAGCAATGCCCGGCCCGTCGGCGCCGGCTCGAGGCGGGCGGCGACCGTCGTCTCGCCGCGCCGTCGCTGCGGCTGCCCACGCGCCCAGAGCAGCCGCGGACAGCGCCGCATGAGCCCCTTCGGAATGTTCGCCGAGACGTTTCTCGAGGCGCTCTTGGCCGGCCTCTTTCTCGGTTGCATCTACGGCCTCATGTGCGTGGGGCTCGGGCTCATCTTCGGAGTGATGCGGGTGATCAACTTCGCCCAGGGGGATTTCCTCATGCTGGGCATGTATTTCACCCTCTATGTCGTGAGCGGGTGGGGACTGCTCGCCTTCCTGGGGCCGGCGGCGGCACCCTTCGTCGGTGCCGTCCTTGCCGGCCCCGCGCTCTTCGTCGGCGGCTACCTGCTCCATCGCCTCCTGATCGCGCGGGTCAGCGGCACCAGCGTTAGCGGGAGCGAGGACGAGGGCCGCTCGGCGCAGCTCATCCTCACGCTCGGCGTCGCCTTGGCGCTCGAGAACGGCGCGCTCATCCTCTTCGGCTCGACGCCGCAGTCGGCGCGCACGACATTGGCGCTGCGCGCCTGGGAGATCCCGCTCCTCTATGATCCGACGGCTGCCGTGTTCATCAACAAGGCGAGTATCGTCGCCTGCGTGCTCTCCCTCGTCATCGCCTCGGCGCTCTATTTTCTCATCAACCGCTCGCGGCTGGGCAAGACGCTGCGCGCGGCGGCGGACAATCCGGCCGCCGCCACCTACATGGGCGTCGATGTCGACCGCGCGCACCGCATCGCCTTCGGCATCGGCACCGGCGTCACCGCCGTCGCGGGCGGGCTCGTCGCCACCTACCATCCGTTCCAGCCCTACGTCGGGCTCGACTACGTCATCATCATGTACGCGGGCGTGGTGATGGGCGGCATGGGCAGCATTCTCGGCGCCTTCTGGGGCGGACTCACCATCGGCCTCGTGCAACAGCTCTCCACGCTCGTGCTGCCCACGCAGCTGCAGAACGCGGCGATCTTCGCGGTATTCCTGCTCGTCGTCCTCATGCGGCCGCAGGGGCTGTTCGGCCGCGCGGCGGAGCGGATCTGAGCCGTGGCCGGCCGCGGCGGCCTCATCTTTCCGCTTGCCGCGATCGCGATCATGGCGCTCGGCTGGCTCGCCCTCGGGCTCGCGGTCGGCAACTCCTACTACCAGCTCATGATGACGCTGGTGCCGATCTGGGCGGTCTTGGGGCTCTCCTGGAACCTGCTCAGCGGCTACACCGGGCTGGTCTCCTTCGGTCACGCCTCCTTCTTCGGCCTCGGCGCCTATACGGTCACCATCCTCCTCGTCCGCTTCGACCTGACGCCGTGGTTCGGCATCCCCCTCGGCATGCTGGTCGGTGTCGTGGCCGCGCTCGTCATCGGCTATCCGACCTTCCGCCTGCGCGGGCATTATTTCGCCCTCGCGATGCTCGCCTATCCTCTCGCTCTCCTCTACGTCTTCGAGTGGCTCGGCTATCAGGAAGTGCCCTTGCCGATGAAGCGCGAGGCGCCCGTCTGGTACATGCAGTTCAGCGACTATCACGTCTATATGGCGCTGGCGGTGGGCCTCCTCGTCGCCGCCCTTGTGATCTCGCTCGCCGTCGAGCGCTCGCGCTTCGGCCGCTCGCTCCTTGCCATCAAGCAGAACGAGCCGGCCGCGGAGGCGGCGGGCATCGACACGCTCAAATGGAAGATGCGGGCCATCATGCTGTCCGGAGCCGCGGCGTCCGCCGCCGGCGGCCTCTATGCGGTCGTTCTCCTCGTAGTGACGCCGGACAGCGTCTTCGGCGTCCTCACCTCGGCGCAGGCCCTCGTGGTGACGCTCTTCGGCGGCACGGGCACGTTGTGGGGACCGGTGATCGGCGCGGCCATCCTGATCCCTTTGAGCGAGACGCTGCAGGCGGAGCTCGGCGACGTGATCCCGGGAATCCAAGGCGTGGTTTACGGCATCGCCATCATTCTCGTGATCCTCTTGGCACCCGAAGGCATCTTCTGGCGCGTGCGCGACTGGCTCCACCTTGCACGAGCCACGCCTGGTGCTGCTATCCGCAGCACAGCCCCGGCGGCGCCGCGTGCCGTCGCCCCCGTCACCGCCGAGCGCCGGACCTCCCCGTCCATCCTCCTCGAGGTGAGCGGGCTCTCGAAGTCGTTCGGCGGGCTGCGCGCCTTGGACGGCATCGCCTTCCAAGTGGAGGAAGGGGCCATCCTCGGCATCATCGGCCCCAATGGCGCCGGCAAGACGACGCTCTTCAATTTGCTCAACGGCTTCCTCAAGCCGAACGGCGGGGACGTGGTCTTCGCTGGAGAGACCCTCGTCGGCCTCAAGCCCAACCGTATCTGCCGGCTCGGCGTCGGACGCACTTTCCAGGTCGTGCGCGCATTTCAGCGCATGTCGGTGCTGGAGAACGTCGTCGTCGGCGCCTATGTCCGCGCCGCGGCCGAGGACGAGGCCTTCGAGATCGCGCGCGAGGCGGTCGAGAGGGTCGGCCTCTGGCCGCGCATGGAGGCACTCGCCGGCAGCCTCAGCAACAAGGAGCTCCGTCTCATGGAGCTCGCGCGCGCGCTGGCGGGGCGCCCGCGCCTCCTCCTCATGGACGAGCCGCTCGCCGGCCTCGCGGCGGCCGAGGTCGAGGAGATGCTCGCCGCGGTCAGGGCGCTGCCGTCCTCGGGTACGACGGTCGTGATCATCGAGCACACGATGCGCGCGATGATGCGCCTGGCCGAGCGCTTCGTGGTGCTGAACCACGGGCGCGTGCTCGCGGTCGGCGGGCCGCGCGAGGTCACCCAAGACCCGGGCGTGGTCGAGGCCTATCTCGGCAGCAAATGGACGGCCCTCCATGCTCGCGGTTGAGGGATTGACCGTCGCCTACGGCGGCCTAAAGGCGCTCTCGCAAGTGTCGCTTGCGGTCGGCGAAGGCCAGTTCGTCACCATCGTGGGGCCGAATGGCGCCGGCAAGACGACCCTCTTCAAGGCGATCTCCGGCACGGTGCCGACGGAGGCCGGCCGCATCCGCTACGAGGAGCGCGACCTTCTCGCCATGCCGGCCGCCGGGCGCGCGCACCTCGGCATCGCCCACGTGCCGGAAGGCCGCCAGGTCTTCGCCTCGATGACCGTGCTCGAGAATCTCGAGATGGGCGCCTATCCGGCGGCGGGGCGGCGGCAGTGGGCGCGCAACCTCGAGCGCGTCATGGCGCTCTTCCCCGTGCTGGCCGAGCGGCGCGACCAGCTTGCCGGCACGCTCTCGGGCGGCGAGCAACAGATGCTGGCGATCGGCCGCGGACTGGCCTCGGCGCCCCGGCTCCTCATGCTCGACGAGCCCTCGATGGGATTGGCGCCCGCCGTCGCCGATCTCATCTTCGAGCGGATCGGCGAGTTGCATCGCGAGGACCGGCTCACTATCCTGCTCGTCGAGCAACGCGTGGCGGAGGCCGTGCAATCCTGCGACTTCGGCTACGTGCTCGAGACCGGCCGCGTCGTCCTCACCGGCTCGAGCGAGGAGCTCCTCAAGGATGACCGCATCAGAACGGTCTATCTCGGCCTGTGATCGGGCAATTGCCCAGGGAGGAATTGAGATGATCCGCACGTTCAACCGGCTGTTCCGCGCCGCGATCGCGGCCATGGCAGGCGCACTCGGCGCTCTCGCGCTTGCGCAAGCGCCCGCCCAAGCCCAGCCCAAGGAGGTCGAAGTGGCGCTCATCGTGCCGCTCTCGGGGCCGTGGGCGCGCCAGGGCCTGCTCGAGCGCATGGGTGCCGAGATGGCGATCGACGACATCAACAACGCCGGTGGAGTGAAGGCGCTCGGCGGCGCCAAGATGAAGCTCATCATCGCCGACACCGGCGACTCTCCGGAGAAGGCGAAGAACGCCGCACAGCTCGTCGTGGCGCAGAACCCGGATCTCCTCGGCGGCGTCGGCGCCTGGCTCAGCTCCTTCACGCTCGCGGTCACGGAAGTGACGGAGCGCGCCGAGCTGCCGTGGTTGACGCTCTCCTATTCCGACCAGATCACCAGCCGCGGCTTCCATTACGTGTTCCAGACCTCGGCCACCGGCAACCGCCAGGCGGAGCTGGCGCTGCCGACGATCATGGAGCTCGCGGAGAAGACCACGGGCAAGAAGCCGACCACGACCGGGATCATCTCGGACAATACGGCGGCACCCGTGAGCTTCGTCAAGCCCATGCGCGAGGGCGGCCTCGCCAAGTACGGGCTCAAGCTCCTCGTCGATGAGACCTATACGCCCCCGCTCTCCGATGCGACCCCGCTCGTGCAGAAGGCGCGCGTGGCGCGGCCGGACTTCCTCTTCGTGATCTCCACCAACGTGCCCGACGACACGCTTCTCATGCAGAAGCTGACCGAGATGGGCATGGGCGGGACACGCATTCCCATCGTGGGGAACGGCGCCCATTTGGGAGGGCCGGAGCTGCTCAAGACCGCGGGCGCCGAGGTCATGGAGGACGTGCTCGTCACCCTCGCCAATTGGAGCAACAAGGGGCAGGCGGACCTCATCGCGCGCTTCAAGAAGCGGACGGGCGAGCCCTGGCTCACCCAGGACAGCCTCTGCGCCTACGGCCACGTGCAGGTCTTGAAGGACGCGCTCGAGAAGGCCGGCGTCGCCGACCGCCGCAAGGTGGCCGCCGCCATCCGCGCCATGGACACGAGCGAGGGGGCGGCCAAGTTCTTCGCGGGCGGCCACATCAAGTTCGACGACAGGGGACGCCGCGTCGAT
>DASPPM010000468.1:0-24995 GCA_035625535.1 Alphaproteobacteria bacterium
TGGAGGAGTGGAAGGGATACGCGATGGCCATATGGATCGAGGGCGAGGAGCTGCCGCAGAAGAATGCGCTCGCCGTCAAGCCCGGGAGCACGGCCAATGAACTTTCCGCGGTCGGCCGCGACGCCCTTTATGCAGCACCGATGAGGGATTTTACGCCGCTCAGTTTCTGACCGCATTTGCTCCGCCGCAAGCGGGTCCGGCGCTCAGCACCGCTTCACGCGACGTCGGCCGGCGGCAATCGTCACTCGGGCGGCTCCCAACTCTTGCCGCGGTCCTTGGGCAGGATCCGTCTCAGCGTGTAGATGTCGGAGCCGGCGAGCTCCGTGGCCCTCTTGTCGAGCGTCGCCCACGGGTCCCAAAGCGCCGCGAGCAGCCGTCCGCTGATGCCGTCGCTTTTCGGGGACGCCAGCCAGGCGCAGAGCTCCGCGGCCTTCTCGAGGGTGGCTTGAGCCTCGCCCGCCTTGGCCTTGCGTGCGGCGGCGATCTCCTGCTGCCCAGAGAGCGCCGGACCCGCCGCGAGGATGGCCTCGGTCATGGCGCTTCCGAGCGCGCCGGGTGCCATGGCATTGACGTCGATGTTGCGCGCGCGCACCTCCTCGGCGAAGGTCTCCGTGAAGCGCACGAGGCCCGTCTTGGCGACGCCGTAGGCGGTGAAATTCGCGCGGGGCCCGGAAGCCCCTCCGCCCGAGATGTTGATGATCTTGCCGCGCTTGTCCCGGCCGAGAAAGCCTACGAGCGCGCGACAGAGCGCCACCGGCGCCAAGAGGTCGATGCGGATGGTCTCTTGCCAGGCTTGCCAATCGTTCTGCCAAAGCGGGCCGATCGGTCCTTGAATGGCGGCGTTGTTGACGAGGACGTCGAGGCGCCCGAGGCGGGCGACCGCGGCGGCCACGCGCCCCGCCGCATCGCCGGCCGCGAGATCGACGGCGAGGAGATCGAGCCCGCCCTCGCCCCCATGCTCGGCCGCGAGCCCCTTGGCAAGCTCGGCGAGCCGCTCGGGCGAGCGGCCGACAAGAAGGAGATCGGCGCCATCGCGCCGCAGACGCCTGGCAATCGCCGCGCCGAGCGTGCCGTAGGCGCCGGTGATCAGGCCAAGGCGCCCGACGAGCACGCCGCCGCGCCGGGCGGCGTCATCGCTTCGCTCGGGCGACGTCATGAGGGACCCGTCATGTTCGCCGCTCGTAAATCCAGGGATTGGCCTTGAGCCAATCGACCGTGCGAATGATGCCTTGACGGATGTCGACCCGGGGCGCCCAGCCGAGCGCGCGAATCCTCGTCGTATCGAGAAAGATGAAGGGGTTGTCGCCGACCCAGCCGCGCTCGCCGCCGGCGTAGGTGCGGCGCGGAGAGAGGCCGAGATGGGCCGTGATGATCGCGATCGAGTCCTCGACTTGGACATACTCCTCGGTGCCGAGGTTGAAGACGTTGACCTTGTCTTTCGCCCGCACGACCGCCGCCAGCATCGCCTCGACGCAGTCCTCTACGTAGAGATAGGACTTTGTCTGGCGACCGTTGCCGAGGACGTGGAGCGTGGTCGGGTCACGGGCGAGACTCTTGTAAAAATCGAAGACGTGACCATGGGTGTAACGCTCGCCGACGATCGAGACGAAGCGGAAAATCCAGCTCTGGAACTCGAAGCCCTCGCAATAGGCCGCGATCAGCCCCTCGCCGGCGAGCTTGGAGGCGCCGTAGAGCGAGGTCTGTACTGGAAAGGGCGCGTCCTCGGGAGTGGGAATCACGCTCGTCTCGCCGTAGATCGAGCCGGTCGAGGCAAAGGCGATGCGGCGCACGCCATTCGCGCGCATCGCCTCGAGCAGGTTGAAGGTGGCGATCGTGTTCTGCTCGAGGTCCCTTCTCGGCTGCGCGGTGCCGAAGCGCACGTCGGCGTTGGCGGCGAGGTGGAAGACGAGATCGCACCCGGAAAGCGCTTTCGCGAGGCCGGCCTCATCCAATAGGTCGCCCTCGATCAGGGTGAAGCCGGGCTGCCTGCGGGCATCCTCGAGGAACTCGACGAACCCGGTCGAAAGGTTGTCGTAGACCGTCACGCGATGGCCGCGGGCCAACAGGCGGTCGGCGAGATGGCTGCCGATGAAGCCTGCGCCTCCCGTGATGAGGACGTGATCGATCATGCGGATGGCGACTCTTTGCGAGATAAGCGGGCGCCGCGGCCGTCCCGCCGTCGGCAGCCCGTGGCCCGGGCCCCTTTGCGGCGGCAACGACCCGCGAAGTTCGCGGTGGTTAAAGCGTATCTCGCCACCATCGTCAAATATGCGCAGCCCCGTGGAGCCGTTTGGGCTCTCGCCCTCGCTCGACGCCCGCCCGCGCGACGCCAGAGGGCCGCGGCCATGCCAGCGCTCGATCCGGCTCCGGGCCCGCTTTGGTAAGCCGTTGTCAAAGCGGAGAAATTTTCAATTGCGCGCGGCCCGGCAGCGCCCGAGGGCCGCGCATTGCCGGCCCTGCGGCCGCCGCCTTATAAGGGGCGGTGCGGCGCGCAAGCCCGCTCGTGGCCCACCCAGAGGAGCCCTGATTGCCTCAGCCGATCGACCACATGCGAGGGCGCTGGAAAGACCATCGGCGGGCCCTCCTTTCGGCGCTTTTGCTCGCCGGCCTCTTCTTCGTGCTGGCCCGCCCACCTGAGTTCGCGGCCTTCATCTTCAAGGGCGGCGCCCGGGTTCTCGCCTATAACGCAGCGCTTGCACTTCTTGTCCCGGCATTCCTCCTCGCCTTCCTGGCGCTCGGACGCCTGTGGCATCGTATGACGAGGAGCCCTCCCGAACCCGCACTTTCCGGAGCGGAGGAGCTCCTGCTCACGGCCATCGCCGGTTCCGCGCTTATGAGCCTTGCCGGTTTCGCGCTTGGTGCCGCGAGCCTGCTGCGGCCCGCCCTCGTCGCGGCACTCTTCATTGCCGCCTGCTATTGGCTGCTGCTCCGCGGCGGCAGCGCTTTGGCCACGGCGTGCTCGAGCTTCAGCCGCTGGCTCTCGGCCGCGGAGCTAAAGGCCGAGGTGCGGGCCGATCAAGAGCCGCGCTTGCTTGCGATCGCGCTGCGCGCCCTCGTAGCCGTCCTGCTCCTGTTAATGGCGCTCGTGCGCGCCGTCTATTTCGATGCCGACAGTACCGACGTCGTACAATTCTACATTCCCTACCTCGAGGAGATTCGGCATCAGCACGGTATCTGGCTGGCGCCGGATCGGCCGATCTATCTCGATTTCCTGACCGGCCGCGGCAACGGCGTCTATCTTGTGGGTGCCGCACTCGCCAACGGTCTGGTCGGGCATGCGATCTCGTCCGCCTTCCTCTTTTTGCTCGCACTCCTCGTCCGCGCGCTCGTCGTCAAGGCGCTCACCGGGAGCAGCGACCGGCCTCTCGGCCGCGGCCTCGCGGTGCTGTTTCCGGATCTCGCGGTGCTGCTGCTGGCCACGGTCCTTCTCGACGTCAGCTTCGGCAAATACTATTTGCAGACCGCGGTATGGTTCGTCGGCCTGCTTTACGGCGTCCTGCACTATGCCGCCGCCGGCCGAGAGGGCCGGAGCTCGCTCGTCCGCCTGCTGTCGCCGCTCTTGCTGGCGCTCCCGCTCAGCCTGCCCCAATACCAGGCCTTCGCCGCCGGCATACTCGCCATTGCCGCGGCCGCTCTCGCGCTCAGGGGCGAGCGTGCCGGCCGGCGCGGCCTGCTGCTGCTTTTCGCCATGGGTATCAGCGCCTGCTTGGCCTCGCTCGCGCTCAACTGGGCCTATCTCGGCGTTCCCGAGCTCGCGCCCTATTGGCTCTTCGAGCCCTTGATCATTCCGCGCATATTCGGGCGCTACACCAGCACCGCGGTTCAGCTCTACACCAACTACATCCAGGGCTACACCTCCTCGTTCCTCAACATCCAACCGAGCGCCGAGGCGGGCGCGTGGCTTGCCGTCGTGACGAGCGCTGCCGTGGGATGGCTCACGGCGGCCGGGGAGGTCCTGCTGGTGGCGTTGGGGCTCGCGGCATTGCGAGCCGCGGCGCGCGCGCCGCGGCTCGAGGCGTTCCTGGCAAGCGCGCTTACCGGTGCCGCTCTCGCCGCTCTTGCGCTCGCAGCACTGAGATGGCTTGCGCCGCCTTTCGGGGCCAACGGCGCCTCCTATCTCGGGCTCGCGTTCTACGCTCTCCTCCTCGCCCTCGTGGTAGCGGCGGTCCTCGGCCTCCTCGCGAGCCCATCCGCCCGGCAAGCGACCTTTGGCCGGGATTTCCGCACCGGGGCCGGCGTCTTTGCCTTCGGCCTCGCCGCCTATCTCGTGCTCGCAGCGCTCTTCGTGGCCTTCGTGCGGTCCGGGAGCTTGGCGCGTTTGATGCAGCCCTCGGAAGCCTTGCTCCCGGCGCTGGGGCTGGTGCTTGCCGGATTGTTCGCGCGTTGGCTGGAGCGGAGAGCGGCGGCCCGAGGCGTTCTCCCCCTCAGGCACCTGGCGCTTGCGCCCGCTCTCCTCGAGGCCGCGACGGCGCTCTCGCTCCTCGTGGCGGGGAGCGCACTTGCGCTCGGGGCGAAGGAGTATCCCCCGCTCGCGGTCGCACGCTATCTCGCCGGCTTTAATGGCCGCGAAGCCAGCATCGCCGCCCCCAGAGCACCCTTCGACAAATGTCTCGAGATCGCGCGCGCGGTGCCGGGCGGCGCGTCGGTGCTGCACCTCAACGGCTACACCTCGATGTCGTATTGCATGTTCTCTCCGCTTTTGCCGCGGAACAAATTGGTCCATCAATACGAGTCCGCCTTCGCCCGCCGCTTCCGCGATGCGGTTTTCTCGGCGCCCGAGCGCGCCCAGGAGGTCTATCGCTCGCTCGGCATAAATTTCTTCCTCGTCGAGAAGCACAACATCGACTTTTGGGCGCCCGGCCTGAGTCCGCTCATGCGCGCGCAGAACCTGCCGCGCTATTTCGATCTCTATGCCGACACCCCCTCCTTCTACATCCTCACTTGGCGAAAGAGCGGGAACGAGGCGCTGCCGGAGTCGACGGTCGCCGCCGTCGAGCGCTGGCGGCGCATCGGACTCCAGCGCGAGGGCTTCATGATCGGCGACGTGCTCCTCGGCCATTGGCGGGCGTTGCTGTGGATGGGGATGGAACGCCCGCCTTATGCGTGGGACAGCGTCATCGATTTCGCCGAGGGCGGCGCATCCGGGCTTTACCTCGAGCACGGCTGGTCGAGCCCGACCGCTTCCGGCACCTGGACGCTCTCGCCCGAGGCCGAGCTCGCGCTCGAGCTGGAGCGCGTGCCGGCCGAGGGCGCCCGTCTCACCGTCACCGCCCAAGCCTTCACGCCTCCCGAGCAGCCGGTCCTCGAGACGACCGTGCTCGCCAACGAGGCGCCGCTCGGACACTGGCTGTTCGTCGCGGGCGAGCCCGAGCGGCCGCGCTCCCTCCTCATCCCCGCAGCGCTCATGCGCCGCGAAGCGCCGCTTCATCTTGCCTTTCGCTTCGTCGAGCCGAAGTCGCCGCGTGAGCTCGGCGTGTCGTCCGATCCGCGCCCGCTCGGCCTCTTCGTGCGCACAGTCCAGCTCGGCGACGCGCGCGCGCCCGCGGCGGCAGCTTACCTCCTGGGTACCATGCTCGACTTCACGCGCAACGGTACGGCCGGGCCCTATCTCGGTGACGGCTGGCTCACGCCGGATGCAATCGGCACCTGGAGCGTCGGCCCGAGCGCCGAGCTCGTTCTGGCACTCGCCGCGCCGCCGGCAGGCGACGGCGTCTTGAAGATCACCGCGTCGGCTCTCACGGGACCGTCCCGGCTGGAGGTCGCAGCAACCGTGCGGGTCAACGGCACGGCCGTAGGCACGCTCCGGTTCAAACAAGGCGAGGCGATCGCCGAGCGAACGCTCGACGTGCCCCACGCGCTCCTCGTCGGCCCGGGCCCGCTCCGAATCACGCTCGAGCTCTCCGACACGCGCCCGCCCAAGGGCCTCGGCATTGCACCCGACCCGCGGCCTCTGGGGCTTTCGCTACGCGGCCTCAGCCTCGCCGCGAAGTGAGCCGACGCTAAAGCCCCTCCGCGCGGTGCACGCGGGCGATCGCATCGGCGTGCGCGGTGAAGCGGAAGGTGGGAAAGGCGCGACGCGTCGCCGTGATGTCGTAATGGCGGTGGGTGATCGGCACCGTGCGCGGCGTGAAGACGATCTCCGGCCTTTCTGCGAACTGCGCCGCGACCAGCCGCGCCACCTCCAGGAAGCTCAGCGAGACCCCGCTCGCCGCGTTGAGCAGGCCGTGGCTGCGATGGGCGAGCACCGACCGGATCAGGCTTGTCAGATCGTCAAGATAGATCAGGTCGCGGGTCTCCTCGCCCCGGCCGCTCAAGGTGATCTTGCCGCTCTCGCGCGCCTGGCGGCGGAAGCGGTTGGCGCCGTATGAGCCGTGCGTGTCGTTTGGCGCCAGCACTATGGTCGGCCGCAGGATGGCCAAACGCGCGGGCTCGACCACGGATGCGAGCATGACCTCGCGCGCCTTGTGCATGGCGCCGTAAAGGTCGAGCGGATCGGCGGGCGCGGCCTCGGTGATCAAGTGGGGCCCCATCCGATAGACGCCGTCCGTGCTAACGTAGATCACCTGGTCGTATCCGCCACCGCCGAGTGCCTTCGCGACCGCCTCGCCCATGCGCAGATTCCTCATGAAGGTGGCGATGTCGCGGCCCTTGTCCGGCGTCAAGGCCGCGAGCACGACCAACGCGTCGCCGGCGCGCAGCAGGCCGCGCAGCCGCTCCGCGGCGTCTTTGTCGAGCAGATCGATGTCGGACGAGCTCAGCGCCAGCACCGCGGCCGATTCGGCCTTGAGGCGTGCCACGAGCGCCTTGCCGATAACGCCCCGCGCCCCCAGCACCACGACGCGCTTGGGAAGAGCCGGGTTTGCGTTGCGATGCTCGAGCATGGTCGCTTCCTCGCGAGCGGGTGCTTTAGGCCCCCGCTGCCCCCAAGCGATGATGCTCGAGGCCCGCGGCAGCGGCCGCCTTGCCGTCGAGGACGCCGAAAGGATCGATGACCACGCGCCCAGCCATGACCTCGGCCACCGCCGCCGGCGCCAGCGCCTTGAATGGCCTCCACGGCGTCATGATGATCACGGCGTCGGCACCCCTGCAGGCATCGAGCGCGTCCTGCGCCTGCGCGAGGGCTGGGTGCCAGTCCGGCTGAACCTTGACGGCCGGATCGAAGGCGCGCAAGCGGAAGGGCTTGAGCTCGGCGATGAGCGCCAATGAGGGGGAGTTCTTGATCGAGTGGGTGTCCTCCTTGTAGGCAAGCCCGAGCACGCCGATCAAGGGGTCCGTCCTCCGCGACAGCACGGTCTCGTGCAGCCGGCGGAGCGCCCAGTAGCGGCGGTGCCGGCTGTTGGCCTGCCAGGCGAGCACGACGCCGACGTCCGTGCCGGTCTCTCCTCCCATGCGCACGAAGGTGGCGAGATCGCGCTCGAGGTTGCCGCCCGCGATCCCCAGGCCGGGCGCGATATAGGCGTGCGGCCCGATGCGCTTGTCGAGGCGCAACGCCGGCATGATCTCGGACCAGTCGGCGCCGATGCACTCGCACAGCTCCGCCAGCGCGTTGGCGGCGCTGATGGAGGCCACGAGGAAGAAGTTGATCGAGATCTTGCACAGTTCAGCGCTCTCGTAGCGCATCGGCAGAATGGGGCAGCCGAAGCTGGCGAGGAAAGCGGCGAAGGCCAGCGGAAGCGGACGCTCCGGATCGGCGCAGCCGACGATGAAGCGCTCGGGATGGAGCGCCCGCTCGACGGCGCGTCCGAAGATCAAGGTTTCCACCTGATAGAAGCGGCGGCTTTCCGCTCGCGCGAGGCCGCGGGTGAAACCCGGCGGCACCTGGCTCAGCACGACCATCGCCGCATCCGCCCGCATCACCGGCTCGACGGCGGCAATGAGCGCACGGATGGGCGCCAGATCGCTCGTCCCCGCATCGTCGGTCGGGACATCGGGAGAGATGTAGACGACTTCACATGAAGCGAGTGCCGAGGCCTCGCTCGTGAAGCGCAGCCGTGCTCTGTTCTTCACCATGAGCTCGGGAAGCCCGGGCTCGATCACCGTCGGCTCGCCGCGCGAGAGAGGGGCGATGCGGCCCGCATCCGGATCGAAGCCTACGACCGCGAAGCCGCGTTCCGCCGCGGCGACGGCGGAGTTGAGGCCGAGGTGGGTCATCCCCGCGTAGCCGATGGCGGGCGAGGCGGCGCTCATCGCGCGAGTTCCGCGAGCGCGGCACCGCCGAGCCGGCGCAGCGTGCGGTTGAGCCACAGATCGTTCGCGAGGTCGGTTTCGCGGCCGCGCGCGCAGAGTTCCTTGAAATGCGCGTATTCGCTGGCCCAGGTCGGGTCGTCCTCGACGAGCGTCACCGCCTCCTCAGGCGGCCGCCCGCTTGGCAGGACGCGCGTGCGCTTGACGAAGCTCGCGGGCCCCCACTTGCAGAGCGAGCGGATGTGCGCGGTAGCCTTCTCGGCGAGAATGTCGCAGGTGAAATGGTTGCGCCACATGAGAAGCGTCATCTCGAACTCGAGCGCCGGCCGCCCCTCGACCGAATCGATGACGACGTGATCGGGCGCCCGGTTCTCGAAGGCGTGGGCCGAGGCGACGCGGAAGCGGTCCTCGATATCTCCGAACCAGAAGCGGGCCGTATCGAGGAGATGGGAGCCGAGGTCGGGGAGCACGCCAGCACCCTGGTCGCGCCAGCGGGAGTCGCGCACCAGACGCGCGGTGCCGTTGCCGTAGAACATGCGGCAGCGGTAGATCTCACCGAGCTCCCCCGAGGCGATGAGATCACGCATGCGCACGAAATGGGGCTCGAAGCGGTGGTTGTAGGCGGTATAGCAGAGCGCGCGCTTCTCCCGCGCGAGTGCGGCGAGGCGCTCGATGTCGGCATCGTCCTCGGCCCAAAGCGGCTTCTCGACGAGGCAGTGCTTGCCGTTGCCGAGGAGATAGCGCAGCAGCTCGATCTTGGGCTCGTCGGGAACGCAAAGCAGTGCCGCATCGAAATCGGCGAGCGGGACCTCCTCGACGCGCAGGTATTCCGCCTCCCGATTGACGGGATCGACGGCGGCGACGAAATCGGCGCCGGCGAAGCGGCGGCGCTTGTGGCCCTGCACGCCCAGTCCGACGACGATGACGCGCATGCTTCCCCATCCGTCGCGATCAGTCGAAGATCGCGCGCTTCTCCACGCTGTCGAGCTTTCGCCGCACATCGTCGGGCGACACCGGAATGTTGCCGTCGTACTCGCACTCGACGGCCGCCGCCATCGAGCCCAGCACGGAGGCGACGACTTCGTTCTTCGTATCGACCATCGCAAGGGTCGCATAGGCGAGCAGCGCGTCCCCCGAGCCGACGGCATCGACGACGTTTCCCGCGAAGCTGTCGACCACGAAGAAGGCGCGGAAATCCTCCTCCGTCTCGGGGATCGTGCGATATGTTATGAGCCCGCGCTCGCCCATCTTGAGGATGAGGGTCTTGCACTTCGCCTGCTTGTAGAGCTCGAGCCCGAGAGGCCGCACCACCGAATCCTGGTCGCCGAGCGCGAAGCGCGCCTCCCGCTCGTTGGGCGTGATGAGATCGAATCCCTCGAAGTCGAGTATGTTGCCCCAGCGGCTCGCCACCTGACTGTCGGCCACCCGGTAGACGCCTTCCGGAATGCATTCCATCAGCGGCGGGATGGTACGGCGGTTGAACACGCCGTGGCGGAAATCGCAGAAGACCACCGCGTCCACCTTGGTCTTGGCTATCTTGTCGCGGAACTCGTCCACGATCCGCTGGGAGATCGAGCGGTTGTCGAGGGTATCGACCTTGAGGAGGCGGTAGCCTGCCGCGATGAAGGCATTCTTGTTGGTGGTGGGGCGGGTGGGATCGATGATCGCGTTGGCTTTGACGCCGGTCTTGGCGAGGTCCTCCAGGACGAAGTCCTTGAATTTGTCCTGGCCGAGGACGGTGGTGAAGGTGACGTCCGCGCCCGCGGCGGCGAGGTGCTTGGCCACGATGCCGGCGCCGCCGACGTAGTCGGTCTGGCTCTCGAAGCGCACGCTGAAGGTGGGCGTCTTCGCAGTGCCGCCGACAAGCGTCGTTTGCGTATAGCTGTCGACGATGGTGTCCCCGACCACATGGACGCGAATATGGCCGAAGCGCTTCAGCGCCGCGCGCAGATCGGAGAACTTGAGACCCTCCGCGTCGAGCACCGACAGCAGTTTCTCGAGCGAGAGATTAGGCGGCATGCTCTCGATGATGGCCGAGGACGAGAACACGATGTCGCCGGGGGTGTAGATGAACTCGCCGCCGTAGCTCTCGAGAACGGCGAGCTCCTCCCTCGTGCGCGGATCAATGCCGCCCGCCACGTACTCGTAACCCTTGGCGAAATAATCCGGCTGGATCGCACTCAGGTTCTTGAGCGGCTTCGCTTCCGTGTCGATGATCACGTAATCGACCATCTCCAGCGCGGCGAGGTTCATCGCGCGCAGCTCCTGGGGCACGAAGGGACGGAAATTGGCCTTGGTGACGTGGGTATCCGCGGTCAGGCTCACGACGAGCTTGTCGGCCTTGCTCTTGGCATAGATGAGATGACGCACGTGCCCCGGATGCACGATGTCGAAGGTGCCGTGACACATGATCACCTTTTGCTCGCGCGGGCGCGCGCCGATCGCTTGACAGAGCTCGTCGACCGTCTTGATCTTTTTCTTGAGCTTGTCCTCAGTCATGGTCCGTGAGCTCCGCGGGAGTCGAGAGATAGGCGAACCAGGTCCTCGTCGCCTTGGCGATCGATTCGGGGTCCCACAGCGGCGCCTCGCGCCAGTACTCGATCTCCCGCAAGATGCGAGCGACGCCCTCCTCGAAGCTGATCCGGGGCTCCCAGCCCAGCTCGCGCCGAATCTTGCCGATGTCGGCGAAGGTGCAATCGGGCTCCCCCGGGCGCTTCGGAATATGGACCTTGTCGCCGCCCAAGAGCTCGACCAGGCGATTGACCGTCTGCGGCCGGCCGGCGCCGAGATTGTAGACCTCGCCCGCGCGCTCGCTTTCCGCCGCCGCGAGAAAGGCCGCGGCGACGTCGGACACGTAGAGGAAGTCGCGGCTCTGGCTGCCGTCGCCGACCACGGTGAAAGGCTTGCCGGCGAGCTTCTGGCGCAGGAACACGCCAAAGACGGCGCCATAGGCGCCGGAGGTGCGCGAGCGCGTGCCGTAGGCGTTGAAGATGCGGATCGCGTCGACCGGAAGCCCGTAGACCTGGTGCCAATGGAAGGCGGCCTGCTCGCCCTGGTACTTGCTGAGCGCGTAAGGGTACTGGGGCCTTATGGGATGGTCCTCGCGCGTCGGCGTCTTGGCCAGACCGTAGCAGGACGAGGATGCCGCATAGACGAACTTGCCCACGCGCGCCGCGCGGGCGCATTCCAGCATGTGGACCGTGCCCTGTACATTGACGGACATGTACTCGAGCGGATGCTCGATCGAGGGCACGATATCGCCGATACCGGCAAAATGGAAGACGTACTTCGCTTGAGCGAAGAGCGCATCGCCGGGCTGGAAGCTGCGAATGTCGGCTTTGACGAACTTGAGCCGGGGGTTGCCGGCGTGCTGCGCGAGATTGGCTTCGCGCCCGCCGGCGAGATTGTCGATGACCCGCACGCGGTAGCCGCGCTCGAGCAAAAGGTCGACCATGTGGCTGCCGATGAAGCCGGCGCCCCCGGTTACGACCGCGACCGGTAGCGAGCCACCCGAGGTGCTCATGCCGCCTTGATCGCCTTCATGGTGCGGACGTTATAGTACCAGTCGTTGTCGAAGCTGTTGGGAAGCTTGCCGGCCTTGAAAGCCCGACACAGATCGCGCACGGCGTCCTCGATCGAGCGCTTCGGCCGGAAGCCGAGGACGCGGAAGATCTTGTCGGAATTGATGTGATACGAGCGGTTGTCGTTCGACTCCGTGCGCACGATCTCGATCGGCCGCTTCAGGGGAAACTCCGCCTCCACGGCGCGGCGCACGATCTCGGCGATCTCGATGATCTTCTGGTTCTGGTACCCGATATTGAAGGTCTCGCCCGCGATCTTGTCCGCCGGCGCCTCGATCATGAGCTCGTAGGCGTCGCACATGTCCTGGATGTGCAGGTTTGGCCGCTTCTGCTCGCCGCCGAAGACGGTGATCCTGCCCTTGTTGACCGCGTGGTTCGTGAGAATATTGACCGAGAGGTCGAGCCGCGTGCGCGGACTGTAGCCGCAAATCGTGGCGGGGCGAATGGTGACGCCGGTGAAGCCGGGGGCCACGTGCTTCCAGAGAAGCGGCTCGCACATGCCCTTGAACTTGTTGTAGAGCGTGAGCGGCACGAGCGGGTGATCCTCGGTCACATCCGGCGAATCGCTGACGCCGTAGACCGAGCTCGACGAGCAATAGACGAAGCGCTTGACGCCGGCCGACTTGGCGGCAATCACCAACGGCTCGAAGCAATCGAAGTTGATCGACTTGCTGAGGCCCTCGTCGAGTTCGAAGCTCGGGTCGTTGGAAATGCAAGCGAGGTGCAGGACGACATCGACGCCCTTGAAAAAGCGCGCGAGCTTCGCTGTGTCGCGGATATCCCCTTCGACCACGCTGAGGTTCGGGTGGCCGAGAGGCAGCGTCTCCTTGCCGTAGAACAGCGTGTCGTAAACGACGACTTTGTAGCCCGACTGCAAGAGTTGCGGCGTCAAAAGATTGCCGACGTATCCAGCGCCCCCGGTGATCAGAATCGTCTTCACGATCAGCTCCCGCCTTGCTCGAAATGCCCCGGATACCCGGCGCCGCCGTGCCGCGCCCGAGGCTGGGGGCGGCGCGCTGAGCGACAAACGACCGACCGCGGCAATCCCCGCCCCCACCTTGCCCGGGCATTCCATTAGCCGACCGCCCGGCCCGAATCAAGCGTCCAAGGCGGGTCAGCCGCCTTTCCGCCGCCGCGGAACGCTCATTCCGGGCGCAGGGTCGTGAGAATCCACCGGCTGGCGGCCGCGAGCGAGTCGACGGTCACGTCGGCGGCCTCTGGGACGGACTCGGCGTAGTGATGGTCGACCAATGCCGTGCGGCACCCGGCGGCCCGGCCGGCCGCGACGTCGCGCCAGCGGTCGCCCACCATGAAGCTCTCGCCAAGCGCAATGCCCCATGCGCGCGCCGCATCGAGCAGCATGCCGGGGAGCGGCTTGCGGCACTGGCAGCGGTCGGCGTCGACATGATAGCAGACGCGGATGTCGTCGACAGCGAGCTCCTCCAGCAGCCACGCGTGCATGGCCTCGACCACCTCGACCCGCTGCCTGCCGGCTCCCACGTCCGGCTGGTTGGTGGCGACAATGACGAGGAACCCGGCCTCGCGCAGCGCCGCGATTGCCTCGCGCACGCCCGGAAGGATCTCGAACTCCGCGAGCGAGCCCGGAGGGTAGCTCTTGCCGTTCTTGATGACGGCGCGGTTGATGACGCCGTCGCGATCCAGGAAGACGGCGCGCCTCATTGTGCGGCTGCTGGCGCTACCAGCATCGTCTCCCATTTGGTGCCCTTGATTTGGAGAAGGGGGTTCGAGACCAGGCAATGCCAGACAACCGCCTGGAAGGCCTCGGAATGCGGCGTCACCCGCGCCGGGTCGGCCGTGGGAACGACGACCACGGCATCGCCCACCCGGGCCGTATAGCCGGTCGAACGGCCGACCACGCCGAACACTTTGAGGCCGCGCGCCTTGGCCTCGTCGATGGCGTGGACGAGATTGGCGCTCACGTTGCGCTCGGCATCCCCGCCACCGACCGAGAAGATGAGGACGGCATCCTTCTCATTGGCGCGGCTGGTGCGCAGCCAAGCCGCAAACACGGTATCCCAGCCCTCGTCGTTGGTGCGCGCCGTGAGCTCCGATACGTTGTCGACCGGCGAATAGGCCTCGATCCCACAGAGCTTGCGGAAATCATTGACGGCATGGCTGCAGTTGCCGGCACTCCCGCCCACGCCCAGGAGAAAGAGTCGTCCGTTGCGCTCGCGCAAGGCGGCGAGCTCTTGGGCGATCCGCTCGACCACGCCATGGTCGAGCTCCCTGGCGATACGGGCGGCCTCCTCGAAATATCGCTTTGAATGGCTCACGAGCCCCTCGGTATTGTTCGGAATGCGGCAAAACGATTCGGTGCCCATTGCGACGCTTGCCCGCATGCGCCGGCACCCAACGGCCCCGGCCCGAATCGGGTCAAACCTTTATGCTTTTGAGCTGGCGAGGTCAAGCGCGGCCTCCCGGCCAAGAAGGCGCCCGATTAGCGCGGCCGGAGGGCCCGAGCCATGCGCCCTCCAAGGGGCGCCATTGATCGGTGGAAGCATTGATAGATATGGACAGTCACGCCCGACCAATGCTACGCCTCATTGTTGTAGAATATTGTCCGGAAAGCGCGTCTCTAGTGTTCGCGCCTACGGGCCGCCGAAACGGCAAACCGATCGAGCATGGCACCGACAGACACGCAGCAGCAAGGCGGTGATTTGAGAGACCGACGGGTTTGGGTTGCCGGGCATCGCGGCATGGTCGGCTCGGCCATCTGCCGGCGCCTCGCGCGCGAAGCCTGCCAAGTCCTCACGGTCGGTCACGACGAGCTCGACCTGCGCCGCCAGCACGCGGTCGAGGACTGGATGGCGGCCCAACAGCCCGAGTTCGTCTTCCTCGCGGCGGCCACGGTCGGCGGTATCCAGGCCAATGACGCCCGCCCGGCGGAGTTCCTCTACGACAACCTCTTGATAGAGGCCAACATCATCAACGCCTGCTGGCGCACGCGGGTGAGGAAGCTCCTCTTCCTCGGCTCGTCATGCATCTACCCGCGCGAGGCGGCGCAGCCGATGAGCGAGGAGGCGCTCCTGACCGGCCCGCTCGAGGCCACCAACCAGTGGTACGCGATCGCCAAGATTGCCGGCATCAAGCTGTGCCAGGCCTACCGCCGGCAGTACGGCTGCGATTTCATCTCGGCCATGCCGACGAATCTTTACGGTCCCGGGGACAACTTCGATCTGATGAGCGGCCACGTGCTTCCCGCCCTCATGGTCAAGATCGACAAGGCCAAGCGCGCGGGCGGCGGCACCGTGGAGATCTGGGGCTCCGGCAGGCCGCGGCGCGAGTTCCTCTATTGCGCCGACCTGGCCGACGCGCTCGTCTTCCTCATGCAGCACTACTCCGGCGAGAGCCACGTCAACATCGGGACCGGGACGGACGTCACCATTCGCGAGGTCGCCGAATTGCTTGCAGAGGTGATCGGCTACAAGGGGCGCTTCGTCTACGATCCCAGCAAGCCGGACGGCACTCCGCGCAAACTGCTCGACGTGAGTCGGCTCCATCAGCTCGGCTGGCGGGCGCAGACCCCGTTGCGCGAGGGGCTCGAGAAGACCTACCGCTGGTTTCAGGAGACCCCGCACGCGCGCGGCCGGACTGCCACACAGGCGGCTTAGCCGCCGAGCGGTGAGCGGCGAGCGAAGGGCCGCGTGATCTCGTACGCGCAAAACTTCGAGGACGTCATGCTGGCGCGGGCGTTCCGGGGGCTCGCCCAAGGCTTCTACATCGACGTCGGCGCCATGGACCCGGTGACGCATTCGGTCACCTGCCATTTCTACGAGCAGGGCTGGCAGGGCATCAATATCGAGCCGGCACCGCGTCATTTCGCGCGGCTCGCCGAGCTCAGGCCGCGCGATATCAACCTCAACCTCGCCTTGGGCGAGCGCGAGGAGGTGCGGGACTTCTTCGACGTGCCCGAGAGCGGGCTGTCGAGCCTCGGCGACGGGCCGCCGGCGGCGGCGGACGGGGCCTCGCTTTTGCGGGTCACCGTGCCCGGCATGCGGGTAACCACGCTCGCCCGCGTTTGCGCCGAGCACGTCGGCGAGCGCACCATCGACTTCCTCAAAATCGACGTCGAGGGTTGGGAGCGACAGGTGATCGCCGGCGGCGACTGGCGCCGCTTCCGGCCGCGCATCGTCGTGGTCGAGGCGACCCGGCCCAACAGTCCGGAAGCGGCTTGGGCCGAGTGGGAGCCGATCCTCTTGGGCAACGACTTCCTCTTTGCCTGGTTCGACGGATTGAACCGCTTCTATGTGCGGCGGGAGGACGCGGCGCTGCAGCGGCATTTCGCGGTACCCCCCAACGTCTTCGATGATTTCGTGCCGTGGGACGTCGAGCGGCTCGCGCGCGAGCGCGACGACGCCGCCATGGAGCACGCCCGGCTCAGTGAGAGTCACCTCAGAATCGTCGAGAAGCATGCTCGGCTCAATGAGGAGCATGGCCGGACATCGAGGGCCCTCGCGCAGGAAACCGCGACCCGCATGGCGCGGGAGCGCGAGCTCGAGGCGGTCTACCGCTCGCACAGCTGGCGTCTGACGGCGCCGCTGCGCTGGCTCGCCGCGAGGCTCGGTCGCCGCGGCCCGGGTAGCCAGGACGGCCGCTGACCGCGGCAACCCGCAGGACGCCTTGACGATCGCACATCCGCTGCCGCACGATCCGGCGCGCCCCGGCCTCGCACGAGTGTTCATGCTCGAACCCCTCTACCGCCACCGCCGATATATCCTCAAGAGCGCGCTTGCCGATCTGCGCCACCGCTATGCCGGCACGTCGCTCGGCTTCGTCTGGAACGTGCTGCAGCCGCTGGCATTGATTCTGGTCTTCAGCCTGGTGTTCTCCCGCATCGTGCCGCTGCGCTCGGCGGGCACCGCATCGAAGGGCGTTTCCTTCCTCCTCTATCTCTGCGCGGGCTATCTGCCCTGGCTCGGCTTCGCTGACTGTCTCATGCGCTGTCTCAACGCGCTCCCGGACAATGCCACTTACCTCAAGAAGCTGCCGATTCCCGAGCAGGTCTTCGTCGCCAAGGCAGCACTCTCCTCCTTCCTCTCGATGATGCTGTCGCTGCTGCTGCTGCCGGCGCTCTTGCTGGTGTTCGGTCAGCCCATCGGCGGCGCCATCCTCGCAGCGGTTCCCGCGGCCGTGCTTTTGATCGGCTTCGGCTTCGGCCTCGGACTTCTCTTCGGCACCCTCAACGTGTTCTTCCGCGACATCAACCATCTTATGGCGGTCATCCTCCAGCTCTGGATGTGGTGCTCGCCGATCGTCTACACGATCGAGGTCGTGCCCGAGCGCTATCGCAATCTCTTCTGGCTCAATCCGGTATACCCGTACATCCTCGCCATCCGGGAGGCGCTCCTCGAAGGGCGCGTCGCCGCGCCGACGACCTGGCTCGCCATGCTGGGCTGGGCCGCGGTTGCGACCCTCCTCGGCCTCCTCGTGCTGAGCCGGCTGCGCCACGAGATCAGGGACGTGCTGTGAGTGCCGCGCGCGAGGGCGCAGCTGAGCCCGTCATCGAGGTCGAGCATCTCGGCAAATGCTTCAGGCTGTTCGAGCCGCCGAGCCGGCGTGCGGCCGCGTGGCTGAGCGGCGGCCGCCTGGGCCGACCGCGCGAGGTGTGGGCCTTGCGCGACGTCTCGTTCGCGGTGATGAAAGGCGAGTGCCTCGGCATCATCGGCGTCAACGGCTCCGGCAAGAGCACACTCCTGAAGCTCCTCACGGGTGTGCTCGAGGAGAGCGTCGGGCGCGTCCGCGTAAGTGGCCGCCTCCTTGCGCTCCTCGAGCTCGGCACCGGCTTCAACCCCGAGCTCACCGGCCGCCAGAACATCATGCTCAGCACGCAGCTCCTCGGCTTTCCCGACGGCTACGCCGAGGCGCGCATGGGCGAGATCGAGGCCTTTTGCGACATCGGCCGCTTTTTCGATCGTCCGATGAAGATCTATTCCTCGGGCATGAGCACGCGCCTCGCCTTCGCGACCTTCCTCTTCCTCGATCCCGACATTCTCGTCGTCGACGAGGCGCTCGCGGTCGGCGATATGTTCTTCCAGCGCAAATGCCTTGCGGCGATGGCGGAGATATTGAAGCGCGGCACCACGATTCTGCTGGTCTCGCACGATATGGCGGCGATAGAGAATCTGTGCTCGCGCGTGATCCTTCTCGAAGGCGGCGAGACCGCCTACATGGGTGCGCCGAAGGACGCGGTATCGCGCTATTTCGCCCGCAGCGGTCCGCCGGGAGGCGTTGCGCCCCCGTTAGGCGGGGCGGCATCCGATAGAGGCGCATCGGCCGACGTGGCGAGCGCGCTGCGCCGCCATTCGATCCTCGCCACGCGGGCGCGTCTCGGACCGCAAGGATTGCATATCGTCGCGGCACGCGTGCTCGACCAGCTCGGCCATCACTCCTTTCGCATACGTGCCGGGGACCGCTTTGCCATCCAGCTTTTGGTCACGGCCGATGCGCCGGTGCCTGAGCCCGAGATCGAGCTCGAGTTTCGCGATCGCTTCGACCGCCTCGTCTGCGGGCTCTCCCTTGGGGGCCTCGGCCGCGCACCGCGGTCGCTTTCGGCCGGCGAGAGCCGCGTCGTCAGCTTTCGCTTGAACGCGGCGCTCGAGCCCGGCGAGTACAGCTTCACGCTCGCCGCCTATGACCGCGCGGGCGCGCGCAAGCGTGACGGCTGGCGCTGCCACGACAGCCACGCGGGGCTCGGACCGCTCCACATCGCATGGGACCGCGAGCTTCTGCCGTTCTACGGCATCGCGGCGCTCGATTGCGCCGCCGAGCTCGACGCCGCTCCTAAGGCAGAGTAGTCCCGAGCGCCGATCTCGGCCACGAGCCGGCAGCAGCCTTGCAGCGGGCCGCTCGTTGCAAGGCGATAGATCGCATGCTATCAACGGCAACTGCGCGCGGACAGCAAAGAGGACGCGGAGCGCGCTCGATTGCAGGCGCAATTCAGCGAAAGCGGCGGGGAATGCGCGAGATCAACCTCCTGGAATCGGCGCCCAAAGCGGTGCGCGACATCGACGCGCGAAAGGCGAACAAGGAGGAAAGCCGGCGCCTGGCGCTCAAGTTCGGATTCGAGTATTTCGACGGCACGCGCGCGCAAGGCTACGGCGGCTACAGATATGACGGACGCTGGGTCGCGGTCGCCAAGCGACTCGTGGATCTCTACCGCCTCAAGCCCGGCAGCCGCGTGCTCGACATCGGCTGCGCCAAGGGCTTCCTCATCAAGGATTTGCTGGACGTGCTCCCCGGCATCGAGGCGTGGGGTATCGACATCTCCGAGTACGCCATCCGCAACGCTCACCCCGGCGTTGCCGGCCGCCTCGTTCGGGCGAGCTGCGAGCGCCTGCCGTTCGCCGACGACAGCTTCGATCTCGCGCTCGCCATCAATACCGTCCATAACCTCGAGCCCGAGGGTTGCCTCGAGGCCGTGCGCGAGCTGCAGCGCGTGTCTCCGCGCGCCGGATTCATCCAGGTCGACGCCTTCCGCACGCCCGAGGAGCGCGAGCTGTTCGAGGACTGGATGCTGACCGCGAGGACCTACCTCAGGCCCGAGGAGTGGCTCGAGCTGCTCGGGCGCGCGGGCTACACGGGGGATTATTACTGGACGATCCTCGAGTTCGAGCCTGGCTGGACCCTCACCAAGCGCGCGCGGGGGTGAGAGAACCCATGCCGCGATTGCGCATTGCCTCTTCATGCAGTATAGAGACCCGACCGGCGGGTGGCCTCTCAACCATTGGTAGATCACGATGAAACGCGGTCTTTTCCTCGGCTTTCTGCTCCCGCTCGTTTTCGCGATCGGGCTCGCCGTCCTTGCACCGCAGTCCCGCGCTGAAGACCCGCCGATCGTGCAGATCCTCGAGCACGCCCAGCATGCCGACAAGGCGGCCGTGCAGGCCCGGGCGCTCGGCTGGACGGCGGTCGTGCTGGGCGGTGTCAATCTGGTCATCATCGGCTTCGTGGTGCTGCGCCTTGCCGGTTTCGGCGCAAGCTTGCTCGGCGCCGCCGAATGGCCGGTCCGAAGGATCCGCCGCCGCCAGATTGCCCTCGGCAAGAGCATCGGCGAGCTCAACGTCCACTTCCAGGACATCGAGGCCGATCGCAAGCAGCTCCTTGAGCTGATGCAGTCGATCAACGATCAGCTGCAGGCCACGGAGGAGGACATCGAAGCGACGATGGCGCTCAGGGAGCGCGCCACCTCGGGATCGGACTGACGGCCGCCCGGCTCGCCCCACGTCGGCTGAAGCGCGCCATTCACCAGGTGAGGATTTTCACCAGCTCGGAGCCGAGCAGGAACAAATTGACGCCGACGACCGCCAAGCCGAAGGCGCCGACGGGTGCGAGCACGAAGACCGCGACGAGCGTCCATTTGAGCCGATCGGTCCTTGCGCGATTGGCAGGCTCCCCCACTCCATCCTTCATCTCGGAACCCCGTCTCCACCCAAGCCGAGCGTGAACCCGCGACTGATTTCATGACGGCGGCGCCGGCGGTCGGCGCGAGCTTGCCGCGGTGTCATCCACCCGCATCCGGTCCTTGCTTGGCCTCCTGTGCCGCGCGCAGCTGATCGGCGGCCGACTTCACCATGTCGTTCATGCGCGGACGGTCGGCATCGAGATCCTGGAAGTGGGCGTTGAGTTCCCCGAGGCTCCGCCTCAGCGCAGCCTGGCGTCGGCGGATCGCAAGGATCGGCCATTCGGCTTGCCCAAGCAGGCTCCAGCCGCGCCGCGCGAGACCGCGCACCATGAAGGCAAGGGCAATCAGATTGAAGGCGCCGAGTGCCACCGCGACCCAGCCGAGCAGCCGAGCCCACCAGGCGTTCTCGTAGGCGTCCGCCATTTGTTCCAGGACCTGCTGGCTCGTATCATCGGCCGCGGCCGAGCGCATTACGACGATAACGAGCGCGAGCGCCACCAGCGGAACGAGACGGGTCGGAAGGCTAGGCTTCATGAGCGGGCCCCCGCGATCGCGCGGCCTCCAGGTTGTCATCGTGGTTCACCTCGTTATTCATATACGCATATACCGCCCAAGTGCAGCTACTTTCGCAGTGCCCCCCGCGCGCTCGTCACAGGAGGCCGCGCAGCCTCGCGCGCAATGTCGCGGCCAGCGTCGGCGCATCCGTTATCGCGCCGCCGGCGATGGCCTGTTCCAATTTTCTTGCGGAGAACAGGTTTACCCGCGCAATGCTCTCATGGATATCCGGCTCGCCGATGCGGTTTATCCTGGCGAAATACAGGCGCATGACCTCGTTGCAAATACCGGAATAAGGATGGAGCTCGCCAAGGTCGATCAACTCGGCGGCCTCGGCGCCGATCTCCTCCGCAAGCTCGCGACGGGCGTCGTCCTCGTAGGGATGCGGTCCCGATGCCACGCCGCGCGGCGCCTCATAGTGAAAGCTCCGGGTGCCGTGCCGGAATCGGTAGATGAGCGCCACCCGATCGCCGAGAACCGGCAGGACCACCACGTTGGGCGGAGCCACGATCCTGTTGTAGAGGCCGACTTGCCCATCGGGGAACCTGACCGCGTCGCGCATGACAAGAAGATACGGGTCCTCGAGAAGCACGCCCACCCGCAGGTCGCTCGCGGAGAGTCCGTGCCGGAGCCTGGCTTTCCTCGCGGCTTGCTGCGCCCGGCGAATATCTTTCCCCGCGGTGAGGATTTCGAATATGCGACCGGGAGGATTCGAGAACAGCTCGCCGCGTTCCGCGCTGAGGGAGCGGTATGCCGCCAGGGAGCGGTCGGCACCGGACTTTGGCCTGTGAGCGCCCTGGCGCGGCCCGCGGCCGGTGGCGCTACTCCCGCTCACAGCAAGCCCCTGAGACGCGCCCGCGCGAAGAGCGCCACGGACGTCGAATCGGTGACGACATCGCTATCGATCAGCCGCTCCATCTCGGCGACCGTTACAGTACGGACTTCGGCGATGCCTTCGGCCTTGTTGGCTACACCGAAGGCGCTGATCTCCGCGAAGAAAAGCTGCAGGTGCGTCCTCATCAGGTTGTTCTGGGGAAAGATGAACCCGAGCGGGAGGAGCGAAATGATGTCCGCGCCCAACTCCTCGCGGAGCTCCTCTCGGGCCATCCTCTCTGCCGACCGGCCGCGCTCTCCGCTGCCGCGCGGAAACTCGAGGGCCCAGTCGCGCAAGCCGTGGCGAAAATGGCGCAGGAGGACGAGCCGGTCCTGCCAACGCGGCAGAATCGCGACGCTCTCCGGACCGTCCTTGTGGATGATCCGGTGGTGCGTGCCGAGCCTGCCGTCCGGAAAGCGCACGACGTCGCGCAAGCAATAGATCCAGGCGTCCTCGTAGTAGACCCCGGCGCGGGCCCAATCGCGGGGCAGGCCGCGGGCGGCGAGGCGCCCGGCGATCTCGGCCTCGGCACGTCGCAGTTCCTCCTCGCCGGTGAGGATGACGAGGCCCCCTGGGTCCGGATTGCTGAAATAATCGGGCAACTCCGCGGCCAGGCGCCGGTAGCCTGCCGGAACTTCCGGGCAAGGATCGTCAGGATCGGCCATCGGCATCCCTCGAACTGTTGGTGGATTCGGCGGCGCGCCGCAAATAGGCCTCGGTCGCGGCAAGCCCCTCGGGCGAGCCGATCTCGTAGAAGCGCTGTTGGACCTCGAAGCCGGCGAGGCGTCCGGCTGCCACCAGTGCCGCATAGACATCGGCGAGATCGAAGGGCTCGCCCTGCGGGTAGCGCTCCAGCACCTCGGCCTTGAGGATGCCGAGGCCGTAGTCGATGTGGCGCATGTCGGGGCGCTTCTCTGTCTTGCTGTAGAAGAGGATGCGCCCCGCCTCGAACACGATGTTGCTCGCGTCCCAGCGTCCGTCGTTGCGGTAGACGGTCATGAGCCCGTCGAGGCCGCTCGCGGCGAAGGCTTCGACCACCGGGGCGAAGGCGACATCGAGATAGCTGTCGCCGTAAAGGACCAGGAAGTAAGGACCGAGGAGCTTGAGCGCCTTGCGCAAGGCGCCGCCGGTTCCGAGCAGCCGCGCGCCGTCCGAGGAGTAGCGGACGGCAAGGCCAAAACGGCCGCCGCCGCCGACAAAGGCTTGGACTTGCTCGCCGAGATGGCCGAGGCAGAGCACGACGTCGCGGACGCCCTCGCGTCGCAGCAGGCGCAGTTGGTGGGCGATGAAGGGCTCGCCGGCGACCTCGATCATCGCCTTGGGGACGCTCTCGCTGAGCGGCCGCATCCGGCTGGCGAGACCGCCCGCGAGAATGGCGACGGTGGGTAGCGCGCGCTTCACGTCAATCCTCTTGCCCTCGAAAGAACCGCGGCGGGCGCGGAAAAGCTCGCGCCACTCCCGTCACTGCACCACGATCTTGGTGCCCTCGAAATCGAAGCGGAAGCGCACTTCGCGCAGGCCCGCATGCAGCATCGCATGGCGCAGCCGCGCCTTCTCCTCGGTGTAGAACATGAGGAAGCCGCCGCCGCCGGCGCCGATCAGCTTGCCGCCGACGGCGCCATTGGCCAGCGCAAGCTCGTACCACTTGTCGATATCCGGATTCGACATGCCGCCCGAGCGGCGCTTCTTGTACTCCCAGTGCTCGTGCATGAGGCGCCCGAAATGGCCGAGCTCCCCCGCCTCCAGCGCCTCCTTGCAGCGCAGACCGAGCTCCTTGACGTAATGCAGGTTCTCGATCATCGCCTTGTCGAACTCCTTCGTCCGGCGGTCTTGATCCTCGAGGATCGATCCGGCGCTGCGCGAATAGCCGGTGAAGAAGAGCAGCAGATTGTCCTCGAGATTGAAGCGCGTCTCGTCGGAGATCTTGAGCGGCTGGGCATCGACCCGGCCGGAAGGATCGATGCGGAGGCAGGCGATGCCGCCATAGGCGGCGATGTACTGGTCCTGCTTGCCGACCGGCTCGCCCAGCACGTCGATCTCGATGTGGCAGGCCTGCTCCGCGAGCTCCTGCGCCGGCACGAAGCTCTTCCCGTGGGCATGCAGCGCCTTGAGGAGCGCGGTCGTGAAGCTGCCGGAGGAGCCGAGGCCGGTGCCTGCCGGGATGTCGGCCATGCTGGTGAGCTCCAGGTGCGCCTCCCCTCTCCTGCCGTGCACGAGCTTGATCGCCTCGCGGACGATCGGGTGCTCGATGCTCTCGACATCGGCGACGCGCTCCAGCTTCGAATACTTGATGAGGTACTCCGCCTGGAAGGTCTCGTGCAGCGTGATGTAAACGTACTTGTCGATGGCCGCCGCGATGAGGAAGCCGCCGTGTTCGCGATAGTATGACGGCAGATCGGTGCCCCCACCGCCCAGCGTCACGCGCAGCGGGCTTCGCGTGATGATCATCGCCCCACCCCTTCATAGAGCTTGCCAATGATCTCGAGATTGGCCTTGGCGTCGCGGATGCTGCCGAGCGGCTCACGGCCCCCCGCTATGGCGTTCACGAGCTCGGCGAATTCCGCCTCCCACGAGCGGTCGGGCGGCGGGAATTCCCAGCTCGTAGTCTCAGGCGGCCCCATTTGCGGCAGCATCCGGTGAAACGCGAGCCGCTCGGTGCCGTAACTGCCCCCCAGGCCTTCGACGTGGAGCTTGCCGTGCCGCCCATAGATTTCGAACGAGAACAGGTTCTTCCACTCGGTCCAGCTCGCGTGCAGCCAGGCGACCTGTCCGGCGGCGGTGCGCAGCGCCACGAAGCAATTGTCGTCGACCGGCATGTCCCAGAAATAGGTCGCCAGCATGCCCTGGACCTCGGCGAAGTCGCCGAGAAACCAGCGCGCGAGATCGATGAGGTGCGAGCCCTGATCGATCAGCTCGCCGCCACCCGAGATGTCCGGCTTGGCGCGCCATTCCTTCTCGTAGCCGATGCGGCCGCCGTGGCCGTAGCGACCGCGCACGAAGAAAAGCGGCCCGAGCGCGCCGGCGTCGACGATCTCCCTCGCCTTGAGGAAGGCTGGATGAAAGCGATGGTTGAAGCCGACTTTGACTACCACCTTGTTGCGCTCGGCGGCCGCAATGACGGGCGCGAGCTCCGCCGCATGGCGCGCGGCGGGCTTCTCCACCAGCACGTGACAGCCGGCGTCCGCCGCCGCGAGCGAAATCTCGGCCAGGCGCTCGTGCGTCGTCGCCACCACCACGATATCGGGTCGGCCGTCGACCACCGCGCGCCAATCCGCAACTGCCCGGCCGTCGCTCTTTGCGGATTTCAGAAGCGCTTCTGCGCGCGCAAGCTCGATGTCGGCGGCATAAGTGACACGGTGGCCGCTTGCCAGCGCCGCTT
>DASPPM010000469.1:0-8950 GCA_035625535.1 Alphaproteobacteria bacterium
GCTCGTGCGAGGCGATGGGTGTCCTTGCGCTTGATGTTGAGACTCATCGAAGAACCTTTCTACCAAATTACTTCTTTAATTCTACCATCTACGCTCGCCAGCGCAACCCTGGGACCCTTGTCGGCCTCCCTCACCCCGCCATCAGCGCATCGACGTGTGCCGCGACCGAGTTCGCGAGCGCGCGCAAGTCGTAGCCGCCCTCGAGCGAGGAGACGACCCGGCGCTTGGCGTGACGCTCGGCCAGCTCGCAGAGCTTGCGCGTCACCCAGGCGTAATCCTCCTCGACAAGGTTCAAGGAGGCGAGCGGGTCGCGCAAGTGCGCATCGAAGCCCGCCGAGATGAGCACGAGCTCGGGCTTGAACGCCTCCAATGCGGGCAGCACCTGGCGCTCGACCGCGCTACGGAACTCGGCCGAGCCCGAGAAGGGGGCCAAGGGGGCGTTCACGATGTTGTTGGCGACGCCGCGCTCATGGGCCTGGCCCGTGCCGGGATAAAGCGGCCACTGATGGGTCGAGGCATAGAAAAAGTCGGGGTCCGCCTCGAAGGCGGCTTGGGTGCCGTTGCCGTGATGGACGTCGAAATCGACGACGGCGACGCGCTGCAAGCCGTGCACGGCGCGGGCGTGGGCGGCACCGACCGCCACGTTGTTGAAGAGGCAGAAGCCCATCGCGTGCTCGGGCTCGGCGTGGTGGCCGGGCGGGCGCACGGCACAGAAGGCGTTCGTCGCCTCGCCCTCTACCACCGCATCGACTGCGGCGCAAACGGCACCGGCCGCCCTCAGCGCCGCCTCGCCCGATCCCGGCGAGACGATGGTGTCCGCATCGAGGCCGGCCCAGCCCTCCTTGGGAATCTGCTCCAGCACCCAGTCGATGTAGCGCGCGCCATGAACGCGGGCGATCTCGGCCTTTCCTGCTCGCGGCGCCTCGCGCCGCTCGAGCGCTTGGAAGGCCTCGCGCTCGAGGGCGGCATGGATGGCGCGCAAGCGCTCCGGCCGCTCGGGGTGATGGGGGCCGGGGTCGTGCGCGAGAAAAGCCGGATGGGTGTAAAGCAGCGTCGGCATGACGAACCTTGCGCGGCAGCTCGAGCCAACAATGTCCGGCCGGCACCGGCTTGTCACCAAGAATTGCGCCCCCATCGGGCGCTCGCCGCTTTGCCGCCCTCCGCTTCCTCTGGCGAAGCGCCCGCACCGGAGGCTATAAGGGCGCGATGGAGTGCGATTTCCTCATCGTCGGCGCGGGCATTGCCGGGGCGTCTGCCGGCTACGAGCTCGCCGCGCGCGGACGCGTCATCCTCCTCGAGCGCGAGAGCCAGCCCGGCTATCACTCGACCGGGCGCTCCGCCGCCATGTACATCGAGAGCTACGGCAATGCGCCCGTGCGCGCGATCACCGCGGCGAGCCGCGCCTTTCTCGAGCACCCGCCCGCGGGCTTTGCAGGCTCCCCCCTGCTCTCGCCGCGCGGGGTGCTCTATCTCGCGCGCAAGGACCAGATGGCCAAGCTCGAGCGCGAATACGCCGAGCTCAAGAAGGATGCGCCGGGCCTGAGGCGGCTTGCGAAAAAGGAGGCGCTGGCGCTCTTCCCGCTCATCCACTCCGATTACGTGGAAGCAGCCCTCTTCGATGCCGATGCCATGGACATAGACGTGAACGCCGTCCACCAGGGTTTCCTCAAGGGCCTCAAGGCGCGCGGCGGACAAGTGGCGACGTCGGCCGAGCTCACCGCGGCCGAGCGCAAGGGCGGCCTGTGGCATGCGCGCACCCCGGCCGGGGACTTCACCGCTCCCGTGCTGATCAACGCGGCCGGCGCCTGGGCCGACGTGGTTGGCGCGCGCATCGGCGCCAAGCCCATCGCGATCGTGCCCAAGCGGCGCACGGCTTTCATCTTCGACCCGCCGCAGGGCGCGAGGATCGAGGGCTGGCCGGTCGCCGCCGACCTGGACGAGCAGTTCTATTTCAAGCCCGAGGCCGGCAAGTTCCTCGGCTCGCCCGCGGACGAGACCCCGGTCGAGCCGCAGGACATCCAGCCCGAGGAGCTCGACATCGCGATTGCGGCCGACCGCATCGAGAAGGCGATCACCTTCAAGATCGCGCGCATAGCGCGGCGCTGGGCGGGCCTCAGGAGCTTCGTCAATGACAAGACGCCCGTGCTCGGCTTCGCGCCCGATTGCGAAGGCTTCTTCTGGTGCGCCGGCCAAGGCGGCTACGGCATCCAGACCTCGCCGGCAATGGGCCGCATCGCGGCGGCGCTGGCGCAAGGCAAACCGCTCCCTGCCGACGTGGCGGCACGCGGGGTCACCGAGGCCGAGCTCGCACCCGGCAGATAGCGGACGACGGAAGACAGACGACGGACAGCAGACGACAGACGACGGAACGCAGATTCAATTGGCGAGCCCTTTGTCCTCTGTCCTCTGTCTTCTTTCCTCCGTCCTCTGTCCTCTGTCTTCCGTCGTCCCTCACGCCGCCTTCCGGATATGAAAGACATAGACCTCGCCCTCCTGACGCGAGGCGAGGAGGGTATCGCCCGTGGTCTCGCAGAAGGCGCGGAAGTCCTTGAGCGCGCCCGGATCGGTCGCCAGCACCTCGAGCACGTCGCCCGCCGCAAGCTCCTTCATCGCGCGGCGCGCCTTGAGCACGGGAAGCGGGCACTTCAGTCCCTTGGTATCGAGCGTTCGCTTGGGCGTCATGGCTACCTTGCTCGTTTGTGGCACTACATTAGCAAGCGCGGGCGAAGCATTACAGAGGCACCGCGATGGCAATGGCCACCGCCAGTCTTGCGATGCTACGATCGCGCGATGGTGAGGCTCACAATTCGCATCGACTTTTCGCCAACGAGCTCGGTGGGGCCCGGCAAGATCCGTCTCCTCGAGCTCATCGCGGAGACCGGCTCGATCTCGGCCGCGGGCCGCGCCATGGGCATGTCCTACCGCCGCGCCTGGCTTTTGGTCGACGAGCTCAATCGCCTCTTCAAGCACAAGGTCGCCACGACCACGCTCGGCGGCAAAGCGGGCGGCGGTGCCGCCCTCACCCCCTTCGGAACGAGCCTCGTCGCGGAATATCGTGCCGTCGAGCGCGAGGCCCACGGCATCTTTGCCAAGCGCCTCTCCGCCCTCGTCGCGGCGAGTGTCAAGCCGAGACGTCGGCCGCGGCGCTGCACGGAGCGATGACCAGCACCCGCTATGGCACGATGCCGCGCACGGCCCATGCCGTGGCCGTCATCGAGCGCCGTCCATCCTCGCCGCCAGCGAGATAAGCGTCGCGCACGCGCGCCTCGATCGCGCCGCGCACGGCGGGAGACAATCCTGCAACGTAGGCGCCGACCGGCCCCTGCCCGGCCAAGAGCGGCTCCCAATAATCGGCGAAGCTCGCGAAGTCCATGCGAATGGTGAGCGAGCCGCCTTCGACCGCAGCAAAGCCGAGCCGCCGCCAGAGCTCGACCAAGCCGTCAGGTTGCGCGAGCGGATGGGAGAAGAGCCGGGCACGGTGAGCGGCCGCCGCCGGATCGACGCCCGCCGCGGTGTCCCAGAGCAGGCGCTGGAAGACGAGGCCGCCGCGGAAATCCCATACCGCCGCGGCGACGACGCCGCCCGCGCGGGTAACGCGCCGCATCTCGCGCACCCCCGCCGCCGCATCGGGGAGAAAGTTCAGCACAAGCTGGGCGAGCGCGCCGGCGAAAGTTCCGTCGGCAAAGCTGAGACCCGCCGCATCGCCCACCTCGAAGCGGACGGCTTCCGCCCCGGCCCGCTTGCGCGCGAACGCGATGTAAGGCTCGGCCACATCGACCCCGACCACGGCCCCGCGCCGGCGGGCGCGCGCGAGGTGGCCAGCGAGGCTGCCCGTACCGCAGCCGACGTCGAGCACGTCGCCCGCCGGCACCCGCGCAAACGCGGCGAAAGGTGCCGCAAGGCGCTCGCTCCAGCGGCCGAGGAAGCGCTCGTAGGCGGCACCGTCATTCGCCAGGTAGTGCGGAGCCGACGGCGTCTCGCTTGCGCTCACGGTCGTGCGATGATCACGTCGGTCGATTTGACGATTGCAATGACCTCGTCCCCGACCGTGAGGCCGAGATCCTCGACGGAGTCGACGAAGATCGCCGACAGCACGCGGTTGCCCCCTCCGATATCGACGGTGACCTGCGCCATCACCGCACCGCGCTTGATGTCGCTGATGCGGCCCTTGAAGCTGTTTCTTGCGCTGATCCTCATGGCGTCCTCCGGCGTTGCGAGCGGCACCCGCTCATGGCAGGCGAGGCGGCGCGAGCAGCTCGTCGAGCTGCGCCGCGGTAAGCTCGACGTGATAGAAGCGGGCATAGAAGTTCCGCGCGACGGCCTTCATGTCCGCCGGCGGTTTCCCCTGCGCAAGGACGCCCGCAAGCCAGCCAAGGCCGATCAGGCGGTTGACACCGGGAGGCTCGTCGAGCCAACCGAAGGGTGCCTGCGGCGCGAGATAGACGTGACCGGTCCGGATGGCTTCGACTTGCTGCCATCGGGGCTCGCGCATGATTATCGCGTAGAGATCGGGATCGGAGGCGACAAACGCGTCCGGCCGCCACGCGATCACCTGCTCGATGGTAACCGGCACGAAGGCACCGCTCGCTCCGCGCCGCGCCACGTTCTCGGCGCCGACGGCGTCGATGACCTCGGCGGTCACGGAGCCCGCGAATGCGGTCGTCGTCCCGCCCTCGCCGCGGGCATAATAGACGCGGACGCGCTCGCCGTGCGCGGCGAGCGTCTTGCCGGCCCCCGCGATGGCGCGTTCGGCATAACTCGCCAATTCCTCGGCAGGCACCTCTTCGCCGAGCGCGGCGCCGAGCGCGCGATAGGTTGCAGCCGTGCGGGCGAGGCTGCCGTCGTAGAGCAGGTAGGGGATGCCGGTCTCCTTCTGCACGCGGTCGGCGAGCGCGGCAAAGTGCTGGTCCACCGTGCCGACATCGAGGATCACGTCGGGATGAAGTGCTTGAATGGCCTCGGCACTGGGAGCGCTCCTCGCGCTCGTCAGTCGCCCCACGACGGGGAGCTTGGCGTATTTCTCAGGCAGCATCCCCATTGCCCCCGCGCCGAGCGGTCCCGGCCAGGCGACCAGCTTGTCCGGCGCGAGCGTGTAGAGCAGCACCGCGGCAGGGAAGCCGGCGGGAAGAACGCGGTCGATACTCTTCGGCACCTCGACTTTCCGGCCGGCCGAATCCGTGAGCACGCGGGCCGGCTCGGCCGCGTATGCCGCCAAGCCGGCGCCGAGCCAGGCTCCCGCCAGAATCGCCGCGAGAGCCGCTCTCAACGAGCGATCACGGCACTTGCCAGGCAGCCGCGATATCTTCGCCACGGTGGTCAAGCGGCTTTTCCTTCTCCCCATATCGCTATATCCTTCGAAATATAGCCTACTCTAGCGCCGTTTGCTTCCAAGGTGGAGAGGGAAATGAAGGAAGAGTCGCGTTTGCAGCACCGATCGTTGCCACTCATGCGGCTGGCTGTCATCCTCCTCGTTTTCGCGATCGGCCTTGCGATATCGGCTGCAGCGCCGGCTGTGGCCGAAAGCCGTGACGTGCTGGTCTTTGCCGCCGCCAGCCTCAAGAACGCGCTCGACGACCTGGCCGCCCAATACCAACGCGAGACGGGCAAGCAGGCGACCATCTCCTACGGCGCGAGCTCGGCGCTCGCCAAGCAGATCGAGGCCGGGGCGCCGGCCGACATCTTCGTCTCGGCCGACCTCGACTGGATGGACTATCTCGCCAAGAGGAACCTGATCGTGCCCAAGAGCCGCAAGAGCCTTCTCGGCAACGCGCTCGTAATGGTCGCCCCCAAGGACAGCGCCGTCGAAGTGAAGATCGCACCCGGCTTTCCGTTGGCCAAGCTCTTGGCGGGCGGCAAGCTCGCCATGGCCGAAACCAGTGCCGTGCCGGCGGGCAAGTACGGCAAGGCGGCGCTCGAGAAGCTCGGCGTCTGGGCCGCGGTCCAGCACTCGATCGCCCAGGCCGAGAACGTGCGCGCGGCCCTCCTCCTCGTCGCGCGCAAGGAGGCGCCCCTCGGCATCGTCTATCGCACCGACGCCGCGGCCGAGCCCGACGTCAAGATTGTGGGCGTGTTCCCTGACGACAGCCATCCGCCCATCGTCTATCCGATCGCCCTCGTCGGCGGCTCGGCCAGCGCCGACGCCGCGGCCTTCCTCGCCTATATCGAGTCGGCGAAAGCGCGGCCGCTGTTCGAGCGACAGGGCTTCAGCGTGCTCGAGTAGAATGGAAATTGGAGACCGCTCGTGGAGCCAACACCTTTTTTCAACTTCTCGCCGGCCGAGCTGACCGCGATCCGCTTGAGCCTGAAGGTGGCACTCTCTGCGGTCGCGGCCAGCCTGCCCCTTGGCGTGCTCGTGGCGGTCATTTTGGCGCGCGGGCGTTTTTGGGGACGCGAGCTGCTCGACGTCCTCGTCCACCTTCCGCTCATCCTGCCGCCCGTGGTCACCGGCTACGTTCTTCTACTGCTCTTCGGCCGCAACGGCCCGCTCGGGCGCTTCCTCGCAGATAGTCTCGGCATCGTCTTCGCCTTCCGCTGGACGGGTGCGGCCCTTGCCTCGGCCGTGATGGGCTTCCCGCTCATGGTCCGCGCCATCCGCCTCTCCGTGGAGGCGGTCGATCGCAGGCTCGAGGACGCCGCCGGCACGCTGGGTGCCGGCCCCGCGTGGGTCTTCCTTACCGTGACCCTTCCCCTCGTGCTCCCGGGCATCATTGCCGGCGCCATTCTGGGCTTCGCCCGCAGCATGGGCGAATTCGGCGCTACCATCACCTTCGTCTCGAACATCCCCGGCGAGACGCAAACGCTGCCGACCGCCATCTATTTCCTGATCCAGGTGCCGGGCGGGGACGCCGCCGCGCTGAGGCTCACCGTCATCTCGGTGCTGCTCTCGACCGCGGCGCTCTTCGCCTCCGAGTTCGCAAGCCGGCGCGTCGCCCGGCGCGTGGTCGGGCTGTGAGCCTCGAGGTCGACATCCTCCGCCGGCTCGGGGATTTCACCCTCGCGGCCCGCTTCGCGACCGAGGGCAGGCTCACCGCCCTTTTCGGCCGCTCGGGTGCGGGCAAGACCACGCTCGTGAATCTGATCGCCGGGCTGCTCCGGCCGGAGCGGGGACGCATCGTCGTGGATGGCCGGGTCCTGGCCGACACCGATCGCGGCATTCATGTGCCCAAGCATCGCCGTCGCATCGGCTACATCTTCCAGGAGAGCCGGCTCTTCCCCCATTTGACCGTGCGCCAGAATCTGCTTTACGGCCGCTGGTTCACCCCCGCCGCCCAGCGCCGCGAGGAGCTCGACCGCGTCGTAGCCCTGCTCGGCATCGGCCCGTTCCTCGAGCGCGGACCGGCGCTCCTTTCCGGCGGCGAGCGCCAGCGGGTGGCGATCGGCCGCGCCTTGCTCGCGAGCCCGCGCCTCCTGCTCATGGACGAGCCGCTCGCCTCCCTCGACGAGGGGCTGAAGGCGGAGATCCTGCCTTACATCGAGCGCCTGCGCGACGAGCTCCAGGTGCCCATCGTCTACGTCAGCCATTCGATCCCCGAGGTGACGCGCCTTGCCACCACCATGGTGCTGCTCTCCCACGGCACGGTCGCCGCCGTCGGCGAGGTCGCTGAGATCATGGGCAGGGTCGACCTCTTCCCCTTGACCGGCCGCTACGAGGCGGGCGCCGTGCTCGAGATGCGGGTGGCCGCGCACGACGAGCGCTATGCGCTGACCACGCTCACGGCGAGCGTGGGCGAGTTGCGCGTGCCGCGCATCGCGCTTGCGATCGGAGCGCCGCTTCGCGTCCACATCCGCGCGCGCGACGTGGTGCTCGGCATCGCCCCGCCCGAGGGTTTGAGCGCGCTCAACGTGCTCGCAGGCCGCATCGCCGAGCTCGGCCCGCTCGACGGCCCCATCGTCGACGTGCGCGTGGCACTCGACGGCGAATCGCTGCTCGCGCGCGTCACGCGCCTCACCATCGATCGCTTGGCACTTGCCCCCGGCCGCCCGGTCTTCGCCATCATCAAGAGCATCGCACTCGACCGCCGCAGCCTCGGCAAGGTCCAGCCCACCTCAGAGAAGATCGACGTCGACGAGATCACGCTCTGACGGTGCCAAGGCGCGCCGCACCTTTTCGCGAGAGAGAGGCCGACCTATATTCTTCCCCTGCATCGACGTCCCAGCGGAGGAGATCATGGACAAGATCAAGCCGCTTTTCACCGCGACGGCGACCGCAACCGGCGGCCGCAACGGACATACCGCGTCGAGCGACGGGGTGGTTTCCGCCGATCTCTCCGTGCCCAAGGCGATGGGCGGACCGGGCAAGCCGGGGACGGCCACGCCCGAGCATCTCTTCGCCGCCGGCTACGCGGCTTGTTTCGGAGGTGCCCTCGATTTCGTCGCCAAGCAGCAGAAAAAGGATGCCGCCAAGGCGAAGATCACCTGCGCGGTCTCGATCGGTCCGCGCGAGGGCGGAGGGTTCGGGCTCGCGGTCAAGCTGCGCGCCGAGGACAAGAGCCTCGCCCAGGCCGAGCTCGCGGCCCTCGTCAAGGAGGCGCATGAGAAGATCTGCCCCTACTCCCACGCGACGCGCGGCAACGTCGACGTGCAGCTCGAGGTCGTCGGCGCCTAGCGCCGCCCCGAACGCCCTCGCGCGTCACGCCGTCCCTCACCCTTCCCGTCGCTCTCGCGACGGGCCCCTTCCCTCTCCCGCAAGCGGGAGAGGGTGGCGAGCGCAGCGAGCCGGGTGAGGGAGTGCTGCGCCGTCTGCAATCAGGGGGGGCGGGCAGGCCCGACGCCCCTATCCCTTCCTCTTCTTGCGAATATAGAGCGGCTCGGCCGCCGACTCGCCCGCGCTGCGCTGGGCGAGACGCGCGGGCGTCAACGTCCGCAGCGGCTCGGTCTCCGTCATGCTGGCGAGGCTGCGCACGGCGAGCTCCTGGTACTCGCGCGTACCCGTGGCCTTCCAGGCGCGCTC
>DASPPM010000470.1:0-8815 GCA_035625535.1 Alphaproteobacteria bacterium
GAAGCAGGCCTTGTCCTCGCCGCGGATCAAGGGCGGCAGCATGCGGCGCTTCTGCGCGTCGCTGCCGAAGACGACGACGGGCTCGAGGCCGGAGATGTTCATGTGGATCGAGGAGGCGCCCGTCATCGCGGCCCCCGATTCCGCGACCGCCTGCATCATGATCGCCGCTTCGGCAATGCCGAGCCCGCTGCCGCCATAGGCCTCGGGCATGGCGATGCCGAGCCAGCCGCCGTCCGCGATCGCCTTGTGGAACTCGATGGGGAACTTGGCCGCGCGCTCGCAGGCGAGCCAGTAGGCGTCGCCGAAGCTCTCGCAGAGCTTGAGGATCGTCTCGCGGATCTGCTCCTGCTGGGGGCTCAACGAGAAATCCACGGTGCCGCTCCACACTGGCGTGCGCAGCCAGCATCGCAGAGCCGGCGCACGTCTTTCAATGGAAAAGGGCGGGCTTAGTTGACGAGCCTCCGCCACACTTGGCCGAAAGCCTCGATCGCGCGATCGACCTCGGCGTCGCCGATGTGGCGGTGGCTGACGAGGCGGAGGCGGTGGCGCCGCGCGGGGCCGGCGAGCACCTCGTGCGCCTTGAGCGCCTCACCCCACTCCGCGGCCGTGCGGCGGCTCGCGGCCACCTCGACCATGACGATGTTGGTCTCGACGCCGTCGGGTTGAGCGAGGCCCGCATCGATCGCGTGAAGGCCTCGGGCCAGGCGCTTGGCGCGCGCGTGGTCCTCCGCCAGACGCTCGACCATCTCCTCGAGCGCCACGATGCCCGCCGCCGCTACGACGCCCGCCTGGCGCAGATTGCCGCCGACCATGCGACGGAAGGCGCGGCCCCGTTGGATGAAGGCCGCCGAGCCGCAGAGGAGCGAGCCGATCGGCGCCGAGAGGCCCTTGGAGATGCAGAAGCACACGCTGTCGCCGTGCGCGGCGATGCGCTCGGCGCCGACGCCGAGTGCGACCGCGGCGTTGAAGAGGCGCGCGCCGTCGATGTGCACGGGGACGCCCTCCCGGCGCGCGATGCGGGCGACCGCCTCCATGTACGCGAGCGGCAGCACGGCACCTCCCGCCGCATTGTGCGTGGTCTCGAGGGCGACGAGCGCGGTTGCGAGGCGGTTGGGCGTGACGCCGGGACTGATCGCCTCCTCGAGCGCCTCGAGGTCGAGCGCCCCTCGCTCGGCGGGGAGCGGCCGATGGAAGAGGCTGGCAAGCCCGGCGATGCTGCCCATCTCCGAGCGCGCGATGTGGCATTCGGCATCCAGCAGCACTTCGCCGCCGCGCCCCGTATGGGCGAGGAGGGCCACGAGATTGGCCATGCTGCCGCTCGGCACGAAGACGGCCGCCTCCTTTCCCGTGCGCTTGGCGGCGAGCGCCTCGAGCGCCTGGACCGTGGGATCGCCGTCGCGTGAATCGTCGCCGAGCTCGGCCGAGCGCATGCGCTCGCGCATCCGCTCGGTCGGCAGCGTCACCGTGTCGCTTCTGAGATCGATCGCCGTCATGAAGGCACCCTTCGCGTCAGAGCAAGGACATCTCGTAGCGCCGTACGAGGCGGTAGATCAAGGCGAGCGGCAGAAGCGTGAAGAGGATGAGCACCGAGGCCGCCGCGGCGGCCACACCGGGTCCCTCGCCCTCGAGCGCCTGGAACATCACGACCGTGAGCGTCTGCCACGGCGCGCTGTAGAGCACCACGGTCGAGCTCAGCTCGGAGGCGACGGTGACCCAGGTCAGCACCATGCCGCCCACGATGCCGCCGAGCATCATCGGCACGACGAGCCGCGCGAAGGTCGCGGCCGGCGAGACGCCGAGGTTGACCGACGCCTCCTCGAGGCTGGGATCGAACTGGTGCAAAAGGGCGCTCGCGGAGCGCACGCTGAACGGCAGCTTACGCACCACATAGGCGATCACCATGATGAGCCAGCCGCCGGTCAGGACCAGCCATCCGGCGTTGAAGGAGACGACGAGCCCGATGGCGAGCACGGTGCCGGCGACCGCGAAAGGGGTGGTGGCGACCGCGTCGAGCACGGCGGTGAGCGCCGAGCGGCGGCGCACGAGCACATAGCCGATGGGAACGCCGATGAGGGCCGCGAAGAGGGCAGCCAAGGTCGAGAGGAGGAGCGTGTTCACGAGCGGCTGGGTCGAGCGCCCGAAAAGATCGTGGAAATTGTCGAGGCTCGGTTGCGCATAGAGCACCGGACCGCGAAATTGCAGAAAGGAAATGGCGACGACGGCGAAGAAGGGGACGAGCGCCAGGAGGACGACGCCCCAGCTCCATCCCGCGGCGAGGAGGCGCCAGCCGCGTGCGACCGCGATGAGGGGAGGTGCCGCGCGCGCGGCCGTCGAGAAGCGGCGCCGTGCCAGATAGCGGCGCTGGACAAGGAGCACCAGAACCGCGGCGGCCACGAGAACCACGCCGAGCACGCCGGCCGAGGCCGGATTGGTGTCGGTCTCGCCGACGAAGAGCTTGTAGGCCTCGACCGCGAGGATGGGCTTGTCCTCCGCGAGCACGAAGGGCACCCCGAAATTCTCGAGCGTCTCGATGAAGACGAGGAGCGCGCCCGACAGCAGCGCGGGGACGACGAGCGGGAAGGTCACGGTCCAGAACGCGCGCCAACGCGAGGCGCCGAGGTTCTGGCTCGCCTCCTCGAGCGAGACGTCGATCGCCTTGAGCCCCGCGAGCGTCGGCAGCAGCACATAGGGATAAAGCGTCAGCGCGTAGACCAGCACGATGCCGGGCATGCCGTAGATCGAGGTGAAGGGGACGCCCAACGCCTGCAGCGCCTTCGTGATGAAACCCGCGCGGCCGAGCATGAGCACGAGCGCATAGGCGCCGACGAAGCTCGGCAGCACGAGCGGGAGCGACGCGAGTGCTAAGAGCGCCGCCTTGCCCGGCATCGGGAGACGCGCGAGCGCAAAGGCGATGGGGACGGCGAGCGCCACGGTGACGAGGGTTGCCAGCAGCCCGATCGTGAGGCTGTTCACGAAGCTCGCGCGATAGAAGGTGCTCGCGAACACCTTGGCGTAGTTGCCAAGGGTCGCATGCGTCCCGCTCGGATCGAGGAAGCTCGCGCTGAGCACGCCGTAGAGCGGATAGATGAAGAAGAGGCCGAGAAAGGCGAAGCCGGCCGCGGTCACGACTTGTGGAAAGGGATCGCGAGGAAGCCTCGATCTCATGGCGCGCCGAAGGCCACAAGCCGCCTCGGGTCGTAGGCGAGACGGAGCACGTCGCTTTCGCCGATGCCTTGGACGGGGCGGTCGAGAAGAGCCGCGCGCAGCGCCGTGCCGTCGGAGAGGCGCAGCTCGAGGCGGGTGAGGGCCCCCAGGAACTCGACGCGCGCGAGCTTGGCCGCGAGCGTCGCCCAGCCGTCGGGCACGGGCTCTCCGGGAGCGAGAAGCCGCAAGGCCTCGGGCCTGAGGCAGAAGGTGAGCGGCGTGCCGGCGGCGGCGGCGATGCCGCCGAGAGGGAATTCGGCCTCGCCCACGCGCACGACGACGCCGGCACCGTCGCTCTCGACGACGGTGCCGGTAAGGAGGTTGGTGATGCCCATGAACTCGGCGACGAAAGGAGTGGCGGGGCGGCGGTAGATCTCGTCCGGACGGCCGATCTGCTCGAGCGAGCCGCCGCGCATGACGGCGATGCGGTCGGAAATCGCAAGCGCCTCCTCCTGGTCGTGGGTGACGTAGATCGTCGTGATGCCGAGGCTCTGCTGCAGCTGTCGGATCTCGCCGCGCATCTCGACGCGGAGCTGGGCGTCGAGATTGGAGAGCGGCTCGTCGAGCAGCAGCACCTCGGGCTCGATGACTAGCGCGCGCGCGATCGCCACGCGCTGGAGCTGCCCGCCCGAGAGCTGGTGCGGCCAGCGCGCGTCCATGCCCTCGAGATGGACCAGTCTCAACGCCTCCTCGACGCGCCGCGCGATCTCGCCTGCCTCGACGCGCCGCGCCTTGAGGCCGTAGGCGACGTTGCCGGCGACGTCGAGGTTGGGGAAGATGGCGTAGTTTTGGAAGACCATGCCGGTGTTGCGCCGGTGCGGCGGCAGGCGGTCGATGCGGCGCGCGCCGAAGGAGATGCTGCCGGCATCGAGCTCGGCGAAGCCGGCGATCATGCGCAGAAGCGTGGTCTTGCCGCAGCCGGACGGGCCGAGGAGCGTGAAGAACTCGCCCTCGCCGATCAGGAGCGAGACCTCGCGCACCGCCCGCACCGAGCCGAAGGCCCGGCTCACCCCCTCGATCGCGATGCTGGTCAAGGCCGCTCAGCCTCTAACATTCTGCTGCCGAGATTCGAGAAGATTGCACCACGGAGACACGGAGGACACGGAGAAAGACGAGATTGGACAGGTATCCTTAAGCGCGACGCTCGGACAGGTTGCGGCCTCTGCGCTAAGGTCTACTTTTTTCTTCTCCGTGTCTCCGTGGTGAAAAATAGCTTCCTACCGCGTCTCCTGGATGATGTCCCGGATCTTGTCGAGGGTCTCCTTGCGCTTTGCGGTCCAGCCTTCCTCGTCGTATTTGAGGATCTTGAGGCTGGAGAGCGCCGGCATGTTCCCGGGCAGATGCGCCAAGTCGAGGTCGCTGCGCGCCGGGCGCCGGAAGAAGGACTTGAGGATCATCTCGCGCACGTCCTTGCGGTTGACCCAGTCGACGAATTTCCCGGCGGCCGCGCCGTCGGGTCCGCCCTTGATCACGGCACAGCCCTCCATCATCGGCACGGTGCCGTCCGAGGGATAGATCACCTTGATCGGCGCGCCGTTGTGGGCCCAGAGATAGCCCGCGTACTCGAGCGAGATGCCGAGCGCATACTCGCCGTTGCCGACTCCTTCGAAGACGAGCGAGGAGCGGTTGAGCACCTTGAGATTGGCGAAGAGCTGCTTCACTTTGCTCCAGCCCGCATCGCCGCCGCCCCACAGATCCACGAGCAGGGTCACGGTCGTGTAGGCCGAGCCGGAGTTGGCCGGGTCGGTGAAGGCGATCTTGCCCTTCCACTTGGGTAGAAGGAGGTCCTCCCAGCTCTTCGGCGCCCCTTCCTCGCCCAGCGCCTTGCTGTTTTCGAGGATCACCGCGAGATGCACGTTGTTGCCGATCCAGAGATTGTCGGGGTCGCGGAACTCGGGCGGTATGGCATCGATGTTGACGGACTTGTAGGGCGCGAAATAGCCCTTGTTGGTTTGCAGGAGCGAGCGGCTCACGCCCCACACCACGTCGCCCTGGGGCCGGTCCTTCTCGGCCTGGATGCGCTTGAAGACGACGCCCGAGCCCGCCGAGACCGGCTCGACCTTGATGCCGGTCTCCTTGCTGAAGGCCTCGAAGGCGAGATTGTTGAGCGTGTCGTCGTTCGCGGTGTAGACGACGACCTTCTCTTCTGCGCGCGCGCCCGTGTGGCCCGCCAGAACGGCGAGTGCCAGGGCCGCGAGCGCCCACTTGACGAGTTGCCGGACTGTCACGCCATCCTCCCTCTCGCGCTCTCCCCTTTGAGCGCCTCCGCGCTCGGCCGCCTTGCCACGACCGGCCTTCGCGCATTTGTTCGGCGATGGCCCAGAGCATAGACTGCGGCGGAAGCGAGTCAACCCTGCGGCCCCGCAAGTGAGTGGTTCACGATGCCCAAGTCCCCATCCTTCGAGACGCGTCGCAAGCGACGCTCCTCAGGATGAGGACTTGAGAATTGGGTTTCACCTCATCCTGAGGAAGCCGCGAAGCGGCCGTCTCGAAGGACGAGGTGCAACCGACCCACTGTCGCCCCGCAAGGTCACTTGATCAGGCAGGGTGTGCAGGGCCATGCTGCGCCCGGAATGGACGCAACGACGAGAGAGGAGTCAAAAGCGATGGCAACCGATCTATTCAAGAAGGGCCTGAGGGTGCGCCGCGCGGTCCTGGGCCGCGCCTATGTGAACAAGAGCCTCGCCTCCGCGACGCCCTTCACCATGCCGTTCCAGGAGCTCACCACCGAATATTGCTGGGGCAGGATCTGGTCGCGGCCGGGACTCTCGCGCAAGACGCGCAGCTTCCTCAATCTCGCCATGCTGTGCGCGCTCAATCGCCCGCATGAGCTGCGTCTTCACGTGAGGGGCGCCCTCAACAACGGCATTACGCCCGCCGAGATCCAGGAGGTAATGCTCCAGGTCGCGATCTATTGCGGCATCCCCGCCTCGCTCGACGGCTTCCGCGTCGCGCGCGAGGTGGTGGAGGAGGTCGCGGGCTCACCCGCCACGGCGCGCAAGCCGCGCCGCGTGGGACGGCCGAGGTCAAAGGGCAAGACGAGGGGCAAGAGGTGAGCATGCGCGCGGCCATTCTCGACGACTACCAGGGTGTGGCACTCGCGTCCGCGGATTGGCCGAGCCTCGAGCCTGTGGTCGAGGCGACGGTCTTCCGCGACACGCGCGCGAACGTGGACGAGGTGGCGAAGCGGCTCGCCGATTTCGAGATCGTGGTCGCCATGCGCGAGCGCACGCCCTTCCCGAAAGCGCTCCTCGAGCGGTTGCCGAAACTCAAGCTTCTCATCACCACCGGCAAGCGCAACGCCTCGATCGACGTCAAGGCGGCCGCGACGCAGGGCATCGTCGTCTGCGGCACGGACATGCTGCCCTACCCGACGGCCGAGCTCACCTGGGGCCTCATCCTCTCGCTCGTGCGCAACATTCCGCGCGAGGAGCGCAACATGCGCACGGGCGGCTGGCAGACGACGGTCGGGGTGGGCCTCAAGGGCAAGACGCTCGGCGTCTTCGGCCTCGGCAACCTCGGCAGCCAAGTGGCGCGGATAGGCAAGGCCTTCGGGATGGAGGCGATCGCCTGGAGCCAGAACCTGACGGCGGAGCGCGCAACGTCCGTCGGTGCCTCGCTCGTGAGCAAGGAGGAGCTCTTCCGCCGCGCGGACGTCGTCACCATCCACGTCGTGCTGAGCGAGCGCACGCGCGGTGCCGTGGCCGCCGCCGAGCTCGCGCTGATGAAGCCGTCGGCCTACCTCGTCAACACCTCGCGCGGGCCGATCGTCGACACGGCGGCGCTCATCGCGGCGCTCGAGCGCCGCCGCCTCGCGGGGGCGGCGCTCGACGTCTACGACCGCGAGCCGCTGCCGGCCGACCACCCGCTGCGCAAGCTCGACAATGTGGTGCTGACGCCGCACCTCGGCTACGTGACCGCCGAGGGCTTCCGGGTGGCCTATAGCCACGCGGTCGAGGACATCCGCGCCTTCCTCGACGGTAAGCCCGTCCGCGTGCTGAGCGCGGGCTAGCGCGCTACTGCGCCAGCGCCGCGGCTGCGGCGGCGATGCCGGCGCCGCGCTCGAAGCGGTGGCCGAGCTCGGCGAGCACGTCCTCGAGGTGGATGAGGTCCGTGAGGATGTCGCCGTCGAAGAGATGGCCCATGGTGCCGATGCGGATCACCTTGCCCGCGAGCTTGTTGCGCGCGCCGGCGATCACGGTGCGGTGCTTCTCGTGGAGCCGGCGCACGACGGCGCCGCCGTCCAGGCCGACCGGCAGCTTGAAGACCGACACGGTATTGGAGAGCGTGCCGTCTTTTGCGAAGGAGGGCAGCCCGATCGCGGCGCAGCCCGCGCGCAACGCGTTTGCCAGGCGGCGGTGGCGTGCCAGCACGCGGTCGAGCCCCTCCTCGTGGATCATGCCGAGCGCCTCACGGAGGCCGCGGATGAGGGTGACGGCCGAGGTAAAGGGGGTGGCACCCTCTGCGATCTCCTCGCCGTAGCGGCGGAAGTCGAAGTAGAAGCGCGGCAGCCCGGCCTCACGGCGCACGACCTCCCAGGCTTTTTCGCCCACGCTCGCGATGCCGAGCCCGGGCGGGCACATGAGCGCCTTCTGGGAGGCCGAGACGAGAATGTCGACGCCCCACGCGTCCTGGCGCATCTCCACCCCGCCGACCCCGCTCACGGAATCGACGAGGAGGAGCGTCGGTCGGTTGCGCAGCACGGCCGCGATGCCGGGAAGGTCGGCGACGATGCCGGTCGAGCTCTCGTTGTGCACCAGGACCACGGCCCGGTAATCCTTGTCCTTGATGCGCCGCTCGATGGCCGCCGGGTCGACCGCCTCGCCCCAAGGGACGTCGAGCGCGTCGACAACGACTCCGAGCGCCTTGCCGATCGCGGCGAAGCGCTCGCCGAACTGGCCGTTGACGACGACGAGCAGGCGTTCGCCCGGCGCCAGCACGTTGACGAGGCAGGCCTCCATCATGCCGGTCCCCGTAGAGGCCACGAGCAGCATGCGGTTCTTCGTGCCGAGCACGGGCCGCAGCATGGCCTCGCTCTCGACGAGGACGGTGCGGAACTCGGGCCCGCGATGCGCCAGTACCGGCTGCGCAATCGCCTGGCGCACGCGCTCGGGCACCGCGGTGGGCCCGGGGAGGCGCAGGCGGTAGGGCTCGGGGGCCAGATTGGCAAGGCTCGAGATTTCGGTTGCGTCGCTCATGGGATGTAGGCCCGTCGGCGGAGACTGGTGCTGGAACCCGGCTCGTCCGGATGCCCGGTTTGTATGCAGTACGACGGGGCCTCGTCAACCTTGTTGCGGCACTTTCACAAAGCGAGCCTGTAGCACGCCTATTTCGCCTTCCGAGCGGCTGCGGCTTGATGTAGGGTTGCCATGGGCAGTCGCACGCGCGCGGACGATGCGGGGCGCGAAGCCTTGAGGAGCTGCGGATGAGCGGGAGGGGAAAGAGCATCGTCGGGCTGGGCCGGGAAGGAAGCTATCGCCACGTCCTGCTGGGCAGCCGGCACATGGCCTCGGCCGCGCACTTCGCCGCGGCGCACGCGGGATTCCTCGTCCTCGAGGCCGGCGGCAACGCCGTCGACGCCGGCGTGGCCGCGGGTTTCATGCTCGGCGTG
>DASPPM010000471.1:0-2662 GCA_035625535.1 Alphaproteobacteria bacterium
CACATCCGGGAGCGCTTCGACACCCTCGACGTGCATTATCTCGAGCGCTTCCGCGGCGAGCGCAGCGGATGAACCCCCTCGTCTTCATCCTCGGCATCCCGGTGGGTGCAGCGCTCGTCTTTGCGATCGTCCCCTCGTACCGCATCGCCGCCCGGCTCAACGTGCTCTCGTCCTTGCTGACCTTCGCGGCCAGTCTCGTGCCCTTCTTCGCGCGGCCGGCGACGACGGCGTTCTTCCTCATCGACGACTTCAACATCTATCTCTTGGCGCTCACCGCCTTCGTCGCCTTCACCACGAGCCTCTTCAGCGCGCGCTACATCCTGCACGAGGTCGAGATCGGGCGCCTGCAGCCGCGGTACCTGCGCTTCTACCATTCGATGTTCCAGTCTTTCGTCTTCACCATGCTGCTCGCCCTCTCGGCCAACAATCTCGGCGTCATGTGGGTGGCCGTCGAGGGGGCGACGCTCGCAACCGTGCTGATGGTCGGGCTCTATCGCACGCCTGAGGCGCTCGAGGCGTCGTGGAAGTACTTCATCCTTTGCGGCGTGGGCATCGCGCTCGCGCTCTTCGGCACCACGCTCATGTATCTGGCTGCCGAGCCCGTGGTCGGCATGGGCCTTCCCGCCATGACCTGGTCGGTGCTCTTGCCCGAGGTCGCGAAGTTCAGCCCGGCGATCCTCAACCTCGCCTTCGTCTTCCTCCTCGTGGGCTACGGCACCAAGGTCGGCCTCGCGCCGCTTCATGCCTGGCTGCCCGATGCGCACGCGGAGGGTCCCACGCCCATCTCCGCGGTGCTGTCGGGCCTGCTGTTGAACGTGGCGATTTACGCGGTCCTGCGTTTCAAGATTCTGCTCGCGGGCAATCCTCATGCGATAGCGCCCGGGCCGCTCATGATCACCATGGGCCTCGGCTCGCTTCTGCTCGCGAGCTTCATGCTCTACCGCCGGCGCGACATCAAGCGCCTCTTCGCCTATTCCTCGATCGAGCACATGGGCATCATCACCTTCGCCTTTGGCATGGGCGGGGCGCTTGCCAACTTCGCCGGCCTCCTCCACATGACGATGCACAGCCTCACCAAATCGGCGATCTTCTTTGCCGTTGGCCACGTCTCCCAGCTCAAAGGCACGCAGAAGATCGCCGAGATCCGCGGGCTCACGGCGAGCCAGCCGCTCTTGGGCTGGGCGCTCGTGATCGGCGTGGTGGCGATCGCCGGATTGCCGCCCTTCGGCCTCTTCATGAGCGAGTTCCTGGTGGTGAGCTCGACCTTCGCGCGCGCGCCGCTCTTGGCACTCCCCCTCGTCGTCGGCCTTCTCGTCGGCTTCGGCGCCATCATGCTGCGCCTAGAGGGCCTCGCCTTCGGACCGGGCGAGGGAGGGGGCGGGGGCAAGGCGAGTGGGGTGGCCCTCCTCCCGCTCTTTGTCCATTTGGCGCTCGTATTCGTGGCCGGGCTCTATCTTCCGGGAGCCCTCGTGAGCTGGTTCCAGAACGTGGCGCGGCTCTTGGGCTAGGTGCGGAGCGCGAACAGGCCCGGCTGAGGCGCGCCCGCGGGAGGCGCAGCCTCGGCGGGACTCAGCCCCACGGGCCGTGGCGGGGTGCTTCCTGCGGCGTTGCTTCCGCGGCTGGGCTTTCCTCGGCAGCTGCGGCGGAGCCTCCGAGGTTGCGCAAGCGGGCGATGCGCTCGGCAATTGGCGGATGCGTGGACAAGAGGCCGCTCAGCGACTTGTCCTTGGGCTCTGCTATGCACAAGGCGGCCACGGGCGAATCCTTGCGCGCGATCGCGGTCTCGCTCCGCTCTAGGCGCTCGAGCGCATAGATGAGGCCGACAGGGTTGCGCGTGAGCCTGGCCGAGCTCGCGTCGGCGAGATACTCGCGTTGGCGGGAGATCGCCATTTGCACGAGGCGCGCGGCGAGCGGGGCGACGATCAGCACCACCGCGAGCAGCGCCAGCACCGCAAGCGTGAGCACCAGGCGAGCACCCGACGAATCGCGACCGCGTGCGCGCACCGGCCCGGGTCCGCCCCAGCCGATCGAAAAGCGCGCAATGTCGGCAAGGAGATGCGCAAGCAGCACCACCACACCCGCCATGGCCGCGACGACGGTGGTATAGCGCACGTCGTAATCGGCGACATGGCCCATCTCGTGGCCAACTACTCCCTGCAGCTCCTCGCGGTTGCAGGCCTCGAGGATGCCCGCGGTCGCCGTGATCGTCGCGCGTCCGGGCGAAAAACCGCTGGCGAAGGCGTTGAGCGCCGGCGTGTCGATGACCATCGCGCGCGGCGCCGGCACGCCGGCGGCGATCGCCATCTCCTCGACGACGTCGATGAGCCGCCGCTCCGCGGGATTGTCGGGATTGGCCGGCCGCGCGCCGGCGAAGGCGGCGAGGATGTGGGCGCCCGCGAAGAGCGTGATCAAGCCCCAGAGCAGCCCCGCCCCGGCCACGATCGCGGCGCCGGCAAGGGCCTGCGGGCGGGGCGGACCGAGGAGGTCGAGCAGCACCGAGGCTACGGTCAGCCGCTCTAGCGCCGCATCCGGCAGGCTCCAGATGATGTCGAGGATGGCGAAAGCCCAGCCGAGCACGTAGCCCGCCGCGGCGCCGATCGCGAGCAGGACGACGAACAGCAGCACGGTATTGCGCTTGTTGCGCGCGATCGCGTGCTGGAAG
>DASPPM010000472.1:0-4283 GCA_035625535.1 Alphaproteobacteria bacterium
CAGGACGCGGTGGCGAAGCCAGGCTCGGCCGGCCGGGCGGGCTTGAACCAGCTGATCCGCGTGGTGAAACTAGGCACCAGGGCGCCGGATGATTCGGCTGCCGCGGGCGAGGAGGGTGAGATCGTAGCACTTTTGGCAGGCGACGAGGCCTTCGAGGGCTATTGGCGCCGCCCCGACGCCGATGCCAAGGCGCTCTGCGGCGGCTGGTACTTCACCGGCGATACCGGCTATTTCGACGCCGCCGGCGACCTCTTCGTCACCGGCCGCGTCGACGACATGATCATCACCGGCGGCGAGAACGTCTCGCCCGTCGAGATCGAGAGCTGTCTCTCCCTGCATCCGGCGGTTTCCGAAGTGGCCGTCGTCGGGCTGCGTGATGCGCGCCTGGGCCAGGTGGTCGCCGCCTTCGTCAAGCGCGCGGCCCCGCTCGAGGCCGCCGAGCTCGACGAATTCTGCCGCAAATCGGGGCTCGCCAATTTCAAGCGCCCGCGCCGCATCCTGTTCGTGCGCGAGATTCCGAAATCGCCGGTCGGCAAGCTGTTGCGGCGCAAGCTGGTGGAGGGCGAGTATCAGCTCGCCGACGTCGCACAGCACCCTCGAGAGGAAGCGAAAAGATGAGCGACAAGGACAAGCGTAGCGACGATCGCGACGGCTTCCGCGTCGAGGTCGACGCCGAGCGGCAGCGGGCCGACGTCATCCTCGATCGGCCGCCGCTGAACGTGATCACCATGCCGCAGCGCGACCAGATCCGCGGCACCTTCGAGGCGCTCGACGAGGATGCGCGCGTGCGCGTGATCGTGCTGCGCGCGGCGGGCGAGCACTTCTCCTCGGGCGGCTACATCAAGGGCTTCGTCGAGGCGACGCCCGAGCACGTCTCCAGGCTCGCCTGGAACATCGCCTCGCCTGCGCGCTGCAGCAAGCCCGTGATCGCCGCCAATCGCGGCTTCTGCTTCGGCGTCGGCTTCGAGCTCTCGCTCGCCTGCGATTTCCGCCTCGTCTCCGAGACCTGCCAATATGCGCTGCCCGAGCAGAAGCTCGGCCAGATCCCCGGCTCGGGCGGCTCGGCGCGGCTGCAGAAGATCGTCGGCATCACCCGCACGAAGGACATCGTCATGCGCTCGAGGCGCATTCCGGCGAGGCTCGCCTATGAGTGGGGGATCGCGACCGAGGTGGTGGCCGACGACAAGCTGGAGGCGGCGACCGACGCGCTCGTCAAGGAGCTCGTCGGCTTCTCGCCGCTCGCCCAGCGCACCGCGAAGAAGCTGCTCAACGACACCGAGGATGCCTCGCTCGCGATCGCGATCGAGCTCGAAGGCCACTGCTACAGCCGCCTGCGCTCCTCGGAGGATTTCCGCGAGGGCGTGGCCGCCTTCCACGAGAAGCGCGCGCCCAAGTTCCGCGGCTTGTGAGAGGAGAGAGGAGAGGGGAATGGCGAAGCGCGCCCGCGAGAACGCCCCCGCCCTGGCACCGGTGATCACGCTGCGCGGCTGGCTCGATCATCTGGCGGAGCACGATCGCCTGGCGATCATCCGCCCCGGCGTCGGTCTGCGCTTCGAGCTCGCGGCCATCTCCAAGCGCCTCGACGGGGAGAAGGCGACCTTTTTCCCGCGCCCCGGCGGCCATCCCATTCCGATCGTGTCGGGCCTGCTCGGCGAGCGCGGCTGGATCGCCGACGCCATGGGGGTTGAAGCCGACGCCATCCTCGCGCGCTTCAGCGAGGCCGCGGCCAACCCGCTGCCCTGGCGCGAGATCTCCTCGGCACCGGTGCAGGAGGTGGTGCATGAGAAGGTCGATCTCGCGCACCTCCTGCCGATCCCGACGCACAACGAGCTTGACAGCGGCCCCTATATCAGCGCGGGCCTGATGATCTCGCGCAACCCGCGCACCGGCGTGCAGAACGTCGCCATCCACCGCTGCCAGCTGAGCGGACCGGACGAGCTCGGCGTCCTCCTCCTGCCGCGCCATACGCTCGCCTTCTACCAGGCGGCCGAGCAGGCAGGCGAGGCGCTCGAGATCGCCATCGTCATCGGCGTCGACCCGCTCACCTGCCTCGCCTCGCAGGCGATCGTGCCGATCGATCACGACGAGCTCGAGATCGCCGGCGCGCTCCACGGCGAGGCGCTCGAGGTGGTGAAATGCCTGAGCAACGAAGTGCGCGTGCCGGCGGCGGCGGAGATCGTGCTGGAGGGCCGCATCCTGCCGGGAAAGCGCGCGCCCGAGGGGCCGTTCGGCGAGTTCCCGCAATATTACGGCGAGCGCGCCGAGCGGCACGTGGCGAAGATCGATCGCGTCACCCACCGGCGCGACGCCATCTTCCATACCATCGTCGGCGGCGCCAACGAGCATCTCCTGCTCGGCGCCATCCCGCGCGAGGCGACGCTCTTGGGCCATCTTCGCCGCACTTTTCCGGGGGTGACGGACGTTCATCTCTCCATGGGCGGGGTCGGGCGCTATGTCCTTTACGTCAAGCTCAAGAAGCGCGAGGAGGGCGAGGCCAAGAACGTCATCATGGGCGCCTTCGCCGGGCACTACGACGTGAAGCACGTGATCGTAGTCGACGAGGACGTCGACATCCATAATGCGCGCGAGGTGGAATGGGCGGTGGCCACGCGCGCCCAGCCCGACCAGGATCTCGTCGTCGTCGCCAACAGCCAGGGCTCGAAGCTCGATCCCTCCTCGCGCAACGGGGTCGGTGCGAAGATGGGGATCGACGCGACCGTGCCGCTCGCGGCCCCGGCGGGGAAATTCAAGCGCATCCATGTCCCCGGCGAGGAGGCGGTCGATCCGGCGGCGGTCATCGACGCGGCCGCCGGCGGCGACTGGCGCGCCCGGCGGGGGACGTAGTAGAGAGCCCCGGAGTGTGACGAAAAGAGACGCTTTGCTAAGCGCGCGCGCCGCGCGCTCAGCTAGTCTCGAGGGAGACAACATTACGGCAAGAAAACAAGCGTAAGGGGGACGACATGACGACGACAGCGAAAGGCTCGGACGAGGCCTGGCCGATCGGCAGGCGGCAGATGCTCACGGCGATCATCGCCTCCTCCTTGGGCTGGGCGCTCGACCTCTTCGATCTCTTCATCCTGCTCTACGTGGCCCCGGTCATCGGCAGGCTCTTCTTCCCCTCCGACCATCCCACGCTCTCGCTCGCCGCGGTCTACGCCTCCTTCGCCGTCACCTTGCTGATGCGGCCCTTCGGCTCCGCGCTCTTCGGTTCCTACGCCGACCGCTACGGGCGGCGCGGCACGATGATCGTGGCGGTGATCGGCGTCGGCATCAGCACGGCACTCTTCGGGGCACTGCCGACCATCGCCCAGGTCGGCGTGCTCGCCCCCATCATCTTCCTCATCCTGAGGCTGGTGCAGGGTCTCTTCGTGGGCGGGGTCGTGGCCTCCACCCACACCATCGGCACCGAGACCGTGCCGCCCTACTGGCGTGGCGCCATGTCGGGGCTGGTGGGCGGCGGGGGTGCTGGCATCGGCGCACTCCTGGCCTCGATCGCCTACTTCGCCACCACCGAGGCCTTTCCCGGCGACGCCTATGCGGTGTGGGGCTGGCGCTGCATGTTCTTCTCGGGGATCATCAGCTCGGTGCTGGGCTTCTTCATCTTCAACCGCCTCGAGGAATCGCCGATCTGGGCCGAGCTCAAGGCCAAGCGCGGCGAGGCCGGCATGATGAAGGCGCCGGTGCGGGCGCTTTTCTCGCGTGAGTATCTGCCGATCCTGCTCGTCAACCTGATGATGACCGTCGGCGGCGGTGCCGGCTATTACCTGACCTCGGGCTATCTCCCGACCTTCCTCAAGGTGGTGAGCAAGATGCCGAGCGATTCGACCTCGCTCATCCTGATCGCCGGCAGCCTCGTCGCCATCGTCGCCTCGATCACCGCCGGTCATTGCAGCACGATCTTCGGGCGGAAGAAGGCGCTTCTGACGCTCGCCCTCATCCGCATCGTCTTGCTGCCGCTCTCTATCCTCGGCATGGCCGGGACGCAGAATTTCGCCCTCATCGCCACCTATGCGCTGGTGCTGACCTTCTTCGGCAACGCCGGCTACGCGCCGCTCCTGATCTTCCTCAACGAGCGTTTTCCGACAGCACTTCGCTCGACCGGGACCGGGCTCTCCTGGAACATCGGCTTCGCGATCGGCGGGCTGATGCCGACCTTCGTCTCGCTCGCCGCCGGGACCACGCAGGAGCTGCCGAACATGCTCGCGATCTTCCTCTTCGGCATCTCGGTCCTCTTTCTCGCCGGCGCCCTCGTCATCCCCGAGACGCGCGGCAATATGAAGTAG
>DASPPM010000473.1:0-5204 GCA_035625535.1 Alphaproteobacteria bacterium
TAACGTATACTACCGGGCCACCGTTGTCGAGGTGACGGCCGGCGGCGCCGCCGCCTTCGACTTTGACCTTTGCCGCCCCTTATGCTTATTCGCCGCCTTGGGCAACCTCTCACAGAGCGCCATGCGCACGCCGAAGCCGCGGCCCATCGAGAAGCCGAACACCTACCGCGCCGGCCCGGACGAGCGCGGCCATTTCGGCATTTACGGCGGCCGTTTCGTGGCCGAGACGCTGATGCCGCTCCTCTTCGAGCTCGAGGCCGCCTACCGCGAGGCCAAGGCGGATGCCGACTTCAAGGCCGAACTCGACCGCTACCTCTCGCACTACGTCGGCCGGCCGAGCCCGCTTACGCTCGCCGAGCGCCTGAGCGCCGAGCTCGGCGGCGCCAAGATTTATCTCAAGCGCGAGGACCTCAACCATACGGGCGCGCACAAGATCAACAATTGCATGGGGCAGATCCTGTTGGCGCGGCGCATGGGCAAGACGCGGATCATCGCCGAGACGGGTGCGGGCCAGCACGGCGTCGCCGCCGCCACGGCCGCGGCCCTTTTCGGGCTGCCCTGCACCGTCTACATGGGTGCCGTCGACATCGAGCGGCAGAAGCCCAATGTCTTCCGCATGCGCCTCCTTGGTGCCGAGGTGAAGGCAGTCAACTCCGGCTCCGCCACGCTCAAGGACGCCATGAACGAGGCCTTGCGCGACTGGGTCGCCAACGTCGCGGACACCTACTACCTCATCGGCACGGTCGCGGGTCCCCACCCTTACCCGGCGCTCGTGCGCGATTTTCAACTCGTCATCGGCAATGAGGCGCGCGAGCAAATCCTCGCCCTCGAAGGGCGGCTCCCCGACACGCTCGTCGCTTGCGTGGGCGGCGGCTCGAATGCCATGGGGCTCTTCCATCCCTTCCTCGACGACCCTGGCGTCGCCATCGTAGGCGTGGAGGCGGCGGGCCACGGCCTCGACACCGGCCGACACGCCGCCTCCATGCTGGGCGGGCGGCCGGGCGTGCTCCACGGCAACCGCACCTATCTCCTGCAGGACGGCGACGGGCAGATCAGCGAGGCGCACTCGATCTCGGCCGGACTCGACTATCCCGGCGTGGGACCGGAGCACGCCTGGCTCAAGGATACGGGACGCGTCAGCTATGCCGCGATCACGGACCGCGAGGCGCTCGACGCCTTTCAGCTCCTGAGCCGGCTCGAGGGCATCATCCCGGCGCTCGAATCCGCGCACGCGCTCGCATACGTCGGCAAGATCGCCCCCACGCTCGCGCGCGACCATCTCGTCGTCGTCTGCCTCTCGGGACGCGGCGACAAGGACATCTTCACGGTCGCCGATCATCTCGGTGCGCGGCTATGAAAGCGCGCGCGGAGAAGCATCGGGAGAACCGCATCCGGCACCGCTTCGCCGCGCTTAAGGCCGAGGGCCGCGCCGGGCTCGTCACCTTCATCACCGCGGGGGATCCGGACGGCGAGACCTCGCTCGCGCTCCTCAAGGCGCTCCCCGCAGCAGGTGCCGACCTCATCGAGCTTGGCATGCCATTCTCCGATCCCATGGCGGACGGGCCCGCGATACAGGCGGCGGGCCAGCGCGCGCTTAAGGCCGGCATGACGCTCAGGAAAACGCTTGCCATGGCGCAAAGCTTCCGCGCCGGCGAGCGCGCGACGCCGCTCATCCTCATGGGCTACTACAATCCCATCTACAGCTACGGCAACGCGGCCTTCGTGCGCGACGCCGCCGCTGCCGGCGTCGACGGGCTCATCATCGTCGACTTGCCGCCCGAGGAGGACGAGGAGCTGCGCCCCCTCGCCGAGGCGGCGGGAATCGCCATGATCCGCCTCGTCGCCCCCACGACCGGTGCCGCGCGCCTCGCGACCGTGCTCGAGCACGCAAGCGGCTTCGTCTATTACGTCTCGATCACCGGGATCACGGGAACGCGGAGTGCCGAGCTCGCGCGCGTCGAGGCCGCGATCGAGCGCGTGCGCGCGCGCACCGCGCTGCCGCTCGCCGTGGGCTTCGGAATCAAGACGCCGGAGGATGCGGCCGGCTTCGCCCGCTTCGCCGACGCGGCGGTGGTGGGCTCGGCCCTCGTTGAGGTGATCGCAAGCGGGCTCGACGGCGCGGGACGGGCGAGACCAGCACTCGTGTCCGAGGCGCTCGCCTTCGTCCGCAGGCTCAGCGCGGGCGTGCGCGGCGCCCGAGGCAACGCGAGGGCCGCCTCGTGAACTGGCTCACCAATTTCGTGCGGCCCCGCATCCGCGCCCTCGTGCAGAAAGCCGAGGTTCCGGACAGGCTTTGGCAAAAATGCCCCAAATGCGGGCAGATGATCTTCCATCGCGAGCTCGAGGCGAACTTCAACGTTTGCCCGCACTGCGGCCATCACATGCGAATCGCGGCAGAGCAGCGGCTCGCGATGCTCTTCGACGACGGCCAATACCACAGGATCGAGCTGCCCAAGACGCCGCCCGATCCCCTCAAGTTCCGCGACCTCAAGCGCTACAGCGAACGCCTCAAGGAAGCGCAGGTCAAGACGGGCCTCGCCGATGCGATCATCGTGGCGCATGGCCGCATGGGCGGCCTTGCCGTCGTCATCGCCGCCCTCGAGTTCGAGTTCCAGGGCGGCTCGATGGGGGTCGCGGTGGGTGCAGCGCTCGTCGCCGCGGCACGGCTCGCCACCCTCCAGCAGGCGGCGCTCATCGTGGTTCCGGCCTCCGGCGGCGCGCGCATGCAGGAGGGCATCCTCTCGCTCATGCAGATGCCGCGCACGGCGATCGCGGTCGCGGAGATGCGCGAGGCGAGGCTGCCCTACATCGTCGTGCTGACCGATCCGACGACAGGCGGCGTGTCCGCCTCGTTCGCCATGCTGGGCGACGTCCAGATCGCCGAGCCGGGCGCGGTGATCGGCTTCGCCGGCGCACGCGTCATCGAGGAGACCATCAAGGAGAAGCTGCCGGAGGGCTTCCAGCGCGCCGAGAATCTCCTCGAGCACGGCATGGTCGACATGGTGGTGCCGCGCAAGGAGCTGCGCGAGACCATCGTGCGCGTGCTGAGCTTGCTCATGAATCGTCAAGCCCCGGCGACCGTCGTGCCGCTGCCCACGGCCCAGGCAGGCAAAGGTGCCGCTCCAGCCGAGTGATCTTGTGCTCGAGCGCCTGTTGGCGCTCCACCCCAAGCTCATCGACCTCGCGCTCGGGCGGATCGAGCGCCTGCTCGAGCGGCTCGGCCATCCCGAGCACAAGCTCGCCCCGGTCGTCCACGTCGCCGGAACCAACGGCAAGGGCTCGACCATCGCGTACTTGCGCGCGATGCTCGAGGCGGCGGGCTACCGCGTCCAGGCCTACACCTCGCCGCACCTCGTGCGTTTCGCCGAGCGCATCCGCCTCGCGACGGGCATCATCGACGACGCGCGGCTCACCCAGCTCCTCGAGGAGTGCGAGCGCGCGAACCGCGGCGAGCCCATCACCTTCTTCGAGATCACGACCGCCGCCGCCTTTCTCGCCTTCTCGCGCGAGCCCGCGGATGCGCTTCTCCTCGAGGTCGGGCTCGGCGGCCGCTTCGATGCCACCAACGTCATCCGCACGCCGGCGCTCCTGGCAATCACGCCGATCTCGATCGACCACACGGAGCACTTAGGCGACACCATCGAGAAGATCGCCTTCGAGAAGGCGGGCATCCTGAAGCCGGGGGTGGTGGCCGTTGTCGGCCCGCAGCTTCCGGGTGCCGCAGGCGTGATCGAGACGCAGGCCGAGCACGTCGGTGCCGCCCTCTATCGCCACGGCCGCGACTGGAGCATCGCACAAAGCGGCGAAGGCTGGCGGTATCGCGGCCGGCGCTGGCGCCTCGAGCTGCCGCGGCCCGGACTCTTGGGCGAGCATCAGCTTGAGAATGCCGCACTCGCCGTCGCCGCCGCCGAACGACTCACGGAATTTCGCCTCTCGCCCGAGCACGTGCGGGCGGGCCTGGCGCAGGCGGAATGGCCGGCGCGGCTGCAGCGCTTGACGCGCGGGCCCCTTGTCGCCGCCCTGCCGGGTGCGGATTGGGAGCTTTGGCTCGACGGCGGGCACAACGCCTCGGCAGGGGCCGCCCTCGCGCGCCAGGCCGAAGCCTGGCGCGACAAGCCGCTCGGCCTCGTCTACGGCATGCTCAAGAGCAAGGACGCAGAGCGCTTCCTTGCACCGCTCGCACCCCATGCGGCGGCCCTCTGCGCCGTCGCCATCCCGGGTGAGGCCAACAGCCTCTCGGCCGAGGCGGCGGCAGCCCACGCGCGCGCAACGGGGCACCGGGCTCAAGCGGCCGAGAGCGCGCTCGCGGCCGTGCGGGAGCTCGCGCTCGAGCTCGCGCGGCCGAGCCGGCTCCTTATCTGCGGCTCGCTCTATCTCGCCGGCAAGATCCTCGCCGACAACGGCTGAGCCGGCCGGAATCGACCACCCCGCGCGGCCCATGCCTTGTCCGCCCCGAGGCATGCCCGCGCTAACGATGAAGCGCCATCCCTTTGAGCAGCTTGTCCGCGAGCTTACGCTCGGCGTGGAAGGCAATGCCGACGACGCGCAAGGCTTCGCTCGGGCAAGCCCTCACGGCGGCGCGATTGTCCGCATCATTGCCGGTCGTAAACAGCTCCTCGGTGAAGAGCGAGAATGCGACGCCGCGCGCGAGCGCGCGCTCGTAGGCGCTCCGTACCTGCTCGGCCGTGCCGGCGAAGACGAGCACCGGTTGGCGGAACATGGGCAGATAGCGATTTCCCGTGCCGTCCTCGTAAGGCTCACCGATGACGCCCGGCGTGCGCGCCGCCACACCGCTCACGAGGAAGGCGGTCGCGTTGAGCTTCTGCCAGACCGCGAGATCCTCGCGTAGCACCACCGCGATTTTGTTTTCGAAGCGGATGCGCGGCGGCGCCTCCACCCCGTTCCGGCTAAGGGCGCCACTCATGTCGTTCTCCTTTGTACCGCGTGCCTATCGCGCCACTCTAAGGGATGGCCGGGCTCTGGTATTGTACTTGGTTGCCGGTGGAGCTTGGCCCATGCCGCAGCGAGGAGCGGGAGAGAGGGCGGGCGATTGGGTGCGGTATACCGTGGCGCACCAGAGCGGCGGCGTCGAATTCCTGCGCGCCCATTTCTCTGCCCATGCCTATGAGCGCCACAGTCACGAGGGCTATGCGATCAGCGTCACCGAGACCGGCGCCAAAGCGGGCGACGCCCCCTTGCGCCGG
>DASPPM010000474.1:0-24958 GCA_035625535.1 Alphaproteobacteria bacterium
CGCCGTGTCGCGGATCAATTCGTGCTCCTCGGCCAGTATCAAAGGGCGTCCTCCGGTTGGGGGTGCGGTTCGGCTCCGCCTCAGCCGGCCGTGCCGAACGCCTTGGCGATCTCGCGCAGGCGGAACTTCTGGATCTTGCCGCTCGGCGTGCGCGGGAGTGCCGACACAAGCTCGAGCCGTTCCGGCAGGTAGTGGCGGGAGACCTTGCGCGCTTCGAGGAAGGCGATCAGCTCGGCGAGCGTAAGCGAGCTCTCCGGCCGCGTCACGACGAAGGCGCAGGCGCGCTCGCCGAGCCGCGGATCGGGCATCGCCACGATCGCGGTCTCGAGCACGGCCGGGTGCTGGTAGATGAGGCCCTCGATCTCGACGACGGGGATGTTCTCGCCGCCGCGGATGATGACGTCCTTGGTGCGGCCGGTGATGCGCACGTAGCCGTCGGCGTCGATGCGCGCGAGATCGCCGGTCTCGAACCAGCCCTCCTTGTCCGTCGCATGCCACTGCGGGCGCTTGAGATAGCCCACGAAGTTGCTGCAGCCGCGGCACTGAAGACGCCCCTCGCGCTCGGGGGGGAGCGGCTTCCCGTCCTCGCCGACCGTGCGGATTTCCATGCCCGGCATGGCGCAGCCGTCCGTCTCGAAGACCTTTTCCGGCGGATCGTCGAGCCGCGTCGTGGTGACCGCGCCGTTCTCGGTCATGCCCCAGGCGGAGACGATGTGGGCGCCGAGATGCTCGGCGGCGCGGCGCGCCAAGGCGCGCGGGATGGGCGCTCCCGCGGAGAGGAAGATGCGCAGGCTGCGGAAGTCCGCGGGCCGCCGCTCGGCCGCGTTGGTGAGATCGGAGAGGAAGGGGGTCGAGGCCATGGTGAAGCTGACCCCTTCGCCCGCGATCAGGTCGGCCGCGCGGTCGGCGCTCCAGATGTCCTGCAAGACCGCCGTGCCGCCGAGAAGGATCGGCATCATCAGGCCGTACATGAAGCCGGTCTGGTGCGCGAGCGGGGAGGCCATCAGCACGACGTCGGAGGTACCCAAGCCGAGCCGCTCCGCGTAGGGCTCGAGATTGCTGAAGAGCGTGTTCGAGGTGTGCATCACCCCTTTGGGCTCGCCGGTCGTCCCCGAGGTGTAGAGGATCTCGATCACGTCGTCGGCCTTCGGCCGGCGCTCGGCGAAGAGCGCGCGCGCGCCCTCGGAGCGGGCGTCGAGCAGGCGCTCGAAGGCGGCCTCGCCCTCGCCGCCCAGCACCAGAACGCGGCTGAGCGCCGGCAGCTTCGGGCGCAGCCCCTCGGCCATGGCGGCGTAGTCGAAGTCCCGGAAGCGGCGGGGGACCACGAAGAGCTTCGTCTCGGCGAGGCGCAGCATGAACTCGAGCTCGCGCTCGCGGAAGATCGGCATCAGCGGGTTGGTGATGACGCCAAGGCGCATGGCGGCAAGGTGAAGCGCGGTGAACTGCCACCAATTCGGCAGCTGGTAGGAGAGCACGTCGCCGCGTCCGAGGCCGAGCCGGGCAAGGCCGAGGGCGATGCGCTCGACCCGCCGGCTGAGCTCGGCGTAGCTCAAGACGCTGCGCTCGCCCGTCATGCTGTTGTCGTCGATGACGGCGACGCGCTCCGGCGAGCCGGCGATGCGGTCGTCGAAATAGTCGATGATCGTGCGGTCGCGCCAATAGCCGGCTTGCTTCATGGCACGGAGCCGAGCCTCGGGCAGGATCGGGTCGGTCTTGAGCGGCAAGGCTTCCTCGCTTGATCGCCGGCGGTTCCGGCTTTTTCCAGCGCTTACGGCAGCTTGGGGCGGCGTTGCTCCCTAAATCGAAGGCTAAAGCTTCGAGTCCGGCGCGAAACGGGGACGGCGCTTCTCGCGGTGCGAGGCGAGCCCTTCGCGCACGTCCGGCGAGGTGAAGCCGAGGAACTCGAGCGCCAACGAGGTGTCGAAGGTCGGCCCCGCCATGCGCAGCCAATTGTTGAGCGCATACTTGGTCCAGCGTAGCGCATGGGGGGCGCCGTCCGCCAGCCGCGTCGCGATCTCGACGGCCTTGTCGTCGAGCTCGGCATCCTCGACCGCAAGCGAGACGAGACCGATCCGCTCGGCCTCCGCACCTGTAATCGGCTCGCAAAGCAGAAGATAGTATTTTGCCTTGGCCATGCCGCAGAGGAGCGGCCAGATGATCGCGGCGTGATCGCCCGCGGCGACGCCGAGGCGCGTGTGTCCGTCGACGATGCGGGCGTCCTTGGTCGCGATCGAGATGTCGGCGAGCAGCCCGCAGACGAGACCGGCGCCGACTGCCGGGCCGCGCATGGCGCTGACGATCGGCTTCGAGCAGTTGATCAGATTGTAGACGAGGTCGCGCGCCTCCTTCCAGTTGCCCGCGCGCGTGTGGAAGTCGTCGATGATGCGCTCGATCATGTCGAAGTCGCCGCCGGCGGAGAACGCCTTGCCCGCGCCCCGCAGCACGGCCGCGGACACGCTCTCGTCCGCGTCGATGTCGCGCCACACGGACTTGAGCTCGCCGTGCATCTTCTGGTCGGTGGCGTTCAGCCGGCCCGGGCTCGACATGGTGACGCGGAGCACGCGGGGATGCGGCCGGTCGAACTCAAGACGCTCATAGTGCGCGTAACGATCGGACATGGGGCTCTCCCGGGATGCGAAAGCGGCGGATCACGGGGCCGCCCCGCGATCCGGGGGAACGCTCGGTCATTCGCCCGCCATGTTGCGCCGTCGCGGGGGAAAAATCCACGGCATAGCGCTGCGTCCTTTCATCGCATCAGGGCTGCGATGCTTACGTCTTGAAGCCCTCGAAGCGGCTCGGGATGCGGTGTATCGCGTCCACGAGCTTGAGCGCCGTCTTGCGATCGCTATCGGCTGCGATGTCGAGCGTCACCGTGTCGACGATGCCGCCGAAGCGGCGCTCGATCGCGGCGGGAAGCTGGTCATAGGTGCCGGAGGCGACGAAGAGCTCGAGCACCTCGTCGGAGACGAGCGGCGCCATCCGGTCGAACTCGCCGCGCCGCGACATCTCGAAGAGACGCTGGCCGAGCTCGCCGAGGCCGTGCGCGTCGAGGACGGGACGGTAGGCAGGGGTCGAGGCATAGAACGCCACCCGATGGCGCGTGCGCTCGAGCGCTGCCGCCACCCTGCGGCTGTCGGGACCGCTCGCCACGAAGCCGCCGCCGCTCACCTCGAAATTCTCCCGCGCCATGCCGCGGCCGTTGAGCTCGGCCGAGAGGATGGCTGCCACCGTCTCCTCGATGTATTTGCGCGTGGCGAAGAGGTGGAGGCGCACGCCGTCTGAGAGGCGCGCCGCGGTCTTCAGCATGAGCGGGCCGACCGCTGCGATGGTGACGGGAACCATGGGCAGATGGTTGGGGCCGGGCGAGAATTCCTCGTTCATCAGGCTGAAGCGGTAGTGCTTGCCCTGGTAGTCGAGCTTGGCCCCCGTCTCCCAGCTGCGCCAGATGGCGCGCAGCGATTCGACATATTCGCCCATGCGCGCCGCGGGCGCCACCCAGGGCACGCTGAAGCGCCGCTCGTTGTGTCCCTTGACCTGGCTGCCGAGGCCAAGGCTGAAGCGCCCGCGCGTCTGGCGCTGCAGGTCCCAGGCCTGGTTGGCGACGATCATGGGGCTGCGCGGAAAGGCGATCGCGACCGAGGTCGCGAGCGAAATGCGCTCGGTCGCGAGGCCGGCTATGGCAAGTGGAGTGAAGGGGTCGTGTTTGGTCTCGTTGGTCTGCACGACATCGATGCCGAGGGCCTCGGCCGCTTTTGCGGCGGCCGCGCATTGGCGCCAGTCATCGACGGGGAGGACGAGGGCGACACGCATGGGTCCTATCCTGGAATGGCGTTGATCGAATGGGGGGCGCATTCGATGGCGCCTGCACTGGCGAGCGCCTCGATCTCGGCGCGCGTGTAGCCGCCGAGGCGGGCCAGCACTTGCGCGGTGTCGGCGCCGATCTCGGGCGCTTCGCGCTCGATCGCGAGAGGCGCGCGCGCGAGCTGGAACGGAAAGCCCTTCACGGCGACGCCGGCCGCGGTCTCGGCGATGGCGATCTGCCAAAGCCGCCCGCGCTCCTCTAGCGCCTGCTTGCCGTCGAGCACGGGGGCCGCGGCGATCCCGGCGGACGCCAGCGCCGCGGTTGCCGCCGCGAGAGGACGCTGCCCGAGCCAGCGCGCGAGAGCGATGCCGAGCCCGACGGCGCTTGCCGCCTCCCTGCTGTCGCCGATGAGGGTGCGAAGGGCGGCGAGCTCCTCCGGCGCCACGGTCACGGCGACCCAGTCGCCGCCCGCGACGCGGAAGCAGTCCTGAAGCGCAAAGGGGGCTTGCGCGTTGCCGTTGCGGGGTACTTTGAGATCGCCCGCGACGAAGGCCTCGCCCACGAGAAAGCTGGTGAGCTCGCGCTGTGAGAGATCGAGGTGGGCTCCCGCTCCCGTCTTGGCGCGCGCCAGCCACGCGGTCGCCACCATTCCCGCGGCGAAGATCGCCACCACTTGGTCGGGATAATTGATGTCGCGGCCGCTCACCACCGGTCCGCCGTCCGCGTAGCCGGTGAGCCACGCCAGCCCGCCCATCGCGTCGAGCGTGCTGCCGAACGAGACGTAATTGGCGTCCGGCCCGGCCTCGCCCTGGCTCGAGATCGAGGCGAGGATGATGCGCGGATTGGCCGCTCGGAGTGCGGCATAGCCGATGCCGAGCCGCGCCATCACGCCGCGGCGGAAATTCTCAAGCACCACGTCGGACTTGGCGGCGAGGCGCAGGAAGAGCTCGCGCCCCTGCGGGCGCTTAAGATCAAGGCTGATGGCGCGCTTGTTGCGGTTGGTGAAACGGAAGAAGGGCGGTCCGTCCTTGGGCTGCGGCCCGTCCGCGGACCAGTTGCGGAAGGGGTCGCGATAGCTCGGCGATTCGACCTTCACGACCTCCGCCCCGAGATCGGCGAGGAGCGCCGAGGTAGCGGCACCGGCGGTGATGATGCCGAGATCGAGCACGCGGCAGCCGCTCAACGGTCGCTTCATAGCGGCACCGGAGAAGGCCGGCGCGTAAGCGCAGGCACGGGACCGGGCGAGAAATGCGTGCCGCTCCACACGACCGGCAGGCGCGGCATGGCAATACTCGTCTCCGCGTCGAGGGAAACGCGCGCAAGGAAATCGCGGGCGAGATAATGCGCATCTCGGGCGAGCTCCTCGGGACTCGAGACCGGGCCGAGCGGAAGCTTCTCGGCAAGCGCGGTTTCGTGGATCTGCCGACGGGTGAGCTTGAGGAAACACTCCTCGAGGATGTCCGCGAGCGCGCGCGAATGTCGCAGCCGGCCGTGGCGCTCTGCGAAACGCCGATCGGCCAGGCGCGCATCGCCGGCCAGGCGGCAAAGCGCCGGCCAATCGACCTCCTGATAGACGAGTGCCACCCAGCCGTCGGCGCAGCGCAGCACCTGCCACTCGGCTGCGCGTCCCGCGCGCGTAGGCGCAGCACCCGACCAAGAGGCGGTGGCAAGGCTCTTCCAATTGAGCCACAGCACCGTCTCCAGCATGCTGACGCGGACGATCTCGGGCTCGGCAGCCGTGCCGCAAAGCCCGGCTACGAGGCCGGTGTAGGCGGCGAGACCCGCAGCATAGGCTGCCTGGTGTCCGCCGAGACGGAGCGGCGTGCGCTCCGCTTCGCCCACGAGATCGAGCATGCCGCCGAGCGCCAGTACGGTGAACTCGCTCGCCTTGAGCTCGGGTGGGGCCGGCGGAGCGAGGAGCGAGAGGATGGCGGCCACGCGCGGCGCCTCTGCCGGCAGCCGCGCCCCGAGCGCGCTTTCAAGCTCGCAGCTGCCTACGAGCGCCGCGTCGGCGATGACGGCGTGCGCCGCCGCGAGCAGCTGGCCGAATGCCGCCTTGCCGCCGGTTGTCCCAGAGGGCAGCACCACCGAGCGCTTGCCGGCGTTGAGGAAGGCGAAGAGCGCGCCCTGCCCTTCCACGAGCGGAGGAACGCGCCGCACCGGATCGCCCTCGGGCGGCTCGATCTTGACGACCTCGGCGCCGAGGTCCGCCGCGATGCGGCCGGCAAGGGCGATCGCCAGCCTGATGCCGAGCGCGCAATCGTCGGCGCTGGCCTCGAGGATCGTGAAGTCCTCGAGCGGCCGCCTCACCGCTTGGCGCCCTGGCCGGGATTGTGCTCGCCCTTGGCGAAGCGCGCGAGCCCTTCGCCTTGGGCGGTGGTCTTGGCGCGGATCGTGGCATTGACGGCAGCGCCGTAATCGAAGGCGCTCGGCCAGTCGGCGATGCGCGCGGGGATGGCCTCGAGCGCGCGCTTGCTTTCGGCAAGCGCGGTCGCGTCGAACTGGGCGATGTGACGCGCGAGCGCGTCCGCCTCGCGCTCGAGCTCGCTCAGCGGCACGCTTAGATTGACGAGACCCCAGCGCTCGGCGGTGGCGCCGTCGACGCGGCGCGCGGTCAGCACCATCCACGCCGCACGCTTGCGCGGCAGCATGAGCTGGGTCGAGGGCCCCGCCATGCCGGGATAGGTGCTGAAGCCCATTTCGGGCATGCCGATCTCGGCCTCGTTGGCGGCTATGGCGAGATCTGCGACGTTGATGAGCGAGGTGCCGCCGCCGAGCGCGAAGCCGTTGACCGCGGCGATGAAGATGGCGGGATGGCGCCGGATCGCGAGGAGCGCGTCGATCCATTCGCGCGCGGCGAGCTCGCGCTCGCGCGCGCTCTTGGCTGCGCCCATCTCCTTGAGATCGATGCCGCTGCAGAAGCTGGCGCCCGTGCCTGTGATGACTGCGACCTTGTGGACGCCGTGTATCTCCTCGAGCCGCGCGCCGAGCGCCTTGCGCGCAGCGCTGCTCATCGCGTTGCGCTTGTCGGCCCGGTTGATGCGGAGGTAGGCGTAGGCGCCGCGATCCTCGAGTATGACCAGATCTGCGTTCTCCGTCTTGCTCACCTGCCGCCCTCCGCGAGGGGTTGGAAGAGCGGGATGGCGAGGCCGTCGTCGACGTCGTGGAAGGTGACGCCGACGCGCATGCCGATGTGGATCTTGTCGTTCGTCGTGTTGACGATATTGGTCATGATGCGCGGACCCTCGTCGAGCTCGACGGTGGCGACGTTGTAGGGCATCTCGCTCTCGAAGCCATCGTAATATTTCTGATGGAAGGCCACCCAGGACCATACCGTTCCGCGTCCCGAGAGATCGACCCAGCGCCAATCGCTCGAGCGGTTGGTGGGGCAAACCGGCCCCGGCGGAAACCACACATGAGCGGAGCGGTTGTCCTTCTGGGCGATGAAGCGATGCTCGCGGCAGGCGTCCCAGAAGGGCTTGTTCCAGACGTCGATGGTGGGAAGGGGTTTGCGATAGGCCGTTGGGCTCGCCATCGTCTATCTCCGAAAAATGATCGAGGTGGCGCAGTTGGTGGCGCAGATGTATTGCACGACGTCGCAATCCGGGATTTGGCGCGCCCCGCATTCGTCCCGGCGCAGCTGGCGCACCGCCTCGGCGATCAGCGCCCAGCCCTGCATGTAGGATTCGGAGTGATGGCCGCCGCTGGTGTTGGTCGGCAGGCGGCCGCGGCCGAGCTCGAGCGTGCCGTCGCGGACGAATTCACCGCCCTGGCCGCGCGGGCAGAAGCCCATGCCCTCGAGCGAGAAGATGACCGTGGGCGTGAAGTTGTCGTAGATCATCAGCCCGTCGACGGCGTCGCGCGCGATGCCGGCGCGGTCGTAGACCTGCGCGGCCACGCGCTCGAGCGCCGGATACCAGAGCTCGGGATCGGGGGTCGAGCTCTCCACCAGCGTGTCCTGGCGCGCGAAGCCGGAGACGTAGACGGGCGGGCGCCTGAGATCCTTGGCGCGCTCGGCCGTAGTCATGATCCAGGCCACGGCGCCGTCGTTGATGAGGCAGTAGTCGAAAAGATGCAGCGGCTCGCAGATGAAGCGCGAGGCCTGGTGATCCGCGATGGTGATGGGCTTGCGCATCACCGCGTTGGGGTTGAGCCCTGCGTGCTTGCGGAAGGCGACGGCGATGTGGGCGAGCTGCTCCGAGGTGCTGCCGTAGAGATGCATGTGGCGGCGGTACATCATGGCGTGGATGGCACCGGGGGAGGTCATGCCCCAGGGCGCCCAGGTGCCGGCACCGCCGCCATACATCATGCGCTGCGAGCGGCCGTTGTTGCCGTAGACGAGGGCGATGTAGCTCGCCTCGCCGGCGGCCAGAACTTGGGCCGCGATCATCAGCGAGATGGCGGAGAAGCGCCCCGGCGTCTCGGTCAGGAGCGTGAAGCGCGGATTGAGCCCGACAATCTCCGCGAAGCGGTCATAGGAGGGGATGCGGTTGACGATGAGGCCGTCGATGTCGTCGTAGGAGAGGCCGGCGTCCGCCACCGCCTTACCTAACGCCTCGGCCCCGAGGCCGTAGGAATCGGTCTCGGGGAAGGAGCCGTAGGCGGTGGTGCCGATGCCGACCATGCAGATCTTGTCGCGAAGCGGCCACTCGGCCATGGCGATCTCCTTGCGCTGCAAAAACTCGATCGGGCGCGCGGGCGCTGCTCGATGGATATTTATGGCTTGTCCGGCACGCGATCGTACTCAACGGCGATGTCGCGCATGCGGCCCTCCTTCAAGGTCATGGCCGCGATCACGCTGATCACCGAGCAGAGGGCAAGATAGCAGGCGATCAGATAGCCGCTTTGGTCCTTGATCAGAAGCGCGCCTGCGATCACCGGGGTGGGGCCGCCGCCGAGAAGCGAGGCGAGCTGATAGCCGACCGAGGAGCCGCTGTAGCGCAGCCGGGCGGTGAAGCTCTCGGCGATGAGGGCGGCCTCCGAGCCGTATTGCAGCCCGTGCGGGATGAGGGAGAGCGCTATGACGATGAAGATGATCGTCGTCGAGCCGCTGCCCAGCCCGGCGTAATAGATGAAGCTGTAGATGCCGGCCGCCACCGCGCCGATCATGAACATGCGCTTGCGGCCGATGTGGTCGGAGAGCGCGCCCGCGATCGGCACCGAGACGCATTCGATCGCGAGGCCTGTGAGAAGCGCCATGAGAATGAAATCGCGGCTCAAATGCAGCGTCTGCACCCCGATGGTGAAGACCAGGATGGTGAAGACGATGAAGACGCTGAGCTCGGAGATGCGCAGGAACGCCACCGAGATGATCTCGCGATAATTGCGGCGCAGCGCCTCGAGCACGGGCAGCCGCTCGATGCGGTTCTCCTCCGCCACGCGGCGGAAGACCGGAGTCTCCGCGATGCCGAGCCGGATGTAAACGCCGATGACGACGAGGAAGATGCTGAGCGCGAAGGGGATGCGCCAGCCCCAGCTCATGAAGGCGCCGCCGGCGGCGAAGCTCGCGCCGCTGAAGAGGAGGTTCGCAAGCAGCGTGCCCATGGGCACCCCGATCTGCGGCAGGCTGGCGAACAGGCCACGCCGGCGGGGGCCGCCCCATTCCATGGCGACGAGGATGGAGCCGGCCCATTCGCCGCCCACCCCCATGCCCTGGAGGAAGCGGAGCACGGAGAGGATGACAGCGCCCCAGAGCCCGATCTCGGCGTATGTGGGCACCAGGGCCACGATGAATGTGCCGATGCCCATGAGGAGCATGGTGGCCACGAGCGCGCCCTTGCGGCCCAGGCGGTCGCCGAAATGGCCGAAGACGAGCGCGCCCACCGGGCGGGCGATGTAGCCGACCGCGAACACAAGGAAGGAATTGAGCGCCCCGACGAGGGGATCGAAAGTGGGGAAGAAAAGGCTCGGGAATACCAGGCCGGCGGCGATGTTGTAGAGGCCGAAATCGTACCACTCGATGACGGTGCCGACGGTGCTCGCGATCACCGCGCGGCGGCTTTGCCGCCGTCCCTCATCGCTCGTCGGCGGCAGATCGCCCTTCTTGCCACGGATGGCTGTCGTCATGGGTTTCTCTCCCTCGGTTTGCCGTATTTTCTTTTTGTGCGCTTGAGTGGAATGGCGGCATTCGCCTGCGCGCGCCCGGCTTCGTCCTCGAAGCTGTTGAGCGCATAGCGGGCCGCGTTCTCTACATGCAGGAGGCAGCAACTCCAGGCCTGCTGCGGATCGTGGCCGAGAGCGGCTGCCAGGATCGCTTTCATCTCGCGGTAGGATTCCTCCTTGCGGCCCGGCATGGCGAAGCTGCGCGCGCGCAGCAGATGGATGCGACCGCTGAGCGGCCGCAGCGTGGCGGGGATCACCGGGTTGCGCGCGCCGGCGAAGAGCACGTTGTAGAAGCGCGAAGTTTCGCGCAACGAGGCCGCGGAATCATGAGCGGCGTGCGCGCCCTCGAACCCGGCGAAGGCCTCGGCGAGACGTCGGCGGTCGGCCGCCGTCGCCCGCTCGACGAAAAGCCGCCCGGCGAGCGCCTCGAGCACGCCGCGCACCTCATAGATGCCCTTGACGGTCGCGCGGTCCAGCCGCGCCACCGAGGGGCCGCGATGCGGCACGATGGTGACGAGGCCTTCGGCCTCGAGCTGGCGCAGCGCCTCGCGCACGAGCGTGCGGCTTACCCCCAGCATCTCGCAGAGCTGACGCTCGACGAGGCGGGAGCCCTCGGGCAGGAGCTGCTCTCGGATGGCGAGGCGCAGGCGCTCCACCACGCGGTTGCGGAGCGGTACCGGAAGGCGAGTGATGAGGAGGCCGGATGCGCGCATGACCCCTGCTCGACGGTATTCCAGAATACTATCATACAATATGACAAGTCAATCGGTTGAGACGCGGAAAAATTCCGAGGCGAGCCAAGGCGCTCGCCGTCCGTCCCCTCTCGCCAAATGGGGCGGGAAGAAAAAGGGAAAAGCGCGGTTATTCGGCCGCGGCGGGGAGGGCACCCTCGCGGCTCAGGCGCGCCGCGGCGATCGCGGCTTTGAGGCGCTCGATCTCGGCCGTGCCGAGCTTGGCGAGCGGCGGGCGCACCACCGCCCTCGGCAGCCGGCCGAGAAGGACGAGCGCTTCCTTCATGCGGTTGTGCATGTCGAGGAAGGGTGGCGCGTAGAAGGCCTGTGCCAACGGATAGATGCGGTCGTTGATCCCTTGGGCGCGCGCGAGGTCGCCCGAGCCGACCGCCTCGAAGAGCGCCACCTGGAGGTCGGCGATGACGCTCCCGGCACCGGAGAGGAGGCCTTTGCAGCCGGTAACGAGCGAGCTCAAGAGCCAGGCGCTGTGCGTCGAGAGCACGTTGACCGGACGCCTGAGGCTCTGGAAGGTGCGCACGTGACGCTCGTGGAGCATCGCATCGTTGCACCAATCCTTGATCGCTCTGATTTGCGGCACCTCCTCGAAGAGGCGCAGGAGCGTCTCGAAAGGATAGCCCAGGCCGCCCGCAAGCGGATATTGGAAGAGGATGATCGGCAGATCGGTCGCCGCGGCGATCGTCTTGAAGTGGGCGAGCGCCATCTCGGGGCGAAGCTGGCCGCCCATCGCCATGCTCTGCGGCGGGAAAACGAGAAGGGCCGCCGCCCCGCCTTGCTCGGCCATCTTGGCGATGCGCGCCGCCGCATGGCTGCCGTCGGCATAGACGCCATTGACGACAGGCACGCGGTCGCCGATCGCGTCCATGGTGTGGCCGAGCACGGCCTCTTGCTCCTCGAAGGTGCACGCGTGCACCTCGGTGGCATGCGCGTTGACGGTGATCGCCGAGACCCCGCGCACGGCGGCTAGGTCATGGAGATGCTTGCGGTAGGAGGCGACGTCGATGGCGAAATCCTCGTCGAACGGCAGAAGTGCCGCCGGGATGACCCCTGCGGGGGTGTAATCACGGAATTTGCGGGCCATGGCGCCCTCCTTGTCTCGGGCCAGCTTGCGCCCGGCCGCCGCGGCGCGTCAAGGCAATGCGCGCCGCCCTCAGGAGGCGAAGCTCGCGACCAGCTCGTTCAAGCGCTCCTTGGCGCCCTTGAGGATCGAGACGCCATCGCCCACGAGCATCGTGTCGAAGTCGAGCTCGAGCAGCTTGGCGATACTTCGGCGCAGCGTCACGGGCTCGTCCATCACTTGCTCGCGCAAGAGCCCGCACTTTCCCGGCGGATTGCCGATCACCGCGTCGCCGATGATCAGGAGACGCCGCTCGGGCCAATGGAGCGCCACCTCGCCGGGCGACTTCCCCGCCGCCGCCACCACGGTGAATGGGCCGATCCTCTGGCCCACGGCAAGCTTCTCGTCGATGATGGTCCCTTGGCTCTTGGCATGGGGCGCATCCGCCGGATGAATGGCGACGGGCGCTCCGGTCGCGGCGCGCACTAGCTTGGCGGCGCGCGAATGATTGCGGTTGGTAAGGACAATGCGGGCGACCCCCAGGCGCTTGATCTCCGCGAGGTCCTCCGCACTCGGCTCTACCGGGTCGATGCAGATGTTGCCGCCCGCGTCGCGGACGAGGTGGCCGTTGAAATCGTAGCCGTGCGGCTCGGAGAACTTGGACCAGGTGTAAATGCCGCTCGCTATCTCCCGCATGGCGCTCTCCTCCAGCTTCGCTCGGCCGCCGGCGCTCGCAACCGGGCCGCGCGGCTTCGCCGCAATCGCCGCCACCACCCATTCTACTTCGGACAAGACGCCTTGGAAGAGCGACTTCCTTGCGATCGCGACGGCTCTCTGCTCGACTTTATATTGCCTTGGCCGGCCAATCTGCCGATACTCGCCCAGGACAAAGCGCATCGCGTGGCGCACGCGCGAGAACAGAAAAGCCTTAGGGAGACCTCCATGCTCACGAGATCACGAGCCCTCGCCGGCTTTGCCGCGGCGGCGATCGCGGCTTTTGCGGCGGCTGCCGCCTCGGCGGACGAAATCACCATCGGCGCCGATCTGCCCTTGAGCGGGCCCAATGCCCAATACGGCGATACCTTCTCGCAGGGCGTCAACCTGGCGATTGCCGACATCAACGCCGATCACATGCTGTCCAAGACGCTCGTCATGGACTACGAGGACAGCCAGGCGCTGCCCCAGCCGGGCGTGGTGGCCGCGAACAAGCTCGTGAGCGTAGTGCGCGTCCCCTACATGCTCTCGGCCTTCACCAGCGTCTCCAAGGCGATCGCGCCCGTCGCCGAGCGCTCGAAGACGGTGGCGGTGAACGGCGGCGGCGTGGGCCCGGACCTGGCCGAGCTCGGCGATTACTTCTGGAACGTCATCCCGCTTGCCAACTACGAGGTGCGCGCGATGGTGCCCTACCTCGTCAACGAGCGGAAGCTGAAGCGCTTCGCGCTTGTCTATGTCGACGATCCGCTCGGCGACGCGATCCTCAAGGAGCTGCGTACGGAGCTGCCCAAGGCGGGCGGCGAGCTCGTGGGCGAGCTCAAGATCCCGCGCGATGCGGAGCAGTTCGCCGGCATCGCCGCACGCGCGCGCGAGGTGAAACCAGATGTGATCTACATAGCCTCCTTCGGCGCGCAGCAGTCGCAGATCATCAAGCAGTTCCGCGACAACGGCGTCTCGCAGCTGATCGCCAGCTACTCCGGATTCGCCATTCCGGCGATCGACCAGGAGCCGGAGGCCAAGGGCGCGCTCTATACCTCGCAGAGGATGGACTGGGAGTCGAACGACCCCGTGACCAAGCGCTTCGTCACGGAATTCAAGGCGAAGTACGGCAAGGCCCCGAATTACTACGGCGCCAACTACTACAACGCCGTGATGCTCTTCGCGATACTCGCGCAGGCGCTCGAGAAGAAAGGCGAGGCGATCACCGGTGAAAACCTGCTCAAGGAGCGCAGGGCCATCGGAACCTTCAACCTCGTCGGCGGCAAGATGGAGTTCCAGCCCAATGGCTCCGTGATTATGCCGATGCAGATCAACGAGGTCGACGGCAAGGGGGGCCACATCGTGAAGTGAGCGCAGGCGCGCCGACCGTCTAGGCAGGGTGCCGCCGCCGATGCTCTTCCTGCAGCTCCTCGTCAACGGCATCCAGGTGGGGGCGCTTTACGCCCTCACCGCGGTCGGCTTCTCCCTGATCTTCGGCTCGACGCGCATCTTCCACGTGGCCCACGGCGCCACCTTCACGCTCGCCGGCTACGTCTTCTACGAGCTCTACAGCGTGGCCGGCGAGCCATGGATCGCAGCCCTTGCCGCCGCCACGGCGGGCGCGGGCATCTTCGGCGTGCTCGTCGACCGCCTCGTCTACGCGCCGATCCAGCGCCACGAGGGCTCGTTCTTCACGGTGTTCGTCGCCTCCTTCGGCATCAGCATCGTGGTGCAAAACCTCGTGGGTACCGCGTTCGGACGCGGCTTCGTCTCGATCTCTTCCCCGCTCAGCCGCAGCGTCGAGCTTGCCCCCGGGCTTTATGCGCCGCCGACCGCGGCCATATCGGTGCTGGCTGCCGTCGTCTGCTTCGTCGGCCTGCACTTCTTCCTCACGCGCACGCACATCGGCATGGCGTTGCGCGCGCTTTCCGAGAATCCCGATCTCGTTCGAGTCTTCGGCCTCGACCCTAGGCGGCTCTCGTCCTACGCCTTTGCCCTCGGCTCCCTTCTCGTCGTCCCGGGCGCCTTGCTCACGGGAGCCACCGCGGGCCTCAGCCCGGCGCTCGGCAACCACGTCATGCTCATCAGCCTGGCCGCCACCATCGTCGGCGGGGTCGGCAGCCTGCGGGGCGCCGCGTGCGGCGGCCTCCTCCTCGGTCTCGCCGAGAATCTGGCGCTCTGGCACCTCGATCCGCAATGGAGCGAGGCGGTCACCTTCGTCGTGCTCTTCCTCTTCATCATCTTCCGCCCGGCCGGGTTCTTCGGGCGGGTCGTGACCCAGTAGCGGACGAGTGCGATGATCGCCTATGCGATGAATCTGGCGACGCTGATCGCCATCAACGCGATCCTGGCGATCACGCTCAACTTCATCATGGGATACGCCGGCATCTTCTCCTTGGCGCACGCGCTCTTCTTCGGCGTCGGCGCCTACACGGCGGCGTGGATTGCGATGCACGTCTCGGCCGACTTCTTCCTGACCGTGTCCGGGGCGGCGCTCTTGGCCTCGCTCCTCTCGCTCGCGCTCGCCCTCCCCGCGCTCCGCGTGCGCGAGGTATATTTCGTCGCCGCCTCGCTCGGCCTTCAGGTGCTCGGCTCCACCGTGTTCGCGGAGTGGAAATCGGTGACGGGCGGCATCGGCGGCGTGATCGGGATCCCGCCCGCCGAGCTCTTCGGCATTCCCCTCTCCGATCCCCACGCCTTTCTCGCCTTGGCCCTGGCGTGCTTGACATTCGTCATCGCCGTCACCTATGGGCTCGTGCGCTCGAGCTTCGGGCGCAGCCTGACCGCGATCCGCGACAGCGAGTCGGCCGCCGCCGCCTACGGCAAGAACGTGGCGCTCATCAAGACGCTCGCGGTCGTGGTCTCCTCGGCGCTTTGCGCCGTCGCGGGCGCGCTCTACGCCTTCTATCTCAGCTTCATCAACGTCGAGAGCTTCGTGCTCGACACCTCCATCCTCCTGATGGCGATGGTGATCATCGGGGGAACGGGGACCGTGCTCGGGCCCATCATCGGCACGGTGCTGCTCCTGCTCCTGCCCGCCGGGCTGAGCTACCTCTCCTTCCTGCCGCACACCGAGATCGGCTCGATCCAGCAGATGATCTACGGGCTCGCCATGGTGGTGCTGATGATTTTCCGGCCCGGCGGGCTCGTCGGCGGCCGCAGCCTCGGGGAGCGCAAATGAGCGCCGCGGTGCCGGTCCTTCTCGATATCCGCGGCGTGAGCCGGCGCTTCGGCGGCCTGCTTGCCATAAACGAGGTGACGATGGCGCTCGAGGCCGGCGTCATCACCACGCTCGTGGGTCCAAACGGGGCCGGCAAGACGACGCTCTTCAACCTCATCACGGGATATCTGGCGCCCGATGCGGGCGAGGTGCTGTGGAAAGGCCGCTCGCTCAGAGGCATGCCGCATTGGGCGATCGCGCGGCTCGGCATCGCGCGCACGTTCCAGGACCTGCGCCTCTTCACCCACATGTCGGTCGAGGACAACGTGCTCACCGTGATGGAGCGGAGCTCGTGGCTGTGGCAGCCGGGCGGCCGACGCGCCGAGCGTGCGAAGAGCGCCCGCGCGGCCGCGATCCTCGAGATGACCGGGCTTTCCGACAAGGCGCGGGTGCGCGCGATCGACCTCGCCTATGCCGAGCGCAAGTTCCTGAGCCTCGCCCGCGTCATGGCGACGGATGCGGAGCTCTGGCTCCTCGACGAGCCGGCCTCGGGACTCGATCTGCCTTCCTACGAGCGCTTCCTCGAGCTCCTGCGCTCGAAGGCGCGCGAGGGCATCACGGTGTGCATCATCGAGCATAATTTCGACATCGTGCAGCGCATCTCGGACCGCATCGTCTTCCTCGATCAAGGACGGCTGATCGCCGACGGCGAGCCCAAGGCCGTGCTCGCGGACCCGCACCTGGCCAACCTCTATTTCGGGGAGCACGCGGCGTGAGCGAAGCGGCCGTCTTCTCGACCGAGGGCCTCTTCGTCGGCTACGGCGGCAAGCCGGTCCTCCACGGCATCGACATGGAGCTGCGCGCGGGCGAGGTGCTGTGCCTCATCGGCCACAACGGCGCCGGGAAGTCGACGCTGCTCAAGACCCTCTATGGCCTGGTGCGGCGTGCGAGCGGGCGGATTCTGCTGGACGGCCGCGCTGTCGCGGAGCCGTTGCCGCGCGAGATGACGGCTGCCGGGGTCTCCCTCATGCCCGAGGGGCGCGGCGTCTTTCCCGGCCTGACGGTCGCGGAGATCTTCGCCATGGGCATGTGGGCGGCGGGGGTGCCGGCGAATGAGCGCGGGGAGCGCCTGGAGTGGGTGATGACGGCGCTGCCGCAGGTCGGCACCTTCTACCGCCGCCGTGCCGGGCTGCTGTCGGGCGGCCAGCAGCAGATGGTGTCGATCGGGCGGGCGCTTCTCAACCGGCCGCGCTGCCTTCTCATGGACGAGCCCTCGATCGGACTGGCGCCCAAGCTGTTCCAGGACCTGCTCGAGCCGATCCGCTCGCTCAAGGAGCGCCAGGGCATGTCGATCCTCCTCGTCGAGCAGAACGTGCGCGAGGCGCTCAAGATCTCCGACCGCGTGCTGGTGATGAAGGCCGGCGCCTTGATCCTCGAGGCGGCACCCGGGGAGATCGGCGACAACGCGAAGCTGGTCGAGCTCTACTGAGCGCGAAAGGGGGTCGAGCGTGGATTTCGCCATAAGCCAAGAGCTGCGCATGATGCGGGAGACGGTCCGCGGCTTCGTCGGGACTCATCTCGCACCCTTGGAGCGCTCCGTCGACGAGGAGGATCATCTCGCTCCCGAAACCATGGCCCGCCTGCGCGCGGAGGCCGTCAAGCTCGGGCTCTACGGCTACAACATGCCGAAAGAGCTCGGCGGACCGGGACTCTCCGCCTTCGCCAAGGCGCTCGTCGCCGAGGAGCTCGGCCATACCACGATGGCGCTCGCGGAAATGCTCGGCCACCTGCCGAGCACGCTCGTCTTCTGCAACGCGGAGCAGACGAGATGGCTGATGCCGGCGCTCATGGACGGCAGCAAGACGATCACCTATGCGCTGACCGAGCCCGACGCGGGCTCCGATCTCAACGCCTTGCGCACGCGCGCGCGCAAAGTCGACGGCGGCTGGCTCCTGCAAGGCCGCAAGCAGTTCGTCTCGAACGTCGAGACCGCCGATTACGTGATCGTGCTCGCCGTCACGCGTCCGCAGGGCCGGCTCAAGGACAAGCTCACCACCTTCCTCGTCGAGCGCCGCAACCCGGGCTTGCAAGATCTGACCCGCTTCAAGAAGCTCGGCTGGCGCGGCTATCAGCTCAACGGCTTCGCGCTCGAGGACTGCTTCGTTCCCGACGGCCATGTGCTGGGCGAGGTCGGCGGCGGGTTCCTCGCGATGATGACCTCGATCAATCACGATCGCCTCAACATCGCCTGCCGCTGCGTCGGGCTGGCCGAGAGGGCGCACGCGCTCTCGCGCGCTTATGCGAAGGAGCGCTCCACCTTCGGCGCCAAGCTCGCCGAGCACCAGGCCATTCAGTTCATGATCGCCGATACGGATACCGAGATCCACGCGGCGCGCGCGCTCGCGCACCGGGCGGCACATCTCGCCGACGCCGAGGACCCGGAGTTCCGCATCGCCGCTTCGCGCGCCAAGCTCTTTGCCAGCGAGATGGTCGGCCGTGCCGTCGACCGCGCGCTGCAGATCTTCGGCGGCGCAGGCTACATGTGCGACCTTCCGCTCGAGCGCTTCTACCGAGATGCGCGCGCCTACCGCCTCGGCGAGGGCACGTCCGAGATCCAGCGCATTCAGATTGCGCGCCACGCGCTCTCCGAGCAATCTTGACGCGCGCACGACTCCGCCGCGGATGCGAGGGCATGTGACCGAGACGATGACCGAGACCCTGGACGAGCTCTTGGCCCCCCACCCCGAGGGGCCGGCGCTCATCGTGGGGGGGCGCACCAGCTCGCGCCGCGAGCTCGCCGAGCGCACGGCGGCCGTTGCATGGGGGCTCCGCGAGCTCGGCTTCCGGCGCGGCGATGCGTTGGCGCTTTGGCTGCCGAACTCGGCCGAGTGGCTTGCGCTGTTGCTCGCGGCGGCGCGTCTCGGTCTCCTCGTCGTTCCGGTCAGCACGCGCTACCGCTCCTTCGAGGTGCAGCATCTCCTCGGCACCTCCAAGGCGAAAGGGATCGCGATCGCGCCCGGATTCCTCGACATCGATTTCGGCGCCATTCTCGGAACCATCAGGGCCGAGCTGTCCGACCTTGCGCATGTCATCGAGGTCGACGCCGGGGGCGGCTTCCGCAACCTGCCGCAAGATGGGCGCATCGGACCCGACGAAGGGGGCCGACCGCGCGATCCGCTCTGTGCCTTCAGCACCTCGGGCACCACCGGCAATCCCAAGCTTGCCGTGCACGACCAGGCGAGCGTCGCCAAGCACGCGCGTCTCGTGGCCCGGGACTTCGAGATGGCCGCGGGAGATGCCGTGCTGTGCGCGCTGCCGCTCTACGGGGTCTTCGGCTTCTGCCAAGCTCTCGGCGCGCTCGCGGGCGCCGCGGCGTGCGTGCTCGAGACGGCGTTCGACGCGGCCGAGGCCGCGGCCGCAATCGAGGCGCACAAGGTCACGCATTTCATCGGCACGGACGGCATGCTCGAGGGCGTGCTGCGGGTGCAGGCGCGCGATCTCTCGTCCTGGCGCCACGGCGGCTTCGCCGACTTCCTGGGGCGCGCGCGGCAATTGGTCGAGGAGGCCGAGGCACGCACAGGTTTGCGTCTCGTCGGCCTCTACGGCTCCTCCGAATGCTTCGCGCTCATGGCAAAGCAGCGCGAGGCGGCCGCGATCGAGGAGCGCGCGCGCTCGGGCGGAATTCCGATCAGCGGCGAGATCGAATTCCGCGTGGTCGACGCGCTGAGCGGCGCGGCCTTGCCGGAAGGCGAGCCGGGCGAGCTGCAGGTCAAGGGCTACAACGTGACGTCGGGCTACCTGCGCAACCCGGAGGCGACGGCGGCGGCCTTTACCGCGGACGGCTGGTTCCGCACGGGCGATCTCGCCTACCGCTCGGGCACGGGCTTCGTCTTTCTCTCGCGCATCAAGGATTCGCTGCGGCTCAGGGGATATCTCGTCGATCCGAGCGAGATCGAGGAGTACCTCCTCAGCCACGCGGCCGTGGAGGTCGCCCAGGTGGTGGGCGTCAACCGGCCCGGCGAAGGCGATGTGGCGGTCGCCTTCGTGCGCCTCGGTACGGCAGGAGCCAGCGAGGCCGAGCTCGTCGCCTATTGCCGCGACGGCATGGCCTCCTACAAGGTGCCGCGCCGCATCGCGATCGTGGAGGATTTCCCCGTGGTTCACGGCCCCAACGGGACCAAGATTCAGAAGGCCAAGCTGCGCGAGCAGGCGCAAGCGCTGCTTGCGTGACGGCGAGCGCGCGAGAGAGCGATCTTGCGAAAACGATCCAGCGCGAGGACAGGCAAATGAAGCGAGGCAAAGTGCGAAGCGACATGGCGTGGTCGACCCCCACCCGCATCGTGGTGCGAGGGTTGGATCTCTGCGAGGAGATCATCGGCAAGGTCGATTTCGGCCAGATGGCCTTCCTCGAGATCTTCGGACGCTTGCCGAACGAGCGCGAGCAACGCATGTTCAACGCCATCCTCGTGATCCTCGTCGAGCACGGCATAACGCCTTCCACGCTCGCGACGCGGCTCACCTATTGCGGGGCGCCCGAGGCGGTGCAGGGCGCGGTGGCGGCGGGGCTGCTCGGCCTCGGATCGGTCTTCGTCGGCTCGCTCGACAATGCTGCGCGCATGCTGCAGGAAGCGCTGCCCGACCCCAAGGCGGAGGCGGACCTCGACGCGCTCGCGAAGGCGATCGTAGAGGCCCATCGGGCGCGCCGAGAGATCATCCCCGGCATCGGCCATCCTTTCCACAAGCCGATCGACCCGCGCACGCCGAAGCTTTTCCAGCTCGCCAGGGAAACCGGGTTCTCCGGCCGCTACGTCGAGCTCATGCAGAAGATCGGCGCCGAGGCCGAGCGCAGCTACCAACGCACGCTGCCGGTCAACGTGACCGGCGCCATGGCGGCGGTGGCGAGCGAGTTCGGCCTGCCGTGGAAGGTCTGCCGCGGTCTCGCGGTCATGGGTCGCGCCGTCGGGCTCGTCGGGCACATCCTCGAGGAAATCAAGATGCCGATGGCGGAGGAGATCTATTTCCGGCTCGAGGAGGAGGCGAGCGAGGAGGCGAGGGGCAAGGGCCAGGCCACAGGCTCTTAAGGGGAGCGATCGGCATGGGCCGCTCCGAGAAGCCGCAACCGTCGCGCGCCGGCCCCGAGGCTTCGCGGGAGGGCTACAGGTGCTGGAGCCACGACAAGCTACGTAACAGCGACACGGACCAACAAGGGCACGTCAACCACGCGGTGCTGGCCACCTTCTTCGAGACCGGCCGCATCGGGCTCTTCACCGGCGGGGAAGGCGGATCGCCCGAGCCGGATGCCATCGTCATGGTGGTCAGCCTCCTGATGCGCTTCCATCGCGAGCTCTCTTATCCGGGGACCGTCGACATCGGCACCCGCCTCAAGCGCATCGGACGCACCTCCTTCACGGTCGAGCAAGCCATCTTCCGCGGCGAGGCGTTGATCGCGACCGCTGAGGCCACCTGCGTCCTCGTCGATGAGCGCACGCGCCGGCCGCGGCCGATCTCAGGTGGCCTGCGGAAGCGTCTGGCCGCGGGAGGCAGCGAGGCTGCGCCTTGAGCACACGCACGCGCTGAGGCCATGCCTCAAGGGCGCGCTCCGCCTTTGGACGCTGCCGCGCCGCGAAGGTAATCGAGCGCGCGCTCCAGCTGGACATCGCCGCCGGACGAGGAGGAGGTGGCCTGGGCCGTGGCCGGGCCGCTCTCGCCCGGCTCCTTGTCGATCTTGGCGGGCGCTCCGTCAGGATTCTTGAGCGCCCGCGGCAGATCGCTCTCGCGGAGGCGCCTTGCCTCCTTGGCCGCCTCGGCCTTGCCGGCGTGCACGACGATGTCGGGCTCGATGCCGACATCCTGGATCGAATGGCCGGAGGGCGTGTAGTAACGCGCCGTGGTCAGCCGCACGGCGCCGTGCCCGGGGATCGGGATGATGGTTTGCACCGTGCCCTTGCCGAACGAGCGCACGCCCATGACGACCCCGCGGTGATTGTCGCGGAGGGCGCCCGCCACGATCTCGGCGGCCGAGGCCGTGCCGCCGTTGATCAAGACGACCATGGGCACGCCCTTGGTAAGGTCCTCGCCCTCGGCCTTGAACTGCTGGTCGTCCTGCGCTCTGCGCCCCCGGGTCGACACGATCTGCCCGCTGTCGAGGAAGTCGCCCGCGACGGCGACCGATTGCTCAAGGAGCCCGCCCGGGTCGTCGCGGAGGTCGAGGACGAGGCCCTGGAGCGGCCCGCCCGCTTGATGGCGCAGCGAGTCGAGTGCCGCCCGAACCTCCTTGTCGGCCCGCTCCGAGAAGATGGCGATGCGGAGATAGCCGATCTTCCCGTAAAGCTGCGCATGAGCCGGATGCATCTTGATCACCTCGCGCGTGAGCGTGAGGTCGAAGGGTTCCGCGCTGCCGCGGTGGATGGTGAGCTTCACGCTCGAGTTCCGGGGTCCGCGCAGCTTGTCGACGGCCTCGGAGAGGGTGAGACCCATGACCGATTTGCCGTCGATCGCGGTGATGAGGTCGCCGGCCTGCAGTCCGGCACGGGAGGCAGGGGTGTCGTCGATCGGCGAGACCACCTGGACGAGGCCGTCCTTCAAGGTCACTTCCATGCCCAGGCCGCCGAACTCGCCCTTGGTCTCGACCTGCATCTCCTGGTAGCTCTTGGGATCGAGATAGCTCGAATGAGGATCGAGCGAGGTGAGCATTCCGTTGAGCGCCGCCGCGATCAGTTTGTCGGTGTCGACCGGCTCCACATAGTTGGACTGGACGAGCTCGAGCACGTCGCCGAAGAGGCCGAGCTCTTTGTAGGCGTTGGCACCTTCGTTCGCGGCGCGCACCAGGAGCGGTGCCGCCAAGAGTGCCACGGCCAGAAGTGCTGCAAGCCGGATCCGTCGCATGTTCATCTCGCCCTCTCGATCGTCCGTGTTCCACCGCCGCCGGCCGCGCCGCCCCATGCGCCACGGGGCTCGATTCCCGGCGGGAACGCCCCATTCTACACCGGCCTCGCCCTTAGGAAGCGCAAAAGGACGCGATTGCGATCGGCTGCAGGGGATATCTGGTGCCTCGAGGAGGTGGACGGAAGACCCCGAAGCCGGGACACTGGCGCCGTGAGTGGCCGGTTGCCTCGCAACCTACGCATGACCCCTAAGGGAGAAAAAGATGCCCGGTCTCTATGTCTTGATCGTTATTCTCGCCGGCGGGCTCGGCGCCGGCAGTGAGGGGCGGCTGCGGGTGCTGAGACTGCGCACAGCGTAGGCTTCAGTCGCCATTGCGGCCGTGCTATGCTTCATTTAAGCGACCGAGGCCGGGCGGAAAGTGAGAGGATTTGACGAGCGTCAGCAGGTGCGGTGATGAAGGTCACGTTCCCTTCGCTGGTGGTCTTGCTGGGCATGGTGGTGCTCGTTGCGGCCGGCGCCAACGCCTCGGAGGTGGCCGAGCAATTCAAGGCGGCGCAGGCGGCACTGCGTCCCTCGAGCGACGAGGCCGCGCGAAACGCCGTGATTCAGTACTTCGCCGCGAAGCAGGCCGTGCCGGCGTCGGCGAGCTACGCCTTCAACCCGCTTGCCAACGGTGTCGTGCGCGCGTCAAGCCTGGAGGAAGCCGGCTGGTTCCTGTGCGGCAACGTGAGCCTCGCGGCCGGCGACGGTAAGGCCGAGGCACTCGCGCCGTTCATCGCCCATTTCGATCCCCACAACCCCGACACGGTTCGCGACGGCGCCATCGAGGGCGGGAACTTCGAGATCGTCTCCGCCTGGTGCCGCGACGTCTACGGCCTGAATTACCTTCCGCGCTCCCGCTAGCGCCCGCATCATCGGCGCCTACGCGCGCGCGATCGGCTGGGATGCGAGTCAGACCTTGTGGGTCTCGAGCGTTGCGGGGTGGAAGAGCTCCTCGACCTCGAGTTGGCGCTGCGACAGGCCTTGGGCGCGATGATGCCGCAAGAAGGTCTCGAGCACGTTGCGATTGGCGGCGACGCCATAGGACCAGAAATCGCGCCCCATGAGCTCCCGGGCGGCCCTGAGCTGCTCCTCGACGAAGGGCAGGGTAACCTTCGTCGCCGCGCTGTCGCCGAGCCGCACAAGCGCGATCGACTTCGCCTGTTCGAAGGCCTTGAAGACGGCGGCCGGGAGCCAGGGATGCCGCTCGGCGAGCGCGCGGCGCACGCCCATCAGATGCATGATGGGAAAGATGCCGGTGCGGCGGAAATAAGCGGTCGCCGCCGCCGCCGGGTCCACGAAGAGCCAGCCGACCTGCGGGTGGCCGCGGTCGTAGCAGGAGGGTGCGCGGGGTGCCACGATGCCGTCGATCTCGCCCGCCGCGAGGAGGGCCGAGAGGCTCGCACCCTCGGGGGCAGGCTCGATGCGGATGTCGGCGGGCAGCGCGAGTGCGATCTTCTCGGGACGGCCCGGTTGCTCGAGACCACCGCGCACCCAGCGGATATCGGCGCGCCCGAGGCCGAACTCGTCCTCGAGGAGCGCACGCGCCCACACGCAGGCGGTCAGTTGGTACTCGGGCGTGCCGATTCGCCTGTCGCGCAGGTCGGCAGGCGAGTGGATGCCGCGGTCGGTGCGCACGTAGATTGAGGTGTGCCGGAAGGCGCGCGAGGGAAAGACCGGAACGCCCACATAGGGGTTGTCGCCTTGGTCCGTCTTGATGGCGAAGCTGCTCAGCGACAATTCGCAGATGTCGAACTCCGCGTGGCGAAAGGCCCTGAAGAAAATCTCTTCGGGCGCCAAGGTCATGTAGACGGCATCGACGCCATCGATCCCGACGGCACCGTCGACGAGCGGCCGCGTCCTGTCATAGTCGCCGACCGCGACGGAGAGGTTGAGCTTCGCCATATCGTGACGCCTTCCGGCTGAGCGCGGATCTCGCTTCATTCAGGACCTCGATTAGATGCCACCGCGGCCGAAATCACCACGCCAAAATGCCGCGGCGGCCGTATCCACGCGCGGAATGGCACTCCGGCTGTCCCGGTTGCGGCCGCGCCGGGCCAACCCTTTGCGCGCCGAACCTTGCCATCTCTGGACGGCCCGTCCTAATCTTGCCGCGGTGCCGGCGAGAGCAGCCGCACGAACAGGCAAAGGAGAGAGGCGGCATGCTCGGGAGACCATCGCAACGCGCGCTTCCGCCCCTGGACGCCGATGCAGCGCTCGTCGAAGAGCTCGTCGCGGCGAACCGCATTCTCTTCCATCAAGGGGTGGTCGACGGCTTTGGCCACGTGAGCGTACGCCACGATAAGCACGCCGACCGGTTTCTTCTCGCGCGCAGCATGGCGCCGGCGCTCGTGACGAGTGCCGACATCATGGCCTTCGCGCTGGACGGCGAGCCCCTTCTACCGGCGGGCCGCGCCGTCTATGTGGAGCGCTTCATCCACAGCGAGATCTACCGCGCAAGGCCGGATGTT
>DASPPM010000475.1:0-3711 GCA_035625535.1 Alphaproteobacteria bacterium
CCCCATCCTTCGAGACGCGTCGCAGGCGCGACGCTCCTCAGGATGAGGACTTGGAGTGCGGGTTTCACCTCATCCTGAGGAGGCCGCGAAGCGGCCGTCTCGAAGGATGAGGTGAAATTGACCCACTACCCACCGGTTGGACGGCAGCAGCTCAGGTGACGAGATGGCGGAGAGCGCGGAGAGCGGCGACGAGCTCGATCTCAACAGCCTCGATGACAAGGAGCTCGTCGAGCAGATGCACGACGATCTCTACAACGGCCTCAAGGCGGAGATCGAGGAGGGCACGCGCATCCTCTTGGCGCGCGGCTGGCCCGCCGAGAAGGTGCTGAACGAGGCCCTCGTCGAGGGCATGCGCATCGTCGGCATCGACTTCCGCGACGGCATCCTCTTCGTGCCGGAAGTTTTGCTCGCCGCCAACGCGATGAAGGGGGGCATGGAGATCCTGCGGCCGATCCTCGCCAAGTCCGACGTCCCGCCGATCGGCAAGATCGTGATCGGCACCGTGAAGGGCGACGTGCACGACATCGGCAAGAACCTCGTCGCCATGATGCTCGAGGGTGCGGGCTTCGAGGTCGTCGACCTCGGCATCAACAATCCGGTCGAGAACTATCTCAAGGCGCTCGAGACGCACAAGCCCGACATTCTCGGCATGTCGGCGCTGCTTACCACCACCATGCCATATATGAAGGTCGTGATCGACACGCTCAAGGAGAAGGGTATCCGCGAGGACTACATCGTGCTCGTCGGAGGCGCCCCCTTGAACGAGACTTTCGGCAAGGCGGTGGGGGCGGACGCCTACTGCCGCGACGCGGCGATGGCGGTCGAGACCGCCAAGCAGCTCATCGCCGAGCGCCGCCAGGCGCCGAGCCTGCGCCAGACGGGGACTTAGCGGTGCGCGGCGGCGCCCCGGTCCTTCTCATCGCCTGCGGAGCGCTCGCCCGCGAGATCACGGCCGTCCTCCGCGCCGCTCGCCTCGAGCATATGTCGGTCGAATGTCTCCCCGCCAAACTCCACAACACCCCGGCGCTCATCACCGAGGCGGTGCGCGCCAAGATACGCAAGGGCCGCGCGCGCTTCGCGCGCATCTTCGTGCTCTACGGCGACTGCGGCACGGGCGGAGCGCTCGACGCGATGCTCGCCGAGGAGGGGGTCGAGCGCATCCAAGGGGCGCATTGCTACGAGTTTTTCGCAGGCCCCCCTCGCTTCGCCGAGCTCTCGGAGGAGGAGCCCTGCAGCTTCTACTTGACCGATTTTCTCGTGCGGCATTTCGAGCGGCTCGTCATCGAGGGTCTCGGCATCGACCGCCATCCCGAGCTCCTGCCGCTCTACTTCGGCAATTACAAGCGGCTCGTCTATCTGGCGCAAGTTCGCTCGCCCGAGCTCGAGGAGGCGGCGCGCGCTGCAGCGGCCCGGCTCGGCCTTGCCTTCGAGCTGCGCGCGACCGGCTACGGCGATCTCGAGCGCGCGCTTATGTCGGTTGACGAACGCGAGCGCACGCCCGCTGACGTCAGCCCGCCACTGCTTAGAGCCACTCCCGATGTTATGGAAGCATCCCCCTCACCCTGCCCTCTCCCCCGACGCGGGGGAGAGGGTTGCGTAGGCTTAGCGAGGCGGAGCCGAGCTTAGCCGGAGCTGGGTGAGGGGGTGACTCGATGCTTTCGGGATTCGCCTTAGCAGTCAAGGGATGAGAAGCTGAGGGCAAGGCTTGCGACGGCGAGTTTCGGGAGAGCCATGGTCATGTACGCGCTGCGGCTGTGGTCGACGCGGCATGCGCGCGGGCTGGAGACGGCCTATGGCCTCTTCGAGGGCCTGCTCGCGGCATCGGCGCCGCTCCTTCGCGCCGTCGGCCTCCGCCGCCTGGAGCGGCCGACGGCCGCCGTCGAGAAGCTAGTGAAAGGCCTCCTCTTCGACTGCCGCATGTGCGGCCAATGCGTCTTGAGCTCGACCGGCATGACCTGCCCGATGAACTGTCCCAAGGAGCTGCGCAATGGACCGTGCGGGGGCGTGCGCGCGGACGGCGCTTGCGAGATCGAGCCCGCGATGCGCTGCGTCTGGGTCGAGGCCTTCGACGGCAGCCGGCGCATGCGCGCAGGAGCTGCCGCGTTCGCGGCGCTCTCCGCACCCCTCGACCGCCGCCTCAAGGGCTCCTCCACCTGGCTCGGGCGCGTACGCGAGCGAGGGGGAGCGCCGTCATGATCTTTGCCGACGAGCCCGAGCCCGGCCAGCCGCTCCCCATCCTCCCCGGCCATTCCTCGCCGGGCCGGCTCGAGCGCGTGCTGCGCGCGGGGGCGTTCGCCGTCACCGCGGAGCTCGCCCCGCCCGACTCCGCCGATGCAAAGGAGGTCTACGCGCGGGCGCGCATCTTCGATGGCCATGTCGATGCCATCAACGCGACCGACGGCAGCGGGGCCAACTGCCATATGTCGAGCGTCGCCGTCTGCGCCTTGCTCACGCGCGTCGGCTACTCGCCGGTGATGCAGATCTCCTGCCGCGACCGCAATCGCATCGCGATCCAAGGCGACATCCTGGGGGCGGCCGCCATGGGGGTGTGCAGCCTCCTCTGCCTCACCGGCGACGGCGTCGAATCGGGCGATCATCCCGAGGCGAAACCGGTGTTCGATCTCGACAGCCTTTCGCTTCTCGAGCTCGCGCGCACGCTGCGCGATGAGGGCCGCTTCCAGAGCGGGCGCAAGCTCGCGAGCCCGCCGCGCATGTTCCTCGGTGCCGCGGAGAATCCCTTCGCGCCGCCCTACGAGTGGCGCGCGCGCCGGCTCGCGAAGAAGGTGGCGGCGGGCGCGCAGTTCATCCAGACGCAATACTGCTTCGACCTGCCGCGGCTCAAGGCCTTCATGGCCGAGGTCGAGGAGCTCGGGCTGCTGGACAAGGTCTTCGTCCTGGTAGGCGTCGGGCCGCTGCCGTCCGCGCGCACGGCCGAGTGGCTGCGCAGCCACGTCCCCGGCGTGCACATCCCGGATGAGGTGGTGAGACGCCTCGCTTCGGCTCCGGACGCCAAGCGCGAGGGGCGCCGGCTCTGCGTCGAGCTCATCCAGGAGATCCGCGCGCTCAAGGGCGTTGCCGGCGTGCACGTGATGGCCTATCGCCAGGAGGAGGCGGTGGCCGAGGTCATCGCCGCCTCGGGCGTGCTGCAAGGCCGCGTGCCGTGGTACCCGAGCCGCGACAGGCAAACCCAACCGCAGAAGGCCGCATCATGACCGATACCGTAGTGAGCTCAGCCGGCAAGGAAGTCGTGATCGGCTTCGATCGGCCCTTCGTCATCATCGGCGAGCGCATCAATCCGACGGGGCGGAAGATCCTCGCCGAGGAGATGCTGGCCGGAGACTTCAGCCGGATCGAGCGCGACGCGCTGGCGCAGGTCGAGGCCGGCGCTCACATGCTCGACGTGAACGCCGGCATTCCGCTCGCCGACGAGCCGGCACTCCTCGCCAAGATCGTCGAGCTCGTCCAGAGCGTCACCGACGTCCCGCTCTCGATCGATTCCTCGATCGTGGCGGCACTCGAGGCCGGGCTTGCCGTGTACAAGGGAAAGGCCCTCGTCAACTCGGTGACCGGCGAGGACGAGCGGCTCGAGAGCGTGCTGCCGCTCGTCAAGAAGCACGGTGCCGCGGTCGTCGCCATCTCGAACGACGAGAGCGGCATCTCCGAGGACCCCGACGTGCGCTTCGCGGTCGCGAAGAAGATCGTCGAGCGCGC
>DASPPM010000476.1:0-9864 GCA_035625535.1 Alphaproteobacteria bacterium
CGCGTTCTTGCGGCGCTCCAGAAGCTCATGATTGGTCGGCATGTGCATCCCCCTCGAGCTGAAGGCGCAAGGATGGCCCAGCTTCGCGTCTTCGGCAAGGGAGGTGCTATGGCTCAGGCCTCGAGCGCCCGGCCGCCGTTCCCGGCGAGTGCGGTCGCGGCCAGCCCGCCGGCCTTGACGATGAAGGCCGCGATCTCGGCAACGCCCTGGCCCTCCTTGAGATTGGTGAAGACGAAGGGCCTCGCCTCGCGCATCTTGCGCGCGTCGCGCTCCATCACCTCGAGGCTCGCGCCGACGAAGGGGGCGAGGTCGATCTTGTTGATGACGAGAAGGTCCGAGCGGGTGATGCCGGGCCCGCCCTTCCTCGGGATCTTGTCGCCCGCGGCCACGTCGATCACGTAGATGGTGAGGTCGGCGAGCTCGGGGCTGAAGGTGGCGGCGAGATTGTCGCCCCCCGATTCGATGAAGACGAGGTCGAGGGCGGGAAAGCGCGCGTTGAGCTCGGCCACGGCCGCGAGATTGATCGAGGCGTCCTCGCGGATCGCCGTGTGCGGACAGCCGCCCGTCTCCACGCCCATGATGCGCTCGGGCGGGAGCGCTCCGGCGCGCGTGAGGAACTGGGCGTCCTCCTTGGTGTAGATGTCGTTGGTGACGACGGCGAGGCGATAGCTCGCGCGCATGTGCTTGCAGAGGCGCTCGACGAGCGCCGTCTTGCCCGAGCCGACCGGGCCGCCGATGCCGACGCGCAAGGGTCCGTGAGGAGAGCGGATCATGAGCGGAACAGCCTCGAGTACTGGGTTTCGTGACGCATGGATGTCCAATCGACCATGAGGGCCGAGGAGCCGATCTCCTCGATCGGCGTGGCGAGCGCCGCGGCGGCCGCGCGCGCGACGACGGGCTCGAGGGCCGCGAGCGCCTGCTGCCCTTCGGTCTGCCCCAAGGGAATGAGGCGCATGCCGGCCGAGATCAGGTTGGCGCCGAAGGCCTGGAGGTAGGCGGCAAGCGCCAGCTCGAGGCCGACCCGGCCCGCGCATGCGAGTGCGACCGCGACGGGAAGTGCGATGGCCCCCTCGCCGCGTCGTGCGGCAAAGGCCTCGACCCGCGCGTCCGGCCAAGCGGCGCGCGTCGCAGCGAGGAATGCGGCCCCTTGCCGGGCGCTCTCGAGCGCCGTCTCAGCCGTGCCGCGAAATGCCGCCGCGAGCTCGACGATACCGTCGAGCGCCGCGGTATCATGGGCGGCCTCGTAGGCGGCGCAGAAGAGAATGGCGTCGACCCGGCCGGCTCCCTGGCTGAGGATATGGTCGACCCAGGAGACGAGGCTGGCGCGGTCCGCGATGAGCCCCGCCTCGACCGCATACTCGATGCCGTGGCTGTAGCTGAAGGCGCCCGTGGGATAGGCGGGCGAGAGCCACGCCATCAATCGATAAAGAGCGGCGGCATCAATGGTGCTCATGGCCATGCCCATGCGCATGATCATGCCCGTGCCAGGGCCCATGTTGATGATCGTGATCATCCGCGTGGCCGTGCTCGGCCAAGCCGTAGGCGCCGGTCTCGGGATTGAAGGGGGCGCTCACCTCGCGCAAGGAGGCACCGAGCCGGCGCAGCATCTCCTCGATCACGTGATCGCGTCGGATGAGGATGCGCGTGGCATCGATGTCGGTCGGCAGATGACGATTGCCGAGGTGCCAGGCAAGCCGCGCGAGTGCTGCGGGCGAGCGGGCGGTCACTTCCAAAAGCGGCTCCTTCGCCGCTGTGACGCGGACATAGCCGCCGCCCGCGAGCTTGAGCCCGTCGCCCTCGCGCATGAGCACGGTCTGAGGCAGGTCGAGGAGGAACTCCAAGCCCCCGTCCCCGCGCATGCGCAGCCGGCGGCGATGGCGGGAATCGTAGGCGAGTGTCACTCGCTCCCGCTCCTCCGCCTCGGGCCAGCTTCCCGCCGGCACGATTTCGCGCACGGTATCCATCAGAAGAGGAAGTAGCGTTGCGCCATGGGCAGCACCTTGGCGGGCTCGCACGTCAAGAGCTCGCCGTCGGCGCGTACCTCGTAGGTCTCGGGGTCGACCTCCATCTTGGGCGTGCGGTTGTTGTGCACCATGCTCGCCTTCGAGATGCCGCCGCGGCAGTTCTCGACCGGGAAAGTGGGGCGGGCGAGGCCGAGCGTGTCGCCGAGGTCCGCCGAGTGGGCGGCGAGCGAGACGAAGAGCACCGAGCTTTCCGCGAGATTGCGCCCGAAGCCCGCGAACATCTGCCGGTAATGGACCGGCTGCGGCGTCGGGATGGAGGCGTTGGGATCGCCCATGGGGGCGGCGGCGATCGAGCCGCATTTGAGCACGAGGTCCGGCTTCACGCCGAAGAAGGCGGGCGACCAGAGCACCAGATCGGCGAGCTTACCGACCTCGACCGAGCCCACGTAGCGCGAGATGCCCTGCGCGATCGCCGGGTTGATGGTGTACTTCGCCACGTAGCGCTTGCAGCGGAAATTGTCGTTGTCGCCCCTCTCCTCGGGGAGCCGCCCGCGCTGGCGCCGCATCTTGTCCGCCGTCTGCCAGGTGCGGATGACGACCTCGCCGACCCGCCCCATGGCCTGGCTGTCGGAGGAGAACATCGAGAAGGCGCCCAAGTCGTGGAGAACGTCCTCGGCCGCGATCGTCTCGCGGCGGATGCGGCTCTCGGCAAAGGCCACGTCCTCGGCGATCTTGGCGTCGAGGTGGTGGCAGACCGTGAGCATGTCGAGATGCTCGTCGAGCGTGTTGACCGTGTAGGGCCGCGTCGGGTTGGTCGAGGAGGGCAGCACGTTCGCCTCCCCGCACACGCGGATGATGTCGGGTGCGTGCCCGCCGCCCGCACCCTCGGTATGGAGGGCGTGGATCGTGCGGCCCTTGAACGCGGCAATCGAGTCCTCGACGAAGCCCGACTCGTTGAGCGTGTCGGTATGGATCAATACCTGCACGTCCATGGCATCCGCAACGCTGAGGCAGGTATGGATCGCGGCGGGCGTCGTACCCCAGTCCTCGTGGAGCTTGAGACCGCAGGCGCCCGCCTCGATCTGCTCGACGAGACCGTGGGGCAGGGTGGCATTGCCCTTGCCGTAGAAGCCGAGGTTCATGGCGAAGCCCTCGGCCGCCTGCAGCATGCGCGCGATGTGCCAGGGGCCAGGCGTGCAGGTCGTGGCCTTGGTCCCCGTGGCGGGACCCGTGCCTCCCCCCATCATCGTCGTGATGCCGCTATAGAGGGACTCCTCGACCTGCTGCGGGCAGATGAAGTGGATGTGCGCGTCGATCCCGCCGGCGGTCAGGATCTTGCCCTCGCCCGCGATCGCCTCGGTGCCGGGGCCGATGGTGATGTCGACCCCCGGCTGCACGTCGGGATTGCCGGCCTTGCCGATCGCGAAGATGCGGCCCTCCTTGATGCCGACGTCCGCCTTCACGATACCCCAATGATCGAGGATGAGGGCGTTGGTGATGACGGTGTCGACGGCGCCTTCCTGGCGGCCGACCTGGCTTTGGCCCATGCCGTCGCGGATCACCTTGCCGCCGCCGAATTTGACCTCCTCGCCGTAGATCGTGCGGTCCTCCTCGACCTCGATGAAGAGCTCGGTGTCGGCAAGCCGCACCTTGTCGCCCACCGTGGGGCCGAACATGTCGGCATAGCGGGCGCGCGAAATCCTCTGGGCCATCGCCGTCCCCTCAGAGCCTGGCGTTCACTTTGCCGTTGAAGCCGTAGACGGTGCGGGCACCCGCATAAGCGACGAGCGTCACCTTGCGGGTCTGCCCCGGCTCGAAGCGCACCGCCGTCCCCGCCGGAATATCGAGGCGCATGCCGCGGGTCCTCTCGCGCTCGAAGGCGAGCGCCGCATTCGTCTCGTAGAAGTGGTAATGGCTGCCGACCTGGATCGGACGGTCGCCGCGGTTGGCGACCTCGAGCGTGAGCGTCTCGCGGCCCTCGTTGAGGACCAGCTCGCCCGCCTTCGCGATCACCTCGCCGGGGATCATGGCGCCCTCCCGGAGCGGATCGGATGGTGCACGGTGACGAGCTTCGTCCCGTCGGGGAAGGTCGCCTCGACCTGGACCTCGTCCACCATCTCCGCGATCCCTTCCATCACCTGATCGCGCCCGATCACCGCCGCGCCGTCGCGCATCAGCTCGGCCACGCTGCGCCCGTCGCGCGCGCCCTCGACGACGAAGTCGCTGATGAGGGCGACCGCTTCCGGATAGTTGAGCTTCACTCCGCGTTCGAGGCGCCTGCGCGCGACGATCGCGGCCATCGCGATCAAGAGCTTGTCCTTTTCCCGTGGCGTGAGATTCACCTCGTCCTCCCTCTTCTATCCGCTCATGTGGCCCATGCGCGCGGCAGCCGCGGCGGCAGACCCGCGATCGCCGCGCGCAGCGACCTGGCGAGATGGGAAAAATCCTCGCGCACGGCCAGCGCCTCGCGGCCGATGAGGCGCGCCAGCAGCACGCCGTTCACGACCGACGCGGCGGCCCGGCTCGAGGCTTGGGCGAGGAGATCGCGCGTGGCGTCGAGCCAGCGCGCCGCATCATCCGCCGCATAGAGGAGGAGCGCAACCGCGGCGGCACCGTCGCAGCCGGCGCGCGCAGCGATGAGCCGCCCCACCTCGCCTTCAAGGTGGAGCGCATCGGCCCAGACGAGCCTGCCGCCCAAGCGCACGCGCCAGGCATCGTGCAGCCGCCCGCGCGTGAGCCGCTCGCCGCGCGCGCTGCGGCCGAAGGTCAGCATCTCACCCGCAAGGAGCCGCCCGCCGGCCGCCAGCGTCACCTCGCTCTGCCGCAAGAGCCGCGCGCCCTCGAAAAGGATCGTCTCCTGCGGCAGCCACTCGAGCCAGGCGCCCTCGCCCACGCCGAGGGCCACCTCGATCCGGGCGTCGCTCTCGAGCGAGCGATAGATCTTCTCCGCGGCTTGCGTGGTGACCGAGAGGGAGGCGCCGGCGAGCGCCTCGATCGAAAGGGCCAGGCTGTCGCCGCCGGTGAGTCCGCCCGAGGTCGTCAGCAGGACGGCGCTCAAAAGATCGTCTTGCTCGGCGCGCGGAAACAGCACGCGGCAAGGCGCCTGCTGATAGAGGCGGCGGAGGACCGCGCCCCTCCCCGCGCTCGCGCGCGCGATGGCGAGCTCCGCCACGCCGTGACAGCGCTCGAGGCGTTGCTCGAGCGGCTCCGGCCGGCGGACGAGGCGGACCTGATCTCGCATCGCGCCAGTATGGCGTTTTCGTGCAACCCGTGCCACGTCATTGCGAGCCGAAGGCGAAGCAATCCAGATCCCGGCGGGCTGTGCTGGATTGCTTCGTCGGCTACGCCTCCTCGCAATGACCAATTAAACCGTAAGGTAGCGCCGAACCTCGGCTTCCACCATATCCTCGACGGAGCCGGCAAGCACCACCTCGCCGCGCTGCATGACGGCGAAGCGGTCGGCGAGCTGGCGGGCGAACTCGAAATACTGCTCGACGAGGAGGATCGCCATGTCGCCGCGCCCGGCCAGCTTGCGGATGACGCGCTCGATCTCCTTGATGATCGAGGGCTGGATGCCCTCGGTGGGCTCGTCGAGGATGAGGAGCCGAGGGCGCATGACGAGCGCGCGGGCAATGGCGAGCTGCTGCTGCTGTCCGCCGGAGAGGTCGCCGCCGCGCCGCGCCGCCATCGTCTTGAGCACGGGGAAGAGCTCGAAAATCTCTCCGGGGATGTTGCGGAGCGCGCGGGGCAAGGCCCCGAGCCCGGTCATGAGGTTCTCGAGCACGGTCAGGCGCGGGAAGATCTCGCGTCCCTGCGGCACCAACGCGATGCCGAGCCGCGCGCGCTCATAGGGCTTGAGCTGCTTGAGATCGCGCCCTTCCCATTCGATGCGCCCGCTGGCGATGGGATTGAGCCCGCAGATGGCGCGCAAGAGGCTCGTCTTGCCGACCCCGTTGCGCCCGAGGAGGCAGGTGATCTTGCCCACCTCGGCGGTGATGCTCACGTCCCTGAGCGCGTGGCTCGCGCCGTAGTAGAGGTTGACGCCCTCGACGGCCAGCATCTCAGCGCCCCAGATAGACTTCGATGACGCGCGGGTCGTTCTGCACGTGCTCGACCGTCCCCTCGGCGAGCACCGAGCCCTCGTGAAGCACGCTGATCCTGGCACCCAGGCGGCGCACGAACTCCATGTCGTGCTCGACGACGACGACGGTGCGCGGCCCCGCGATGGCAAGGAGAAGCTCGACCGTGGTCTCCGTCTCGTGATCGGTCATGCCCGCGACGGGCTCGTCGAGCAGCAGGAGCTGCGCGTCCTGGATGAGCAGCATGCCGATCTCGAGCCACTGCTTCTGTCCGTGGCTGAGCGTGCCGGCGACCGCCCTCGTCCGCTCGGTGAGACCGATGGTGACGAGGATGTCCTCGATGCGGCTACGATGCTCCCTCGCCATGCGGTAGAGCAGCGTGCGCCAGGTGCCGCGCGATGTCCTCAGCGCCAGCTCGAGATTCTCGAACACCGTGAGGTTCTCGAAAACCGTCGGCTTCTGGAACTTTCGCCCGATGCCCAAATTGGCGATGGCGCTCTCCTCGAGCTTGGTAAGGTCGATCTTGCCGTCGAAGAAGACCTCGCCCTTGTCCGGCCGCGTCCTGCCGGTGACGACATCCATCATCGTCGTCTTGCCGGCGCCGTTGGGACCGATGACCGTGCGCAGCTCGCCCTTGTTGATGACGAGGGAGAGCTCGTTCAACGCCTTGAAGCCGTCGAAGCTGACGGAAACGCCGTCGAGATAGAGATGCGTGTCCGCCGCCGGCCCCGGTGCCGCCGCGGTCACCATCTCCTGGGACGCCTCGGACGGCATCAGCACCAGCGCCTCAGTCATCGCCGCCCCGCGCGAGCACCGCCCGCCGCGCGCCCCGCCATTCCCGCCACTGGCGCGCCATGCCGGCAATGCCGCGCGGAAAGATGAGCGTCACCAGGATGAAGAGGGCGCCCAAGAAGAAGAGCCACACCTCGGGGGCGGCGTCCGTGAAATAGGTCTTGGCGAGATTGACGAGCACGGCGCCGACGGCGGCACCCGCGAGGGTGCCGCGCCCGCCGACCGCGACCCAGACGGCGACCTCGATCGAGCTCGCCGGCGAGAATTCGCTCGGGTTGATGATGCCGACTTGCGGCACGTAAAGCGCCCCTGCCAATCCCGCGAGCATGGCCGAGACGGTGAAGACGAAGAGCTTGGCGTTCGTCACTGAATAGCCGAGGAAGCGCACCCGCGTCTCGGCGTCGCGGATGGCGAGCAGTACGCGGCCGAGCTTGGAGGTGACGATGAAGCGGCAGAGGAGAAAGGCAAGCCCGAGGGCCAAGGCGGAGGCGAGGTAGAGGCCCATGCGTGTCGCCGGCGCGTGCACGTCGAAGCCGAGCAGCGTCTTGAAATCGGTGAGGCCGTTGTTGCCGCCGAATCCCATGTCGTTGCGGAAGAAGGCGAGCTGGAGGGCGAAGGTCATCGCCTGGGTGATGATCGAGAGGTAGACGCCGGTCACCCGCGAGCGGAAGGCGAACCAGCCGAGCGCCAAGGCCAAGAGGCCGGGGACGAGGAAGGTCATGGCGACGGCGAAGGCGAAATGGTCGAAGCCGTACCAGTACCAGGGCAGCTGCTTCCAATTGAGGAAGACCATGAAGTCCGGCAGGACCGCGTTCTTGTAAACGCCGAGCGTGCCGATCGAGCGCATGAGATACATGCCGAAGGCATAGCCGCCGAGGGCGAAGAAGGCGCCGTGGCCGAGGGAGAGGATGCCGGCGTAGCCCCACACCAGGTCCATGGCGAGGGCGAGGATGGCGTAGCAGAGGTATTTGCCGAGGAGCGGGATGAGATAATCGCCGAGGTGGAAGGCGGAGGCCCGCGGCACCGCCCCGTTGAGCAGCGGTATGCCCAGGACGAGCACCAGGCCGAGGCCGAGAAAGCAGGCCCAGCCGCGGAGGTCGAGGAGCGTGGTGAAGCGTCGGGCGGCGTAGCCCATGGCCTAGCTCTCCGCCGCCCGGCCCCTGAGCGCGAAGAGCCCGCGCGGCCGCTTCTGGATGAATAGGATGATCGCCACCAGGATGAGGACTTTGCCGAGGATGGCGCCAGCGAAGGGCTCGAGGAATTTGTTGGCGATGCCGAGGCCCATCGCTCCCACGAGCGTGCCCATGAGGCTACCGACGCCGCCGAAGACGACGACGAGGAAGCTGTCGACGATGTAGAGCGAGCCGAGATTGGGACTCACGTTGCCGATCTGGCTCAAAGCGACCCCCGCCATGCCGGCGATGCCCGAGCCGAGGCCGAAGGTGAGCGCATCGACTCGTGCGACGCGGATGCCCATGACCGAGGCCATGTCGCGGTTCTGCGTCACCGCGCGGATGTTGAGGCCATAGGACGTGCGCTTCAGCATGAGGGCCAAGGCGCCTAAGATGAGGAAGCAGAAGATCACGATGTAGAGCCGGTTCCAGGTCACGGTGAAGCCGCCGATGAGCTCGAAGCCGCCGGTCATCCACTCGGGGTTCGATACTTCCTTGTTGGGCGCGCCGAAGACCGAACGCACGAGCTGCTGCAGGATGAGGCTGATGCCCCAGGTCGCCAACATGGTCTCGAGCGGGCGGCCGTAGAGGAAGCGGATGATGCCGCGCTCGAGGGCCACCCCCATGGCGCCCGCCGCGAGGAAGGCGACCGGAATCGAGACGATGAGGTAGTACCCGAACATTCCCGGCGGGAGGAAGGCGCGGAACGCCTGCTGCACAACGTAGGCGCTATAGGCACCCAGCATGATCATCTCGCCGTGGGCCATGTTGATGACGCCCATCAGGCCGAAGGTGATGGCAAGGCCGATCGCGGCGAGGAGCAGCACCGAGCCGAGGCTGATGCCCTGCACGATGTTGCCGCCGAGCTCGACGAACTTGAGCTTCATCCCGATCCGCTTGGCGGCCGCCTCGGCGGCGGCCCGCACCTCGGGCGTTGCATCGGGGGCTGCCGCCACGTCCAAGAGCATGCTGCGGACGTCGGGATCCATCGCGTCCGCGAAGCCGGCGATCGCCTTGATGCGCTCCTCGGGCGTGCCGGTCCTGAGCTTGATGACATTGAGGCTCGCCGCGATCGCCGCCTTGACCTCGGGCACGGTCTCGCTCGCGAGCGCCTTCTCCAGCGTCGCCGCCATCCGGCGGGTCGCGGTCTTTCCCGCATCGCGCGCCGCGGCCAGGCGCTGCTGCGCGTCGCGGCTGGAAATCTGCAGGCCGGACAGCGCCGATTCGATGCCGCCGCGCAAGCGGTTGTTGACGAGCACGCGATCGACGTCGGCGCTCTTGGCCGTGCCGAGCGCCTCCCCGCTCGCGGCATCGGTCACTTTGTAATGGTCGCCCTCCTGTTCGGCGATGACGACGCGCCTGCCGTCCCCCTTGACCGCGAGCTTGCCCTCGGAGAGGGCCTGCAGAACAACGATCGCGCGCCCGTCGCCGAGCGCCCCCAACCCGGCGACCGCCGCCTCCTTGTCCGCGAAGCTCTCCGAGCCGAGCCTGGCGACGAGATCCGCGAACGGGTCGGCTGCGGCGGTCCGGGAAACCACAAGAAGCAGTGCGACGGCAGCGAGGACTGCAACAAGGAAGCGGGCAGCGCTGTCCCTCACCCTTCCCATCGCTTTGCGATGGGCCCCTTCCCTCTCCCGCTTGCGGGAGAGGGAGGGACCCGCGGCCGACAGGCCGTGGGAGGGTGAGGGAGGAGCGCCGTGCCTCTGGATCATGTTCCGCTTGGATTTGGTGGGGGGTGTCGCGCTTCCGAGAGCCTGCACCCGGATGGGCCCGTCCGCCCCCCAATCAGACGGGCCCGCGCTTGGTCGAGGGTCGTCAGTTGGTGACGACCCCGTCCTTATACTTGGGCTCGGTGCA
>DASPPM010000477.1:0-13333 GCA_035625535.1 Alphaproteobacteria bacterium
CGGGAAAATTCGCGCAGAGCGCCTTCACGGCGGCGCGGATCTGGGCGATCTCCTCGTTGCTCGTGGGGGCCGGTGCGACCGGCGCGGCAGTCGGGGTCGGCTCTCGCAGGGCGGTCATCGCTGCACCTCGCTCTCCATGCGCGGCAGTCAAGCCGGAAACTTGACCGGGCGCAAGCCGCTGTGGCCGTGGCACCTCACGGCTTCAAGATCGCCCGCCCGACGATGCGGCCGCCCTTCAAGTCGTTGAGCGTTGCCTCGGCGGCATCGAGCGGGCGCGGGCTCAAGGGGATGGCCTCGACCCGACCCGCCTTGGCAAGCGCCATGAGCTCGCCCATCTCGGCGAGGCTTCCGACGTAGGAGCCTTGAATGGCAACCGCGCGCAGCGTCAGCATGGGGATGGGCGTCTGGAAGGCGCCGCCGAAGAGCCCGACCACGACGAGCGCCCCGCCCTTGCGCAGCACGTCGAAACCGAACTTGACCGTCGCCTCGCCACCCACAAAATCGATCGCGGCGGCGACGCCGCCGCCGGTCGCCTTGATGAGGTTGCGCGCTGCGTCGGCGCCGGTGGGATCGACGGTGGCCTCGGCACCTGCGGAGAACGCCGCGGCGCGCTTGGCCTCGTCGATCTCGGCGACGATGGGGGCTACCCCCGTCACGCGCTTGGCCAGCCTCACGCCGGCGAGGCCCACCCCGCCCGCGCCGATGATGAGGAGCGGATCGCCCTCGCCCAAGGGGGCCACCTTCTTGAGCGCGCCATAGGCAGTGAGCCCCGAGCACGCGTAGGTGCAGGCGAGCTCCTCGGGGATGGCGCCGAAGTCGAGGAGGTAGCGCGGGTGCGGCACCAGCACATGGTCCGCGAAGCCGCCCGCGACATTGATCCCGAGCTGACGCGGCCGCGCGCAGAGCTCCTCGCGCCCGCGGCGGCAGGCCGCGCACTCGCCGCAGCCGATCCAGGGATAGGCGACGCGGTGCTCGCCCATCTTGACGCCGCGGGCCGCGGGCCCGAGGGCCGCGACCTCGCCGACGATCTCGTGGCCGAGCACGTGGGGCAAAGGGATGCCGCGCGAGAGATCGAGCTTCTTGTCGCCGCCGAGCGCGAAATAGCCGTCGCGCAGATGGAGGTCGCTGTGGCACACGCCGCACGCGGTCACGCGCAGCAGCACCTCGCTTCCCTTGGGCTCCGGTGTGGGCGAGGTGGCGGGCTCGAGCGGCGCGCCGAAGGCCTTCAGCTGATAGCTGCGCATGGGGGAACTCCTTCCTTGGTCTCTCCTACGTTGCCGCCCGTGCCGGCAGCGGGGCGAGGCGGATCACCTCGGGATCGGCACTCTCCCGATGGAGCCGCTCGACGAGCGCGCTACGGCGCTCGAGCACGGCGCGCTGGTTGATATAGCCCTTGTCGGTGATCTCGCCCGCATCGATCGAGGGGGGCTCGGCCATGAGGAGAGCCGCGGCGACGCGCCGGCTCGAGCCCGGGTTCGCCAGGTTGTGCGCGGCGAGGCCGAGGGCCAGCTTGTCGCGCACTTCGCGCCGGCGGACGAGCGTCTCGAGCGGGGTATCGTGCGCTGCGTCGCGGCAGAGCGCGCGACAGCCCGCCGGATTGGCAAAGACGAGGAGGCCGATCTCCTCGCGATCGTGGCCGCTCACCACGACGTCCTGGGCGACGGGCTCCATCGCCGTGATCAGCTCGGTCCTGAGCTCGCCCACTTGCACCCAGTTGCCGGACATCAGCTTGAAGTTCTCCGCGAGCCGGCCGTCGAAGAGGATGCCCTTGGCCGCATCTTGCGGGTCCGCGAGCTTGCCCGCATCGCCCATCTTGAGGAAGCCGTCCTCGTCGAGCATTCCCTCCATCAATTCGGGCTGGCGCCAGTAGCCCGGCGTCACGTTGGGGCCCTTGACGCGCAGCTCGAGCTTGTCGCTCACGGGGGCCAACTTGATCTCGATGCCTGGTGCCGGCAGGCCGATCACGCCGGGGCGCGGAATCGGGAAATGCACCGCCGTCGCCTCGGGTGCCGTCTCGGTCGAGCCCCAGGCGGCGAGCATGACGACGCGCCGTCCCGTCGTCTCGATCGCGAGGCGCTCGAGCCGGTCCCAAAGATGCTGCGGCAGTGCGGCACCCGCATAGACCAGCGTGTCGAGGTCGCGAAAGAAGGTCTCTCTGAGCTCGCGGTCGCGCTCGAGATAGGGGATCAGCATGTCGTAGCCGCGCGGCACGTTGAAGTGGATGGTGGCCGGCACCTCGCGCAAGTTCCTGACCGTGGTCTCGATCAAGCCCGGCGCTGGCTTGCCGCCGTCGATGTAGAGCGTGCCGCCGTTCCTGATGGCGAGGTTGAAATTGTGGTTGCCGCCGAAGGTGTGGTTCCACGGCAGCCAGTCGACGATCACCGGCGGGCGCTCCTCGAGGAAGCGCCACATTTGCGCTATGGCCTGCTGGTTGGACACGAGCATGCGTTGGGTGTTGATGACGCCCTTCGGCCTGCCCGTCGAGCCCGAGGTGAAGAGGATCTTGGCTATGGTGTCGGGCCCGACCTCGGCGAAGGCGCGTTCGACAGCCTCGCTCGGCGCACTTGCCATGAGATCGGCGAAGTCCGTCGCCTTGCGCCCCTTGGGCGGGTTGGCGCTCACCACGAGCTCGCTTGCCTCCAGCACGGCCGCGGCGATGGCCGTTGCGTACTTGACCCCGTCGGCGGCATAGACGAGGCCGGGGCGCACGAGATCGAGGATGTGCTTGAGCTGCGCGTGGTCGCGCGACATGAGGGAATAGGCCGGTGAGACCGGTGCCGCAGGGATGCCCACGTGCATGGCCGCGAGCTCGAGGAGGGCGAAGTCGATGCCGTTCTCGGAGAGGATCGCAAGCGGATGGCGGGCGTCGAGCCCACGATGGAGGAGCCCGGCGGCGATGCGCTCGATCGCCTGCACGGCCTCGCCGTAGCTCACCCGGCGCCAACCGCCCCCGGGCGCGCGCTCGGCGAAAAGCGTCCGCTCCGGCACTTGGGCGGCCCAGCTGCGCAGCAGCTCGCCGACGCTGCGCGGGTAGGGCAAAAGCTCCTGGCGCGAGCGCAGGATGAGCCCGCCGTCGGCAAGCCGCCGGGTCTCGATCTCCGCGGGAGCCAAGCTCAAGGGCTTGCAGGGCGGCTTCGCCATGGCGCGCGGTCCTCGGGGGCTGTCGTCTTTCCTGCTAATCCGGATAACATCTCAGCGCATCGGACCCCGGCTGTCGAGGGGCTTGGCCGTGAAGGCAAGGGATTTTGCCACAGTTCCCGGCTGGAAGGGTGAGGGAGCGAACGCACGCGCATGACCTCGCACACGCTCAACCGTTTGACGCTCCTGGCGAGCCTCCTCGTCTTCCTTGCTGCCGCCTATGTGCTCTACCGCAATCTCGCGCATCTGCGGCTCGCGGAGGTGTTGCAGCATCTCCTCTCGCTGCCGTGGCCTCGCGTCGCCGCGGCGCTTCTTTTCAGCGCGGCGAGCTACCTCGTGCTTACCGCCTACGATTACCTCGCGCTCCGCTACGTCGGCCGCAGCCTGCCCTTCCGCCAGATAGCACTCGCCTCATTCGTCGCTTTTGCGATCAGCCAGAACGTCGGGGCGGCACTCATAAGCGGCGGCTCGGTGCGCTACCGCATTTATTCGGGGTTGGGCTTAGGCGCGCTTGAGATCGGCGAGATCGTGGTGTTCTGCGCGGTGACCTTTGCGCTCGGCGTCACCACCGTGGGCGGCCTCATGCTCTCGCTCGACCCGGGCGACGTGGCGCTCGTCTTGGCGACGCCCGCGTCTACGGTGCGCCTGGCCGGCGCGGCCCTTCTCGCGGTCGGCCTCGCCTATCTCGCGGCACCGCTCATCTGGCGCCGGCCGTTCGCACTCGGCCGCTATCGCCTGCGGCTGCCGTCCTTCGCCTCGGCATTCGCGCAGATCGCGGTCGCCTCCGTCGATCTGGCACTCTCGGGTGCCGTGGTCTATCTCCTTTTGCCGGTCGACGTGGAGGTCACCTACCGCACGTTTCTCGGCGCCTACGTGCTCGCGGCGGCGGCCTCGATCCTCTCCCACGTTCCCGGCGGGATCGGGGTGTTCGAGCTGGTGATCGTCGTGATGCTGCCCGACGTGCCCAAGGCGGCCTCGATCGCGGCCCTCGTCGGCTTCCGCTGCCTCTATTTCCTGCTGCCGTTGGCGTTGGCGCTTCTGAGCCTGTCGCTCTACGAGATCGCGCGCCAGAAGCGGGAGCTCGCGGAGCGTTTCCGGCGACGGGAGTGATTGGAAAGCGAGTGCCGGGCCGGACGCGCGCGCCTGGCTCACAAACAGCAAGCGCTCAGGGCCATGCGCGAGTCATTGGGGCGCCGCTGCGGCATCAGGCGTAGCCAAGCGCATAGAGAAGACGAATGACGAGCAGCAGAGTGAATATCGATATCGCAAAGCTGAAAATTACCGAAAGGATTACCCAGAGCGTCTGACGTGCGAGGACGGATTGCGCCGGCACGAGCCGATTCACCAGCGCTTCAATGCGATGGCCCATGAGGCGCCACAAGACGAACAGCAGCACCGCCGCCGCCGCCGCCATCAGATAGATGGCCCATTGCAGGAACTCGCCGTGCCTCATTTATCCGGCCTCACCCCGCCGAATAATCGGCTGTCCAAGCTCTTTCTCGCCGCCAACGCCGCCCGCGGCGCGACGCGCCCTCCGCAACGATCAGCCGATTTTACCGGGGCTGCCCGCCTGGCGCCATGACCGCGTCCGCCTCATCCGGGCGGCGCCAGGTCAAAGGAGACGGTCAGCTTGAGGCCGGGCGCATTGTCCTCGAGCCGCAGCTCGGCGTGATGGAGCTTGGCGACCGCCGCGACGAGGCTCAGCCCGAGGCCGCTTCCCGGCGAGGTGCGGCTCGCATCGAGGCGGACGAAGCGCTCGAGCACGCGCTCGCGGTCCTCGGCCGGGATCCCGGGGCCGCTGTCGGCGACGATGAGCTCGGCACGCTCGCCCGCGCGGCGCACGGCGAGCGCGACCGCCCCGCCGGCGGGCGTATACTTGACGGCATTGTCGAGCAGGTTGGCCACGCTTTGGGCGAGGAGCTGGGGGTGGCCGACGATGGCGACGCCGTCCTCGATCTCTTGCCTGAGCGAGAGCCCCTTGCCTTCGGCGAGCGGCTCGTAGAGCTCGAGCGCGGCGCGCGCGAGCTCGCCGAGCTCGAGCCGCGTCATGCTGGTGCGCGCGGTGCCGGCCTCGGCCTCCGTGATCGAGAGCAGAGCATTGAAGGTGGCGAGGATCGCGTCCGCGTCCGCGATCGTCTCGGCAAGCGTCTCGCGATAGCGTGCCGCGTCCGCACTCCCGCGCAGCGCCACCTCGATGCGGCCCTTGAGCCGCGTCAGCGGGCTCCTGAGGTCATGGGCCAGGCTGTCGGTGACGGCGCGCATGCCGGTCATGAGCTGCTCGATCTGCTCGAGCATCTCGTTCAGGCTGGCCGAGAGGTGGTCGAACTCGTCGCCGCTGCCGGCGAGCGGCACGCGCCGAGTGAAATCGCCGCGCAGGATGGTGCGGCTCGTCTCGGCGACGGCCTCGACGCGCTCGAGCAGTTTGCTGCTGAGATAGAGCGCGCCGGAGACGCCGAGGATGATGGTGATGACCAAGGCCAAGGCGAGGGTTTTGGCGATCACCTGCTGGAAGGCGGCGCGCTCGGCCATGTCGTGGCCGACGAGGAGGCGGAAGCCGCCCTCGAGCCTGAAGGGCTTCGCGCGAATCTCGTGGGAGGTCATAACACCGTGCTCGTTGCGCTCGACCTCGAAGCTGAGCCAACCGTCCTTGAGCACGGCCTCCGACGGCCAACCGTTGAGATTGCCCGCAAGCGGGGTGAGATCGGGCCCGGTCAAGAGATAAATGCTGCCCTTCTCACCCTTGCTGCCGCTGCGCTCGGCGATGACCTCGGTGAGCCGGCTCAGGCCGCGCGAGCTGTACTGCTCGGCGAGGCCGCGGATCTCGGCGTCGATGGTGGCGTTCGCCTGGGCGTCGATCAGCCCGAGCGTGCCGAGGTAGAGGAAGCCGAAGAGGATGACGACGAGCACCCCGAAGGGTGCCATGTAGATGAGGGCGCGCCGGAAGGTCGAGGTGCGAAGGAGGCGGCCGGTTCTCACGAAGCTTCCGCGCGCAGGCTATAGCCGGCACCCCGCACGGTGTGGAGGAGGGGGCGATCGAAGCCGCGGTCGATCTTCTGCCGGAGGCGGCTCACGTGGACGTCGATCACGTTGGTTTGGGGATCGAAATGGTAGTCCCACACGCCTTCGAGCAGCATGGTGCGCGTCACCACTTGCCCGGCATGGCGCATGAGATACTCGAGGAGCTTGAACTCGCGCGGCTGCAGATCGATGCCCTTGCCCGCGCGGCGCACCGTGCGGGAGAGCAGGTCCATCTCCAGATCGGCGACCTTGAGGCGGGGCACGACGGTCTCGTTGGCGCCACGCCTCAGGATCGCCTCGAGGCGGGCGAGAAGTTCCGAGAAGGCATAAGGCTTGGTGAGATAGTCGTCGCCGCCCGCGCGCAGGCCCTTGACCCGGTCATCGACCTGGGCGAGCGCTGAGAGGATCAGGACGGGCGTGCCTTTCTGCTGCGCGCGCAGCGTCTGCACGATGGAGAGCCCGTCGAGCCCGGGCAGCATGCGGTCGACGATCATGGCGTCGTAATTCTGGCTCAACGCCAGGAAGAGTCCGTCGCGTCCTTCGGCCGCGTGGTCCACGACGTAGCCGCTTTCGGTCAGGCCCTTGACCAGATAATCGGCCGTGGCGGCATCGTCCTCGATGACCAGAATGTGCATGGCGCCAGATTAGCAAGGCCAGAATGTGAAACCAATCGCATCCGTCATGGCTTCGAGCGCCCCGAGCACGCTTGCACACCGCGACCCCCAACGCCCCAAATCCCTCTCCCCTTGCGGGCGAGAGGGCGGGGCGAGGGGTCGTGGGGCCGAGCGGGCTCCGCTCCCGTTCCCGCTTACGCCTGAGAGAACGGCAGCGCCACGAAGAGCTCTTCGCCGCGGCGGTCGAGGAGCAGGAGGACCGCCTTTTGGTTGGCCTTCCTGGCCGCCTCGATGCGCTCGGCCGCCTGCTTCGGCCCCTCGACGGCGGCTTGGCCGACCTTGACGATCACGTCGCCCGGACGCAGACCGTGTTCGGCGGCCACGGTGCCGTCCGTCACGTCGGTGACGAGCGCTCCATTGACCTTCTCGTCCAGCCCGAGCTCTTTACGCGAATCCGAGGTGAGAACGCCAAGCGTCAAGCCCACCGAGGCGACCTTGGCCTCGCCCGCGGCGGGTGCCGCGGAGCCGTTGGGCTCCTCCGTCTCGGCCACCTGCTTCGCGGGCATCTTGCCGACATCGACGCTCAGCTGCATTTCGTGACCCTCGCGCCAGACAGTGATCTCTATGTGCGTGCCCGGTCTCGTATCGGCCACGACGCGCGTGAGGTCGTGCAGCTCCTTGATGTCCTTGCCGTTGAAGCGCGTGATCACGTCGCCCTGACGCAGGCCGGCGGCCGCGCTCGGGCTGTCCTTGGTGACCTTGGCGACGAGCGCTCCGGCGGGCGCCTTGAGCCCGAGGCTCTCGGCGACGTCGGGCGTCACCTCCTGGATTTGCACGCCGAGCCAACCGCGCTCGACCGAGCCATGCTCCTTGAGCTGCTCGATCACCGGCTTGGCAAGCGCAGAGGGGATGGCGAAACCGATGCCGACGCTGCCGCCGTTGGGCGAGTAGATGGCGCTGTTGATGCCGATCACCTGGCCGTCCATGTTGAACATGGGGCCGCCGGAGTTGCCGCGGTTGATGGCGGCGTCGGTCTGGATGAAGCTGTCGTAGGGCCCCTCGTGGAGATCGCGGCCGCGCGCGGAGACGATGCCCGCGGTGACCGTGCCGCCGAGCCCGAAGGGATTGCCGACCGCCATCACCCAATCGCCGACCTGGGCCTTGTCGCTGTCGCCCCAAGCGACCGCGGGCAAGGGGTGGTCCGCCTTGATCTTGAGGAGGGCGAGGTCGGTACGTTCGTCGCGGCCCACGAGCTTCGCCTTGTAGCTCGTGCCGTCGGAGAGCTTGACGCTGATCTCGGTCGCCGATCCGACCACGTGATTATTGGTGACGACGTAGCCCGAGGGGTCGATGACGAAGCCGGAGCCGAGCGAGTGCTGCAGCATGGGATGACTCTCGCCCTGACCGTTGAAGTAGTGCTTGAAGAACTGGCGGAAGGGCGAGTCCTCCGGGAAATCCTGGAAAGGCAAATCCATCATCGGGCCGCCGGCCACCTTCTGGGTCGTCGAGACATTGACGACCGCGGGGGCAACCTCCTTGACGAGGGGGGCGAAGCTCGCCGGCGCTTCCCGCGCGAACGCGGGCGACGCGAGGAGCGCCACGGCGGCGAAGAGGGCAAGCGCGCCGCTTGCCGCCCTCTGGGGGCGCGCGCGCGTCTCGGACAGCGGCCGCGCTCGGGGTTCCGCGCGGTCCGCGCGGATGGGTAAGCGAGAAAGTGTCATCGTTCGCTCCTTGCCTGGGGACAAAAGCCCCTCCGGAAAATCCATCCGGGGGTCCTGGTCGCCCATAGATATGGCTCCCGGCGCCTTACCCTGCAGTTGCGCCGAAATTAATGTTTGGTAAGGATAAGTTCATCTATATATATCAATGCATTAGACGTTGTTTATGACATCTTGGGAGAGCTCACGTCCACGCCGCGCCGGGCGCTCACCGGCACGTCCGCCGAGGGCTGGCATCAAACATCCTGACTGGCTAGTATGTTTGTGTCGGACCTTGCGCGCGGGCGCCGCCGCGCTCCGCACGGCATAGGGAGGGGGATTGATGAGCGGTGCTCGATTGGCCCTTCTCGGGGCACGGGCCGGCGCCAGCCGGTTTTGGAACGAATACACCGAAACCATGCCGCGGGCGGAGCTCGATGCGCTGCACCTGAAGAGGCTTCGGGCGCTGATCGAGTACGCCTACGAGCTGAGCCCGTTCTACCGGCGGAAGCTCGACGCGGCCGGCCTCAAGCCGCGCGACATCCGCAGCATCGAGGATTTCAAGCGACGCGTCCCGCTCACCGACAAGAGCGAGTTCGTCGGCTTGCAAGAGGCGGCACCGCCCTACGGACCGACGCTCGCGCTCCCGCCGGAGTTCGTCGCGCATCACTGCGAGACCTCGGGAACGACCGGCGTGCCCTTGAGCATTCCCTATTCGATGTCCGACACGGTGCGCTATGGCGAATCCTGGGTCTACGGCTTTTGGGCGCTCGGGATCCGGCCCAGCGACAGCTTCTATTTCGCCTTCTCATGGGGCAATTTCGCCGGCTTCTGGAGCGCCTATTGGGGCGCGCGCCGTCTCGGCTGCCGCGTCCTCTCGGGCGGCGGCCTCGACACCAAGGGGCACATCCAGGCCATCCTCCGCATGCGCCCGACGGTGCTCATCTCCACGCCGACCTTCGCGCTCCGCATGGCCGCCGTCGCGGCGGAGATGGGCATCGACCTAAAAGAGAGCTCGATCAAATACACCTACCATGCGGGCGAGCCGGGACCGACGGCACTCCCGGCGATGCGCGCACAGCTCGAGCGGGCTTGGGGCGCCAAGGCGGGCGAGCTCCTCGGCATCGCGGAGGTCGACGCCATGGCGCCGGGTTGCCCCGAGGGCGACGGCGTGCACGTCAATGAGATGAACGTCTTCTCATGGTCGATGGATCCCGGGAGCGGGGCCGAGGTCGCGGATGGCAAGATCGGCGAGAACATCGTGACCAGCTACGCCAACACCGCGCAGCCGCTGCTCAACTACCGCACGCACGATCTGGTGCTGCGCCGCCCGAGCTGCGCGTGCGGGCGCACTTGGAGCAAGCTCGAGGGCGCCGTTCTCGGCCGTACCGACTTCATGCTCACCGTCCGTGGCACGAACGTATATCAGAGTGCCGTCGAGAATTTGGTCGCCGAGACGCCCGGGGTAGGCAGTGCCTATGAGCTCGTGCTGACGCGCGAAGGCGACAACGACGTCATGACGATCCGCTTCGAGCCTTCGGCCGAGCACGCGGCGGACCCCGCCTCGTGGGACGGGATCGGGCAGCGGCTCTCCGATCGCATTCATGCGGCACTTCATGTTCGCTTGCGGGTTCGCCCGGCGCCGCCGAACAGCCTGCCGCGCTACGAGCTCAAGACCAAGCGGATGATCGACCAGCGGCCCAAGGAGTACAGGCGGGCATTGGATCGTTAGGGAGGCTGAGCATGGCACGGCGGCAGCAGATCGCGCGCATCCGCGAGGCGCGCACGCTCATCATGGCGGCGATGGCGGCGTGCGAGTCGCCGCAGATCGAGACCATTCTGAAGAGCGCCGACGCGGAGCTCCATTGGGCGCTGTGGAACCTGGGCGAAGCGGTGCCGCTAAGGCCCGAGCTCGAGTACGGCGAGGCCGTGCCTGAGGGCCGGACGCGAGCACGCTAGTGCCGGCTTCGAAAAGCGCGAGCGCCGCTGCCGCCTTGCCCGATCCCTAGAGGGTGAGGGCAGGGACGGGGGTGCATCGATCGTGGTGAAGAAGATCGAGCAACGCGAGGCGAGCCTCGAGAAGCTGCGCAAGGCGGCGCTCAGCCTCTTCGTCTCGCAGGGCTACCACGCGACGACGCTCGAGGAGATCGCCGCGGCGGCGGGCTTGACCAAGGGCGCGGTCTATTTCTATTTCGGCAGCAAATCGGCGGTGCTGGTCGATCTCTTGGACCGGGTGCAGAGGATCGTGGTCGAGCGCATGATGGAGGCGGTCGAGCGGGCGGGGCCGTCGCCGACCGAGAAACTGGTGGCCTTCCTTCACAACCAGGCCATGCTCGGGATCAGCCATCGCGACGAGGTCCTGCTCCTCATTCTGATGTCCCTCGAGCTCGGCGGCCGGGAGGCGGACGTATCGGAACGCATTTCCGACATTTATCGGCGCCTCAACCAATTCATCGCGGCACTCATCCGCCGCGGGCAGAAGGCGGGCGAGTTCCGCGACGACCTGCCGGTCAAGGAGCTCTCGGCGGTCCTCATGGCAAACCACGACGGAACCTTTCTCGAGTGGCATCGGCGCTCCCCGGAGCTCAACGGCCGCAATCTGGTGCGGGCGCTGCGCTCGCTCGTGCTTCAGGGGGTGCTGCGCCGGCCGGCACCTGTCCGGCCGCGGCGGCCGGCCCGCGCGTCGCCGGCGCGGGAGGATTGACAGGGCCGCGCCGTAGGATACTATCCCGATAGTATGTATTTTCGGGACTTCGCGACGGGAGAGGAGGCGGAAATGGCGGTGGTGGAAGAGAAGGCGACGCCGAAGCGCATGTACAAGCGCAACGACCCGGACATGCCGGAGGAGTTTCGCCAGCTGCTCGTCAAGCTGCTCGGCGAGCATCTCGAGAACAACGGCAACCCCGAGTACCGGCGCATCCTGGCGAAGATCGCGGACGCGGGCCTGCGCTATGCGCCCCACGGCCGCGCCATGGAGATCGAGGCCGAGATCATCAAGCAGGAGGTCGCGCACGGGCAGATCGTGCAGGAGATGCTCGAGAGTCTCGGCGTCGATCCCACCGGAGAGCGCCCGATCAAGCAATACGCCTTCCATATACCGTTCGAGAGCTGGATCGACCTCGCGTGGTTCCACGCGCTGATCGACCGCGTCGGGCTCTATGTCGGCGTAGAGTGGACGGGTAGCCCGTACGAGCCGCTCGCGCGGGTGTCGCCGCAACTCGAGGCGGACGAGGAATTCCACACCAAGGCCGGCTTTCTGCACCTGAGGGAGATCTGCGCGACGGCGGAGGGCAAGGCCAAGGCCCAGGAGGCGCTCAAGAAATGGTGGCCCGCAGCACTCGACATGTTCGGCCGCTCCACCTCGCGGAACTCGCCGCTCTACGTGAAATGGGGAATCAAGATGCACGGCAACGAGGAGCTGCGGCAGCGCTACATCGCCGACACGATCCCGGAAATCAGGAAGCTCGGCCTCGAGGTGCCGGACAACCTGGCCAACCGGCGCTTCCTCTAAGTCGGGCGAACCTGCCATGGCCATCAAATTCACGATCGAGCAAGGCGTCGGCATCGTCGGCTTGGACAATCCGCCGGCGAACGCCTACGACATGGCGACGTTGCGCGAGCTAGGGGGCATACTCCAGCGCATCCGCGAGGATGGCGCGGTGCGCCTCGCCGTCATCCGCAGCGAGCTCCCGCGCTTCTTCTGCGCCGGTGCCGATATCTCGACCCTCAAGGTTTCCGACAAGGCGGCCTTCGCCAACTTCGTCCTCGCCGCGCACGAGACCGTCGATCTGATCACGCGGACGCCCAAGCTCTTCATAGCGGCGATCGCCGGCCACTGCATCGGCGGCGGGCTCGAGCTGGCGCTCGCGTGCGACTTCCGCCTTGCGAGTGCGGGCAAGTACCGCCTCGGGCTCGGCGAGGTGAACCTCGGCCTCTCGCCGGGAATGGGTGGCACGCAGCGCCTGCCCCGCCTCATTGCGAAGAGCAAGGCGCTTCACCTCATGGTGAGCGGGGAGACCGTGACGCCTGAGGAGGCGCTCGCGCTCGGCATCGTCGATCGCGTCCTTCCCGAGGAGAAATTCCGGGAGGATGTCATGGCCGCGGCCAATAAGCTGGCCTCGGGCCCGACGGTGGCGCAAGGCTACATCAAGCTCTCGGTCAACCTCGGCCTGGAGGCGAGCCTCGCGGAAGGTCTCGCGATCGAGCGCGCGCACCAGAATCACATCTTCGCCTCCGAGGACAGCGCCGAGGGCGTCAAGGCCTTTCTCGAGAAGCGGCCGCCCTCATTCAAGGGACGCTGATGGGTTTCGAATTCCTGCGCCTGGAGCGGAAGGGCGGCGTCGCCGTCTTGACGCTCGATCGTCCCGACCGGCTCAACGCGTGGCATCAGCCCATGCGCGAGGAAATGGCCGCAGCCATGGCCCAGCTCTCGGGCGACGACGCGCTCAGGGTCCTCGTCATCACGGGAGAAGGACGCGCGTTTTCCGCGGGCGAGGACGTGCGCGGCATGAAGGGCCTCAGCGAGCTGGGGACACGGGGCTTCCGCCGCGTCGCGCGGCAGATGCACAACGTGTTCGACGAGATCGAGGCGATCGAGGTACCGGTCATCGCCGTCATCAACGGCGTCGCCGCCGGCGGCGGGCTCGAGCTCGCACTCTCCTGCGACTTCCGCCTGGCGGCCGAGGGCGCCAAGCTCGGCTTCCCCGAGAACAAGGTAGGTCTCATACCGGGCTCCGGCGGCTGTTCGCGCCTGGTCAAGCTCATCGGCCTCGGGCGCGCGAAGCAGCTTGTGATGACGGGCGAGATGGTGTCGGCCGAGCGCGCGTTCGCACTCGGTCTCGTCGAGGAGGTGCTGCCCGGGGATCG
>DASPPM010000478.1:0-16288 GCA_035625535.1 Alphaproteobacteria bacterium
TGCCATGGTTCCCTCCCTTGTTCGGACTTTATTATGGAGGGAGGGACTCTGCCGCGTTCGGCCCGAGCGCGCAATGGCGATCGGCCGGCACTCAGCCGCTGTAGCGCTTCTCGAGCGCCAAATAGTCCTTGAGGCCAACGACCGCCTCTCGCGTCTCGAAGGAGGCGAGACGGCCGCTGATCGAGGCGCTGTTGCCCTCGGCCTTGATCACCGCGAGCGTCTCCTCCATCGCCCGGATCGCCGCGCGCTGCAAATCCGAGGGGATGATGACGAGCTTGTAGCCGAGCGCCTTGAGCGTGCCGAGCGGCACGAGCGGCGTCTTGCCGCCCTGGAACATGTTGATGAGCTTGGGCTGCGGCAGTGAGCGCGCGATCCTCTCGATCTCGGCGAGCGAGCGCGGCGCCTCGACGAAGAGCACATCGGCCCCCGCCGCGGCATAGCGCTCGGCGCGCGCGATGGCGGCCTCCAACCCCTCGACCGCGATCGCATCCGTGCGCGCGATGATCACGAGCCCGGAGGCCTCGGCCGCCTCGCGCGCCGCCCGGATCTTCTGCGCCATGACGTCGGCGGATTCGAGCGACTTGTCCTCGTAGTGACCGCAACGCTTGGGGAAGAGCTGGTCCTCGAGGTGGAGTGCTGCGACGCCGGCGCGCGCGTATTGCGCCACCGTGCGCCGCACGTTGAGCGCGTTGCCGTAGCCGGTATCCGCGTCCGCGATCACGGGTATGCCGACCGCCTCCACGATGGTCTCGATGCGCGCGATCATTTCGCTTGCGCTTAAGAGGCCGAGGTCGGGCACGCCCGTGCTCCGCGCGATAGCACCTCCGCTCGCGTAGAGGGCGGCGAAGCCGGCCCGCTCGACGAGCTTGGCCGAGAGGCCGTCGAAGACGCCCGGCGCCACCACGATATCGCCCCTCTTCAAGAGCTCACGAAGCCTGCTTGTCGCGCGCATGGTCGGGCTCCCCGTCAGAATCGCGTTCGCGGGACTCTAGCACGGCACACCCTCCCCCGCGGCACTCCGAAGCTGCCGACGCTGCCCGGCCATTGACGGCGGCACCCGGGCCATGCCAAGGCTTTTCGCCGCTCAAGCCGCAGCCGCGGGAGGCCCATGAAGAAGAGCGACCGGGCAGGCACGAGACCGCCGCAAGGGGGCGCGCTCTGGGATAGTGCCAAGGGCTACATGCGCGTCATCTTGCGCGACGTGGAAGTCGAGGCGCGGGTCGGCCTTCACCCCTGGGAGCGACATCCCGAGCGGCCATCGCGCCTCATCGTCAACGTGGAGCTCTTCACCCACTCGCCCCCCGCGCGCACAAGCAAGCCGCGCGGCAAGCCCTTGATCGACTACGACGACATTCGCGAGGAGCTGCGCAAATGGCCGGCACGGCCACACACGCCGCTCCTCGAGAGCCTCGCCGAAGAGCTCGTGCGCCTCTCCTTCCGCAATCCGCACGTGGAGGCCTGCCGCGTCTCGGTCGTGAAACCGGATATCTTCAACGAGGCGGCCGGTGCCGGCGTCGAGGTCTACCGGCTGCGGAGCGAGCTCGAGGAGCGCGCATCCTAAGCCACGAGATCGCCATCGCGGGATCCCCTCATGCCGCAGCATCCTCCCAAAACGGACGCGGTTCTGGTGACGGGAGGAGCGCGCCGCGTGGGTGCGGCCATCGTGCGCGCCTTGGCCGCGGACGGCTGGACCGTCCTCCTCCATTACCACCGCTCCCGGCGCGAGGCCGAGGCGCTCGCGGAAGAGCTCTCCCGCAAGGGCGGGAGATGCATTCCCGTGCCGGCCGATCTCGCGAGCATCGAGGAGGTCGTCGGGCTCGTGCCGCGCTGCCTCGAGCACGTCCCTACCCTCAAGTGCCTCATCAACAACGCATCCGCCTTCGAGTGCGACAGCATCGGGAGCTTGACGCCCGAAAGCTGGTCGAGGCACCTGGCGCCGAACCTCACCGCACCCGCCTTCCTCTCTAGGAGCTTCGCGGAGCGCGCCGAGCCCGAGCGCGACAATGTCATCATCAACATGCTCGACCAGAAGGTGCGCAACCTCAATCCGGATTTCTTCTCCTATACGATCAGCAAGATCGGCCTGCTCGGGCTCACCGAGACCCTGGCCCTCGCCTTGGCGCCGCGGGTCCGCGTCTGCGGCATAGCGCCGGGGATCACGCTCCCGAGCGGAGCGCAGAGCGAGGAGCAATTCGCGCGGGCCTGGCGCGCCCCACCCCTCGGCCGCAGCAGCTCGCCCGAGGAGATCGTGCTGGCGATCCGGTTCATTCTCGCCACCCCCTCGATGACGGGGAACATCCTCTACCTCGACGGGGGCGAGAGCCTCAAGAAGCGCCCGCGGGACGTGGCCTTCGAGATCGAATGAGGCCCCGCGCGGGCGGAGGGCGGGCGCGCCCGGAGGTGCTGCTCCCGCTCAGGACGCCGCCCGGCTGCCCCGCTTGAGGGCGAATTCCTGGAAGCTCGCCGCCTCGCCTTGCGCGTATGCGGCCATGAACGCGCTATTGAGCGCTCGCTTGGCCTCGAGCGCCCGGCGCCAGATTGCGGCAAGCTCGGGCTTGCGAAGGCGGGGGCGTCCGCGCTCGCACTCGGCGATGAGCTCAGCGTAGGTCGCATCGGCGAGCCGGGCGGCCCCTTTCGCATGTGAAAGCGAGCTCGCCATAACACGGTAGCGCCAGAGCGCACGGCCGAGCACCGGGACGCGGTCGATATGCTCGAACGCGCGCGCATTGAAGACGACATCCTCGGCGAAGCGCAGATCCTCGTCCCACTCCGGCAGAAGATCGCGCCGGAAGAGGAGGCACCACGGGATGGGCGAGAGCACGAGCTCGAAGGGAGCGACCGGTACGATTCCTTCGGAGAGGGGAAGGACCGTGCCGAGCACGCCGCCGCGGCTTTCGTCGTATGCCGCGGCATTGTCCCCGGCGACGCCGTGTCGGAGTGCCAGGGGCACCATGAGGCGCAGCCGGTCGGGCTCGAAGAGGTCGTCCGCATCGAGCCGCGTGATGAGTTCCCCCGCGGCGCGCCGTTGGCCGAAGTTGCGCGCCGCCGCCGGCCCGCGCGCGGGTCCCTCATCTTTGAGAAAGCGTATGCGGGCATCCGAGGTGCCCGCGTCCCCGAGCACGCGCGCATAGTCGCAGCCGTCATCGGAGACGATGAGGAGCTCCCATTCCCGGTGGCTTTGCGCGACGACGCTCGCGGCCGCCGCGGCGATCGTGGCCGCGGCGTTCAACGCCGGCATGATGATGCTGACAAGCGCGCTCATGGGCTCGAGCGGGCGATCGCGGGCGGGAGGGCTGTTTTATTTGCCGCCATCTCGGTCGCCCGCGGCCGGCGAGCGGCGTTCGGCGATGTTGAGGACCCAGTAGGTCGCGCCCAACGCGGCGACGATGACCGCGAGCGCTATCAGCGTCTCGGCACTCTTGACGTCGATGTCGATGATGATGAACTTGCGCGCGATCGCGAGGATGGCAACCAGCACGACCGTGCGCACTTGCACGATGTGCTGGCGCGACGCAAGCACCTGCGCGATCGACACGTTGAACTCAAGGGCGATCAGCACCGTCATGATGCGTCCGAAGATCTCCTCGAATGCGATATCGCTGAACGAGGCGAGCCCGCCCGCGAGGATCTTGGCAATGTCGATTGCCAGGCTCAGTGTGGAAGCGGCGACAACCAGCGAGATCAGCACGATCAGGATGATGGCAACGACGTGCTCGAACCTGGCGTAAGGGCCGAGCTCGCCCCACAGCTTCCGGTATTTTGCCGCGAAATTTGCCGCTTTCATGAGACGCCTCCCGCTCGGGCTCTCGCCCACCTGGCTCTTGCTCCCACAGTCACCGATCAGACCTCCTGCGACAAGCAGCACCATGTCGGCTGAGAAAATCTTGTTGACATGATGTATCTTACGATATATTGTTAGAGCTATCTTATGATAAATACGGAGATCATCATGCGTCATCACACCAGGGAATGCCGGCCTCACGCCGGCATCGCTTTCATCGGCCGCCACCGCGGCGGCCGCGGCTTCGGCCGGTTCGTGGCCGGCTTGGCCGGCGGGGCCGGCATGGGGGCGCAAGGCTTCGGCGCCGGGCGCAAGCTCGCCTCGGGCGATCTGCAGCTCGTCATTCTCGCCCTTCTCGCCGAGGCGCCGCGCCACGGCTATGAGATCATCAAGGCGCTCGAGGAGCGCTCCGGCGGCTTCTACAGCCCGAGCCCGGGCATGGTCTATCCGGCCCTCACCTATTTGGAGGAGCTCGGCCATGCCACGGTCGAGGCAGAGGGTACCAAGAAGCTCCATCGCATCACGGAGACGGGACGCGCCCATCTCGAGGCGAATCGAGCCTTGGCGCAATCGATGCTGGAGCAGCTCGCCTGGATCGGCCGCCGCATGGACCATATGCGCCGGGCCTTTGGCGGCGAGGAGGCGGGTGCTGCCGGCGCCGAGGCCGAGGAGGCGTCGGATGCCGGCCATGAGATGGTCGCGGCATTGCGCGCGGCCCGCCGCGAGCTCAAGGGAGCGCTCAGAGAAAAGCTCGCGAGCCCGCCCGAGGAGCAACGGCGCATCGCCGAAATCCTCACGCGCGCCGCCGGCGAAATCCGCGGCAAGTGAGGCTGCGCGGGCGCTTCCGAGCGCGGCGCATTTCGCGATTTGCAGAAAGGCCGGCCGAGGCGTTAGGCTCGCTTCGATCTGGTATGCTTCGCAGCGTTCGCGCTTCCCCTTGGCGCGGCACTCGCTGTCGGAGAGGTGCTATGGCGAAGCCGCGAGACGCGCGCCAGAAGGACCTGTTCCGCCCGGCGCTCGATCGCATCATCGACATGGGCCACCCGCTCGTGCGGCTCAGGGCGCGCATCGACTGGAGCGCGCTCGAGGAGCGCGTGGGTGCCGTTTGCCGCGCGGGCTACGGCCGGCCGCCCCTGCCTGCGCGCCTCGTTGCCGGCCTCATCATCCTCAAGCACATCGAAGGCTTGTCGGGCGCGGCGCTCTGCGCGCGTTGGTTGGAGAACCCCTATTTCCAGTACTTCTGCGGGGAGGAGGCCTTCCGCCATGACCTCCCCTTCGAGCGCTCCTCGCTCAGCCGCTGGCAGCGGCGCCTGGGCAAGGACCGGCTGCAAGCCCTCCTCGCGGAGAGCGTGCCGCTCGCAGAGAGGCGGAGGAGGGCGGCAGCGCGCAAAGGGCGGCGCTAAGGCGAGCGCCCGGCGCGATCTTCAGCGCCGCTTGATGGCTTCGCCGCAGATCGATTTGGGCCAGCCCGCCGTCTGGTGAATCACGGCGACGACGTCGCCGATGCGGAGCTCGATCGTGGCGGGTGCGGCGTCGCACGCGCTCCGCGCGTAGGCGACAGCCTGGCTCAAAAGTGTGAAGCCGGCGCCCGCCGCGCGGCCGGAGGCCTCCACGTTCCAACGGTGATCGTAGCGTTGGGAAATAAGAAAGCGCGTGGCCGCGGGGGATACACCTGCGGCCGCGGGCTCGGCCCCGGCCGCGTCCTGCGAGTCGATTGGTGAGAAGCGTTTCGTAAGGCGAGACCACCAGGACGGTTTACGGCCTGCCGTCCCGAGTCTCGCTGGCATGTGGATCGTGCTCATATCACCGGTCCCGAGCGCGCGGTCAGGGATGGAAAGCCGTCAGGCGAGATAGGCCCAGAGCCGCACGAGGATGCCCGCAAGGATCAGGCCCGAGAAGATTACGAGCGCTGCCGCGGCGCCTGCGGCCGCCCGCACGCGCGCCCCATCAAACTTGAAGAGCGCGGCGCCGCCCGCCCCTTGCGGCAGCTCGCCCGAGCGAAGCCCGCGTTGAGAATCGTATTGAAGCTGCGAATAGCGCATGGTTTGCCTGCTCCATGGGCACGGCGCTCGCGCCGCCGCGCACGCAAAAGATTAGGGATTTGCCGCATATAAATTCGAGACGGAACTGAGCCCCGCTTCATAAAAAATCCGTTAAGGAGCGCTGAGACCGACTTTGGCGGCTGATCGGGCACGCGCGGGCCTGCATTTCCGCCCATGGCGGCTCGTCGCGGCAGACCTTGCACGCGATCCTTGCCGAGCGAGCGCCGGATCACGGAAGCGCAAATCCGGGAAGCCGCAGCGCCTTCTGGTCGAAGGTGAGAGTGCCCGAACAGCTCGCGCTTTCGCCGAGCGCGCCGATGAGGGCGTCGGCGAAGGAGCCGAGCCCGCCACTTGGGCGCGCGCGCGCGCAAGGCTAAATTCAGGTTGGCCGGCGGGCCGGCGCGCCGACACTGCACCGACCGGCCTTGCAAGTTGGAGGGAATAGATGAAAGACAGCCTTCAGGGCGGCTGTGCCTGCGACAAAGTGCGCTATCGCCTTGCCTCGGCACCGATGTTCGTGCATTGCTGCCACTGCCGCGAATGCCAGCGTCAGACGGGAAGCGCCTTCGTCATCAACGCGCTCATCGAGACGGACAGGATCGCTCTCCTCGCGGGCGAGCCCAAGGCCGTGGCGGTGCCCGCCGAAAGCGGCCGCCCGCAGAAGATCTATCGTTGCCGCGATTGCCAGACGGCACTCTGGAGCCAATATGGCGGCCGCACCACGCTCTCTTTCGTGCGCGTGGGCACGCTCGACGATCCTGCGGCGCTGCCGCCCGACGTGCACATCTACACCCGCTCGAAGCTCCCGTGGGTGACGCTCCCGCGAGCGATCCCGGCGTTTGAGGCCTATTATGATTCGAGCCAGCTCTGGCCCGCGGCAAGCCTCGAGCGCCGCCGTGCGATCCTGGGCTGACGCGACGACCCGCACGCCGACGCCGACGTGGCTTTGTGCGGCCGACGGTCGTAGGCGGGCGCATTCGAGCGCAAGCTGGCGTCCCCGGCGGGATTCGAACCCACGACCTACAGATTAGGAATCTGTCGCTCTATCCTGCTGAGCTACGGGGACGGCGCGACGTGGGCCCTATATAGCACGGCGCGCCGGGGCGAGCGCTCGATTTCGCGGCCGGCCCGAAGCCGCGACGGAAATTGGCCTGGTCGGAATTGGCGGCCACATCACCAGGATCGGCTGGGACGAGGCGCGCGCGGCCGGCGCCGGCTTGGCCTGGCCTTTGGCCGCCGGCTGAGGACCGCGGCAGGCGGCCGTCCGGCAGTCAGAGGCGGTGGCGGCCTGCCCTGCCCGTTTTTGCGGCAAAGTCGCGGAAAATGCCGGCTGGACTCTCCTCGCCGTCCCGGTCAATATCTACCCACCGAAATGACCCATGCATAACGCTCATAACGGCTTTGGGTCATTCTCATCCTGGGAGGTGGCAACATGACAAGCATACGACGCAGACTGCTACTTGCGACCGCGCTCGGCGCGGGCGTTTCACTCGCGATCGCCGGGCTCGGCGGGCCGACGCCCGCGCAAGGGGCCGAGAAAAGCGTCACCATCGGCATCGACCTTCCGCTCACGGGTGCGGACGCGGAAGGCGCCACGCGCATCAAATACGGTGCGGAGATGGCGATCGACGAGGCCAATGCGAAGGGCGGCGTGGCGGGCTACAAGCTCGACATGATGACCCTCAACGACGCCACGGCATCCGCCGGTCAGTACGACCCGGCCCAGGCCGCGACCAATGCCAAGAAGTTCGTGTCCGATCCCAACGTCGTGGCGGCCATCGGACCGGAGATGAGCGGCGCAGGCAAGGCCATGGCACCGATCCTCTCGGCCGGCGATCTCGCCATCATCACGCCGTCCTCGACCAACCCCGACATCACCGATCCCAAGTTCGCCGGGCAGTTCCGCCCGGCCGGCAAGGCGATCTATTTCCGCACGGTGACGACGGACGCCTACCAAGGGCCCAACATGGCCAACTACATGCGCGACACGCTGAAGATGAAGTCGGTCTACATCCTCGACGATTCGGGTGCCTATGGCGTGGGCATCGCGAACGCGTATGAGGGCCAGGCGAAGAAGATCGGGGTTAAGGTGCTGGGCCACGACCAGCTCAACCCGAAGGAAGCCGACTACACGACGGCGCTCACCAAGATCAAGGCGCTCAATCCCGACGCGGTCTACTACGGCGGCGTTGCGGGGGCCGGCGTCAAGTTCGTCAAGCAGAGCTACGACGTGATGCCCAAGACCATCAAGGCGGGCGGGGACGGCGTCTTCGGTCCTGAATATCTGTCGGCGGTCGGCTTCCCGGCGGCCGAGGGACTCTACGCGACCAACGCCTCGCCGCACGTCACCGAGGATCCGGCGGCGCAAGAGTGGGTCAAGCGCTACAGCGAGAGGTATAAGGTGCAGCCCGACGACTATGCGATCACCGCCTACGACGCAGCACTCGTCATCATCGACTCCATCAAGCGCGTGGCGGCGAGCGGCAAGCCGGTCAATCACTCCAACGTCCGCGACGCGATCCAGAGTGCGAAGGTCAAGACGCTCCAGGGCGAGGTGTCGTTTGACGAGAACGGCGACATCAACAGCCGCGTGGTCAGCGTTTTCCAGATCAAGCACAACCCGAAGTATCCGGTGGACGACATAATCCACCAATACAAGTACATCGGCGTGGCACCTCAGTCGCCCGCCAGCTGATGGCTCAGCTGCGTCTCGCTTGGAACCGGAGGGCGGATACCGTCCGATGACATTCGGGGACGTACTGATCCAGCAGGTTATCAACGGGGTGAGCCTGGGTGCCATATACTCGCTTTTGGCACTCGGGTTCACCATGGTTTACGGAATCATCGAGCTGATCAACTTCGCCCACTTCAACGTCTTCATGGTGGGCTCCTTCCTCGCGATGTATATCCTGGAGGCGCTGGGACTCAACGGCCAGAACGTCATCCTCACCGGCTTTCCCCTCGTGGGCGTCCTGGCAGTGGCTCTTGTCGGCACCATGCTGCTCTCGGGCGCGCTCGGCGTTCTCATCGAGCGCACGGCACTCAGGCCTTTGCGCGGCGTGCCGGGCACGGCGGCGATGATCACCACGATCGGCGTCTCCTATATCCTCTTCAACCTCGTCCTCCTCACCATCGGTGCCGACGCGTTCAACTTCCCCAATCCCATGCCGAAGGTCCGTTGGGGCGAGGCGGGCGTGGTGCTGCAGCTGCGCGAGGTGCTGGTCTGGATCGTCGCCTTCCTTCTCATGGCCGGCCTCAACTACTTCGTGCGGCACACCAAGATGGGCAAGGCCATGCAGGCGACCGCACAGGACCAGGAGGCGGCCCGCATGATGGGGGTCGAGGTCGACAGGGTGGTGATGATCACCTTCTTCCTCGGCTCGGCGCTCGCGGGGGCCGCGGGGCTCGTCTTCGGGCTTTACTACAACTACACGAATTTCGCGATCGGCTATACGGCCGGCCTGCGCGCCTTCACCGCGGCCGTGCTAGGCGGCATCGGGAACATCCCGGGGGCGATGATCGGCGGGGTCATCATCGGCCTCATCGAATCGCTCGGCGGACAGCTCCTCGAGGTCCGTTGGACCGACGTGATCATCTTCTCGGTCCTCGTCCTCGTCCTCGTGTTCCGTCCGAGCGGCCTGTTCGGCCGCGCTGCCGTTACGAAATCCTGAGGCCGCGCGATGGTCTCTCCCGGCACGCGCACATGGAGCATCGGCGAGGCGCTGGCCGCTCCCTTCCGGCGGCTCTCGAGCGATCAGCAAAGGTGGCTCATCCTCACGCTCTTGGCCATTGCCGCCGTCGTCTTTCCGCTCATCGACCGCAACGAGGGTGACATCGACGCCGCGGCGAACGCCACCGCCTTCGCCGTGCTCGCCCTTGGCCTCAACATCGTGGTCGGCCTCGCGGGCCTCCTCGATCTCGGCTATGCCGCCTTCTTCGCGATCGGCGCCTACTTCTACGGCGTCACCTCCTCCTGGCAGTTCCACCCGGAGTGGTCGAGCTTCTGGGAGCCGTTTCGATGGCTCGGCGTCGTCGTGCATTACCACGCCAACGGCGAGGACGTCGTCCACTTCACGCTCTCGTTCTGGATAGCGATGCCGCTCGCCGCGCTCGTCGCGGCCTTCTTCGGCGTCTTGTTCGGAGCCCCCACGTTGCGCCTCAGGGGCGATTACCTCGCGATCGTGACGCTCGGCTTCGGCGAGATCGTGCCGATCGTGGTGCGCAACTGGCCCACGCTCACCAACGGCGCGATGGGACTGAACGGCGTGCAAGCACCGTCCCTTTTCGGCTACTCCTTCGGCGTCACCTCGAGCCCCTATTATTATCTCGGCGTGGGCCTCATCGCCCTCCTCATCTTCGTCAGCTCGAGGCTCAAGGATTCGCGGGTCGGGCGCGCCTGGATGGCGATCCGCGAGGACGAGATCGCGGCCGGGGCCATGGGCGTCAACCGGGTCAAGCTCAAGCTGCTCGCCTTTGCCGTGGGCGCCGGCTTCGCGGGCGCCACCGGCACCTTCTACGTCGCCAAGCTGCAGACCGCGACCCCCGACATGTTCATGTTCCCCGTCTCGGTCATGATCCTGGTCATGATCGTGCTGGGCGGAATGGGCAGCGTCTACGGCGTGGTGCTGGCGGCCGTCATCCTGCAGCTCCTGCAATCCTGGTTTCTCCAGGACCTGTCGGGGTGGATGCACGTGCTCGGCCGCGCGGTGGGCAACGAGTGGATGCAGCAGATCGACCTGACGCAGTCGATCGAGCTTATCTTCGGCATCATCCTTGTCCTCATGATGCTCTACCGGCGCCAGGGGCTCATCCCGGCCACGCGCGCGACCAGGGCGCTGACGCTCGAGCAGCAGACGGCACTGCCCTCGCGCGGCACAATCGACGTCGATCTACGCGTAGTCGCCCCAAGCGAGCTCAAGCCCGGAACGGCGATGCTCGAGGTCGAGAAGCTGGTCAAGGCCTTCGGCGGCATCACCGCGGTCAAGGAGGTCGACCTCCGCGTCGAGCCCGGCAGCATCGTGGCGCTCATCGGCCCGAACGGCTCCGGCAAGACGACGCTCTTCAACCTCATCACCGGCATGAACGCGCCCGACCGCGGCCGCATCTCGCTTCTCGGCGAGGACATCACCGGGGTGCCCTCGCATCTCATCGTCGAGCGCGGGATCGCGCGCACGTTCCAGAATCTGCGCCTCTTCAACAACATGACGGTGCTGGAGAACATCCTCGTCGGCCAGCATTCGCGCACCAAGACGGGGGCGGTCGGCGCGGTATTGCATACGCAGACCATGCTCGCGGAGGAGCGCGAGACGCGCGAGCACGCGCTCGAGATCGTGGGCATCTTCGGCAACCGCCTCATGCCGCGCCTCAATCAGGTGGCGAAGGAGCTCTCCTATGCCAACCGCCGCCGCCTCGAGATCGCGCGAGCGCTCGCCTCCCGGCCGAAGATCCTGCTGCTCGACGAGCCGACGGCCGGGATGAACCCCGCGGAGACGCTCGAGCTCGCCGAGCAGATCAAGAGCCTGCGCAGGATGGGGCTCACGGTCTTCCTCATCGAGCACAAGCTCAACGTGGTGAACGAGCTCGCCGACAAGATCCTCGTGCTCGACCACGGCGAGAAGATCGCCGAGGGCACGGCCGAGCAGGTCCATGCGAAACCCGAGGTGCTCGAGGCCTATCTCGGGCGCAAGGTGGCGCATGCTTGAGTTCCGCGACGTCGACACCTACTACGGCGAGCTGCACGTCCTCAAGCGCGTCAACTACGACATCAAGCAGGGCGAGATCGTCTGTCTCCTCGGCGGCAACGCGTCCGGCAAATCGACCACGATGAAGACGGTGCTCGGTGTCGTGACGCCGCGCGCGGGCAGCGTGGTTTTCGATGGCCAGGTCATCAACAAGATGTCCACCTCCGCGCGGGTGAAGCGCGGGATAGCGCCCGTGCCCGAGGCGCGCCGCCTGTTCCCGCGCATGACCGTGCACGAGAACCTCGAGATGGGCGCCTTCACGCGCAACGACAAGGATGGGATCGCGGAGGACCTCGAGCGCGTCTACCAGCTCTTCCCGCGCGTCAAGGAGCGCCTCAAGCAGCAGGCCGGCACGCTCTCGGGCGGCGAGCAGCAGATGGTGGCGATGGGCCGCGCGCTCATGGCCCGCCCGCGCCTTCTCTGCATGGACGAGCCCTCGATGGGCCTGTCGCCCGCCTTCGTCGAGCAGGTGTTCGAGATCATCCAATCGATCAACAAGCAGGGCACCACGATCTTCGTCGTCGAGCAGAACGCCAGCATGGCGCTCTCGATCGCGCACCGCGGCTACGTGCTGCAGACCGGCGAGGTGGTGCTCTCCGGCACCGCCAAGAGCCTGCTCGAGAACGAGATGCTGAAGAAGACCTACCTCGGCGAGATGGGGCATTGAGCGAAGCCGGACTCGAGAGGGCGCGCGTCAACCTCAGCCTCGAGGCGGCGCTCAAGGAGGTCGAGGAGCGCTTCAGCGCGGCCAATCCCAAGAGTGCCGCACGCCAGGCCGAGGCGGAGGCCGTCATGCCCGGCGGCAACACGCGCACGGTCCTCTTCTACACGCCCTTCCCCTTGACGCTCGTCAAGGGCGAGGGCTGCCGCGTCGTGGACCTCGACGGCCACACCTACGTCGACTTCCTCGGCGAGTTCACCGCCGGTCTCTACGGCCATTCCCATCCCGTGATCATCGAGGCGATCAAGCGCGCGCTCGAGGGCGGCATCACGCTCGGCGGCCCCAATCCCTACGAGGCGAAGCTCGCGGCCCTGGTTTGCGAGCGCTTCCCCTCCTGCGAGCGCGTGCGCTTCACCAATTCAGGCACCGAGGGCAACCTGATGGCGCTCGCGACCGCGCGCACGGTCACCGGGCGCAGCCACATCCTCGTCTTCGACGGCGCCTATCACGGCGGCGTGCTCGCCTTCGCGCACGGCGGCTCGCCCGTCAACGCGCCCTTCCCGGTGATCTACGGCCGTTACAACGACAGGGAGACCACGCTCGCGCTCATCGAGCGGCACGCGAAGGAGCTCGCCGCCATCATCGTCGAGCCGATGATGGGTGGTGGGGGCGGCATCGCGGGCACGCCCGCCTTCCTCGGTGCCTTGCGCGAGGCCGCCACGCGGCACGGCATCGTGCTCATCTTCGACGAGGTGATGACCTCGCGCCTTTCCTCGGGCGGGCTCCAGAAGAAGCTCGGCATCACCCCCGACCTCACCTCCTTCGGCAAATACATCGGGGGCGGCCTCACCTTCGGCGCCTTCGGCGGACGCGCCGATCTCATGTCGATCTACGACCCGCACAAGCCCGGCTACGTCGGCCATGCCGGGACCTTCAACAACAACGTGCTGACCATGTCGGCCGGCATCGCCGGACTCTCGCGGCTCTACACGCCCGCCGCGGCCGAGCGGCTCAATCGCATGGGCGATGCCTTGCGCGAGCGGCTCAACGCGAGCGGCCGCGCAGCGGGACTGCCGGTGCAGGTGACGGGGATCGGCTCGATCATGGCCGTGCATTTCCAGCGCCGTCCGATCGAGCGGCCCGAGGATGCCGAGGGCACACCTCAGGCCTTGCGCGCGCTCTTCCATCTCGAGATGCTGGCGCGCGGCTATTACATCGCGCGGCGCGGCTTCGTCAGCCTCTCGATTGTGCACGGCGAGCGCGAGCTCGACGGCTTCGCGGGAGCCTTCGCCGACTTCCTCGAGAGCAACCGCTCGCTCTTGGCCGACTGAAGCATCCCCTCATCCAACTGCGGGTAGGCTCGGCTCCGCCTCGCCAACCCTTCGTATCCCTCTCCCCCTTTAGGGGGAGAGGGGAGGGTGAGGGGGGTCCGCACAGTCGAGCCTTCGAGAGCCGGCGCTAATTCCCGAACAGCGCGCGGATCTTGTTGAAGGGGTAGGAGTAGGTCATGAGCGCGGTCTCGGAGCCGGGATTATGGACGCCGATGCCGGCGTTCGAGATGTGGTGGAACATGACGCCCAGGCGCGAGCGGTCGTCGAAGCGGTAGGCGACCGCGAGCGAGGAGCGGAACTCGGGGACGGCGCCGAGATGCGCGTCATTGCCGTGGTCGTAGGCGCCGATCGCCTCGCTCGGCGTCACCACCCAGCGGTCGCCGAAGAAGAGGTCGACCGCGAAGCCGCTGTAGAGGTAGGTGGCCCCCCGCGCGGTCGCAAAAAAGCCCGCCATGGGCTTGAAGACCCAGAGCTTGTAGTCCGAGCGGTATTCGAGGTCGCCCAGGAAGCTATGCGCGTGCCGGACGTCGAAGGCGCCGAGCTGAAGGTCGAGGAAATCCGGGTCGTCGGCAAGTGCCGGAGCCGTTGCGAGACAAAGCGTCAGCAGACTGAGCAGCAGCGAAAGTCGGCGCACAAGACCCTCCCGGCAATGGATCGCGATCGCGGCGCCATGATACGGGTTTCGCGCGGCTTGGCAAGGCATCCGACCGCACGCCTAGGCGAGCGCGCGGAAACGATCGGTCGCCTCGACGAGAGCCGAGCGGATGCCGGGCTCCATGGCGGAATGCCCCGCATCGGCGACCACGTTGTAACGCGCCTCGGGCCAGCTGCCGTGCAACTCGTCGGCGGTCACGATGGGACAGACCACGTCGTAGCGGCCTTGCACGATCGCCGCCGGCAGATGGCGGACGCGGCCGAGATTTTCGAGGAGCGCATTCTCGGGCAGGAAGATGTTGTTGGCGAAGTAGTGCGCCTCCATGCGCGCAAGCCCGAGCGCCATGCGGTCGTCGCCAAAGGCGGCGACCGTCTCGGGGCTCGGGAGCAGCGTCGAGCAGGAGCCCTCGAAGACGCTCCAGCGCCGCGCGGCCGGCATGTGCACGGCCGGATCGGGGTCCATGAGCCGCTTGTGATAATTGGCGAGCAGGTCGGCGCGCTCCGAGGACGGCAGATACTCGGCGAACTCCCGCCAGGGCTCGGGAAAGATGCTGCGGATGCCGTAGAGGAACCAGTCGATCTCGCTTCTGCGACAGAGGAAGATGCCGCGCAGCACGAGGCCGAGCGCGCGCTTGGGATGGGCCTCGGCGTAGGCGAGCGCCAAAGTGGAGCCCCACGAGCCGCCGAAGACGAGCCAGCGCTCGATGCCGAGATGCTCGCGCAAGTGCTCGATGTCGCGGATGAGGTGCGGCGTGGTGTTGTTGCGGATCTCGCCCAAGGGCAGCGAGCGGCCGGCGCCGCGCTGGTCGAACAGCACGATGCGGTAATGCCCGGGATCGAAGAAGCGGCGGTGGGTCGGCGTGGTGCCGGCACCCGGCCCGCCGTGGAGAAAGACGACGGGCGCCCCCTGAGGATTGCCGGAGACCTCCCAGTACATGGTGTGGACGCCGTCGAGCTTGAGCATGCCGCTCTGGTGCGGCTGGATCTCGGGGTAGAGCTCCTTCAGTGGCGGCATCGGCCTCTCCTGGGCACGGGGCGGGCGCGAGTGTACGATGCGCACATGGAGCTGCCTAGCCGGGAAGGCGGCCCAATCCGCCATGCTCCGCGCGCGCTTGCTGCCCTTCTTGCGGCTCTTCTCGCGTCTCTTGCGGGGGCCCGCGCGAATGCGGCGTTTGCCGCCCAAGGGGCAGCGGCGGCGCCGCTCGAAGCGGGCGAGCAAGCGCGCGTGAAGGCCGTCATCGACGGCGACACGCTCGAGCTCGAGGACGGCCGCGTCGTGCGCCTGATGGGGATCCTGGCACCCAAGCCCCCGCTCGATGCCGCGGCCGGCCGGCGTTGGCCGCTTGCCGAGCGCGCGAGTGCCGCCTTGCGCGAGCTCGCCCTCGGCCAAGAGGTGCGCCTCGTCTACGCGGGACGCAAAAGCGATCGCTACGGCCGCCTCTTGGCGCAGCTCTATCGCGCGGACGGGCTGTGGCTCGAGGGCGAGTTGCTCGCGCGAGGCCTCGCCCGCGTGCTCACCCACAAGGACAACCGCGCGCTGGCGTCCGCCATGCTCGAGCGCGAGCGCGAGGCGCGCGACAAGCGCCGCGGCTTGTGGGCCGCGCGCAGCTTCGCGGTCTTGGCCCCGGAGGAGGCGCGCCGCCGCCTCGACAGCTTCGAGCTCGTCGAGGGCAGGATCGACGAGGTCGCCCGCAGCGGCGGCCGCGAGTTCCTGCGCATGGGCAAGGACGCGCCGAGCGGCTTCACGGCGGTCCTCCTCCCCGAAAGCAAGCGTCTCTTCGCCGCGGCGGGGATCGAGCCCGCCTCGCTCGCGGGCCGGCGCGTGCGCGTGCGCGGCTTCATCCGCTGGTGGAATGGCCCGATCATCGAGGTAAGCCACCCCGAGCAAATCGAGGTTCTGGGGCCGTAGGGCCCTCATGGCTCGAGACGCGCCGCCTCTAAAGCATGTTCCGATGGCGCGGAATCACCCCCTCACCCAGCTCCGGCTAAGCTCGACTTCGTCTCGCTAAGCCTACGCAACCCTCTCCCCCTCCGAGGGGGAGAGGGTAGGGTGAGGGGGCTGCTTCCAAATCAACGGG
>DASPPM010000479.1:0-20525 GCA_035625535.1 Alphaproteobacteria bacterium
AGATCCTGATAGACCTTGTCCTCGGAGAGGGCGGCGAGCGAGAGCGGCGTCACGAACTGGGCTCCGCCCCTGGTCAGGATCGTGCGCACCTGAGCGCCGCGCTCGCGTAGGCGGCGGATCAGCTCCAGGGCTTTGTAGGCGGCGATCCCGCCCGAGACGATCAGCAAAATCCGCTTGCCGGTCAGCACTGTAAAAGTTTCCTCAATTTACGCACACTTGCTGTGAATAGCCTACAAGCCTCGTATTTGAGAAGCAACCGCATTGTGGAGAGGAGACGATGCCTTTCCGGTTATGACAGCCCGAGGAGCGCCAAGAGGATCAAGAAGAGAAGGGCGACGGCGAGCCAAAGCGGCCAGAGCAGCGCCTGGCTTCCCCTACCCCTCGTGGCGAGTGCGGCGAGCGTGTCGGGATGCAATCTCAAGCCGCCGTTGGCGAGCTCGCTTAAGAGCGACCGCGTCTCGCGCGCTAGCTCGGGCAGAGCTTGCGCGGCCTCGGCAACAGTCTGCGCCATCTCGCCGAGCACGGCCTCGGGAGTGCGGTTCTCGCGCACCCAAGCCTCGACGAGGGGGCGCGCGAGTGCCCACATGTTGACCTCCGGGCTGAGCTTGCGCCCCACTCCTTCCGCCAGCAGCATGGACTTCTGCAGGAGGAGAAGCTGAGGCTGCGTCTCCATCTCGAAGGTCTCGGTCACGGCGAAGAGCTGGCCCAAGAGGCGCGCGAGCGAGATCTCGTGGAGCGGTTTGTTGAGGATCGGCTCGCCGATCGCGCGGCAGGCCTGCATGAACGCATCGCGCGATTTTCGTGCCGGCACGTAGCCCGCGCGGAAATGCACGTCCGCGACCCGCAGATAGTCGCCGTCGAGAAAGCCGATCAGCATCTCCGCGAGATAGTCTCGCGTCTTGCGGTCGATACGTCCCATGATGCCGAAATCGACCATGACGAGACGGCCGTCCGCGTCGACCGAGAGGTTCCCCGGATGCATGTCGCCATGAAAAAAGCCGTTGCGGAAGACTTGGTTGAAGAAGCTCTCCGCCGCGTGGGTGATGACGGCGAGCGGCTCGTGCCCTGCCGCGATCAGCGCTTCCCGCTCGTCCACCGGAATACCGGCGATGCGCTCCAGCGTCAGGACTCGTCTGGCGGTGCGTTGCCAGTCGACCTTGGGGATGCGCACGCGCGGGTCGTCGGCGAGCGATTCCGCAAAGTCGCAGGCGGCGGCGGCCTCGAGCCTCAAGTCCATCTCCAGCGAGACCATCTCGCGAAAGAACGCGACTACCTCCCGTGGCTTGAGCCGGCGCAGCGCCGGCCGCCTTTCCTCCACCAGTGCCGCGAGCCACTCGAGAAGCTCGAGATCGCGCGCGAATGCTTCCTCGATGCCGGGCCGCAGCACCTTGACCGCGACGGGCGCCCCCTCGCTGGTGACGGCATAATGCACCTGGGCGATCGAGGCGGCGGCCACCGGCTCGTCCTCGAAGCTTGCGAAGAGCTCTCCGAGCGGCTTGCCGAGCTCGGCCTCGATCGTGGCGCGCGCTTCCTTGGGCGCAAACGGCGGGAGCCGGTCCTGAAGTGCGGAGAGATCCTCCGCCATGCGCTCGCCCAGAATATCCGAGCGCACCGAGAGCGCTTGGCCGAGCTTGATGAAGCTGGGGCCGAGCTCTTGCAGTGCCAAGGTGAGGCGCTCGCCTGGCCGGCCGGCCTCTTTCGTCCCTCGCGCGAGGACGCGCGCGAAGAGAACGATGGGCGGCGCGAGCCCGGCCTCCTCGAGCGGGAAGAGTGCCGCATGGCGCGCAAGCGTGCGCGCGATCACAAGGAGACGAGCCACGTGGCGGAGTGTGGCGATCATCGCCGCTATGGCTTAGAGCCGCCAGGCGGAGTGGAGGGCCGCGATGCCGCCTGAGAAATTGCGAAAGCGCACGAGGCCGAGCCCGGCGCTCGCGATGCGCTTGGCGAGCTCCTTTTGCGGCGGGAAGCGGCGGATGCTCTCGACAAGATACTGGTAGGCCTCGCGGTTTCCCGTGACCCGCTCGCCGAGCCAGGGGACGAGCGCGAAGGAGTAGCGCTCGTAGAGCTCGGCCAAAAGCGGGACGGTGACGCGGCTGAATTCGAGGCAGAAGAAGCGACCGCCGGGCTTGAGCACGCGCCGCACCTCCTTGAGCGCCGCGTCGATGTCGGTCACGTTGCGCAGCCCGAAGGCGATCGTGTAGGCGTCGATGCTGCGATCGGCGATAGGAAGCGCCTCTGCGTCCCCCACGAGCCAGTCGATGCCGCCGAGCTTGCCGCGGTCGAGCGCCCGGTCGCGGCCGCGGCGCACCATCGTCTCGCTCACGTCGCAGACCGCGACGCGCGCCTCTCCCCGCGTGCCTTCCACCAGGCGAAGCGCGATGTCGCCCGTGCCGCCGGCCACGTCGAGCAGGAGCTCGCCTGCGCGCGGCGCCACAAGTTCGACCATGGCGTCCTTCCACAGCCGATGGATACCGCCGCTCATCAGGTCGTTCATCAGGTCGTAGCGCAAGGCGACCCGGTCGAACACTTCGCGCACGAGCCGCCCCTTGACGCCATGGGGCACCCGGCGGAAGCCGAAATCGGCTTCCTCGGCCCCATCTTCGCGCTCGTTCTCGCGGCCTTCTTGCGACATGCAGCGGACCATAGCGCAGCCTCCCCCTATAGGCTAGCTTGGCCAAGGAGATTGGTCTGATGCCTGAGCTGCCCGAAGTCGAGACGGTCTGCCGCGGCCTGGCCGCCAGGCTCGTGGGCCGGCGCCTCGCGCGCGTCATCGCACGGCGCCGCGACCTGCGTGCCCCGCTGCCCGCGCGCTTTGCCGAAAAGCTCGAGGGGCGCAAGGTCGAGGGCATCGATCGGCGCGCCAAATACATCCTCGTCCGTCTCGAGGGCGGGGTCGTGCTGCTCGCCCACCTCGGCATGTCGGGGCGCATGGTGATCGCCGATCACGCCCCGCCGGGCCCCCATGACCACGTCATCTTCGTGACCGATGACGGCACCGAGGTGCGTTTCTGCGATCACCGCCGCTTCGGCCTCATGACGCTTACCTCGGAGGCGACTTGGCGGGAGCATCCCTTGCTCAAGGGCCTGGGGCCTGAGCCGCTGGGCGATGGCTTCAATGGTGCTGCGCTCTCGGCCGCCCTTGGCGGCAAAGCCACGCCGATCAAGGCGGCCCTCCTCGACCAGCGCGTGGTCGCCGGGCTCGGCAACATATATGTGTGCGAAAGCCTCTATCGCGCCGGCGTGTCGCCGCGCCGGCTCGCCGGCTCCTGCGTCGGCGCGCGTGCCGAGCGGCTCGTGGCCGCCATCCGCGCCGTGCTCGAGGAGGCGATCGCGGCCGGCGGCTCCTCCTTGCGCGACCACGTGCAGCCCTCGGGCGAGCTCGGCTACTTCCAGCACCGCTGGGCGGTCTATGGGCGCGAGGGCGAGGCCTGCCCGCGTTGCGCCGCCGCGGGCGAGGCTTGCCGCATCAAGCGCATCCAGCAGTCCGGCCGCTCAAGCTTTTTCTGTTCTCGTCGGCAGCGCTGAGGTAAAAGCCGAATCCGATGCCTTCATTCTTACTCATGCCGGGTCCGAGAGGCGGGCGCGCCATGCGCGCGCTGGCGCTTTGCCTGGCCCTCCTGGCGCTCGTCCCCGCAAGCATCGCCACTTACGCGGCGGAGGCTTTCGTCACCGGCACCGAGGATGTGCCGCTCATGCCCGGCCTCGCCATCGTGGACGGCGCAGGGGTCGTGTTCGACACCCCTCAGGGCCGCATCGTCGAGGCCTATGCCAAGGGCAAGGCCCAGCGGGACGCCGTGCTCGATTTCTATGCGGCGACGCTACCGCAGCTCGGTTGGCAGGCGCTGAGCCGCACCTCCTACCGGCGCGAGGGCGAGATCTTGCGTCTCGAGCTCTACGAGGAGGGCGGCGGGCTCACGCTCCGCTTCTACCTCTCGCCGAGCTGAGGACGCGCAGCCCTGCCGCAGTCCCCACCATCCGTCGCAGGGAAGGAGCAAGCGATGACCTACGTGCACATCATCGTCGAGAGCCGCGGCCCTGTGGGCCTCATCACCCTCAATCGCCCGCAGGCGCTCAACGCGCTCTGCACGCCGCTGATCCGCGAGCTGGGAACGGCACTCGACGGCTTCGAGGGCGACGACGCGATCGGCGCCGTGGTCATCACGGGCAGCGAGAAGGCCTTTGCCGCCGGCGCCGACATCAAGGAGATGCAGCCGCAGAACTTCGTCGACGTCTATCTGGGCGACTTCATCACCAGAGGTTGGGAGCGCGTCACCGGCTGCCGCAAGCCGATCATCGCCGCCGTCGCCGGCTTTGCGCTAGGCGGGGGCTGCGAGATGGCGATGATGTGCGACTTCATCATCGCCGCCGACAACGCCCGCTTCGGCCAGCCCGAGATCAAGCTTGGCACCATTCCCGGTGCCGGCGGCACGCAGCGCCTGCCCCGCTTCGTCGGCAAGTCGAAGGCGATGGAGATGGTGCTGACCGGGCGGATGATGGACGCGGCCGAAGCCGAGCGGGCGGGCCTGGTGAGCCGGGTCGTGCCGCTCGCCGAGCTCCTGCCCGAGGCGATGAAGGTTGCCGAGGCGATCGCCAAGCTCTCCCGCCCTTCGGTCTTCATGGTGAAGGAGGCGGTCAACCGCGCCTTCGAGAGCACGCTCGCCGAGGGCATCCGCTACGAGCGCCGGCTCTTCCACTCGACTTTTGCGCTTGCCGACCAGAAGGAGGGCATGCAGGCCTTCATCGACAAGCGCCCGCCCGACTTCAAGAACCGATAGCTTCTTCAAGAGCCGACGGCATCAAGCACCCTCTGCGGGCGGGCGAAGGCGCTTCCTCCCCGAGCTTGGCGGCGCTTGACGGAGCCCGACTCCGCCGCTATAACCCGCCGCTCGTGCGCGCGTGAGCCTTCCACCGGAGCCCCTTTTATTTCCCGAGCGTGCGCGAGAGCAGGCACACCAGGTGAGACATGGCGCATCATAAGTCGGCGAAGAAGCGCATTCGGCGGAATGAAGCACGGCACGAGATCAATCGCGCGCGCCTGAGCCGGCTGCGCAGCTTCACCCGCATGACCGAGGCCGCGATCGCAAGCGGCGACAAGAGCGCCGCGGAGACGGCCTTCCGCGCGATGCAGCCGGTGCTGCAGAGCGCGATCACCAAGGGTGCCATTCACCGCAACACGGTGGCGCGCAAGCTCTCGCGTCTCTCCGTGCGCATCAAGGCGCTTGAGCGGCGAATCTGACGTAGCGCTTGAAACCGCAGCGGCGATGTCGCGGTGCTGCCATTGCTTTTTCGCCGAACCGTCGCACAAGCGACTCCCAATTGTTATCAAATCATCAAAAATTCCCTCCGTTCCCTTTTCGTCTTATTGCGCGTCGCGTCGGCCGCGAGTAGATTCCCTTCGCGCGCGGTGATCGACCGTGGCCGCACAGGTGATCGCAATCGCAGTCAAATTTTCCATGCAGGAGGAGCTCGCGGGCAGCCGAGTAGGGATGTCTCGCCCGATTTGAGGCTTCGCTGCGGAAAAATTCGGGGTGGCAGCAAAAACCGCCGATCTGAGAACAAGAAAGGCCGTCGAAGGTTATGGGTCGAGCGAGATTCTTCGGCCGTTACGGGGAGGCCGTCGGGGCGGAATACCTGCATCGCTTCGAGCGCCGGAGTGGCGAGACGTTTATGCTTGCGATTTGCCTCGGCCGGTGACGACGGGACGCGACCGGGCAAGCGCGCAAGGGATCGGGCACGGAGCCGGTTGGGGGCCGGCGTGGCTTCGGGGTAGGATCGGGCCATGGCGGAAAGCGCTTATCCTTATAAGGTCGATGCGCAATGGGCGCGGGTCCGCGGGCGGCTGCGCGCCGAATTCGGCGAGGCGGCCTATAAGAGCTGGCTCAAGCCGCTCACGTTCAAGTCGTTCGAGGGGGGCCTCGTCAGGCTGAGCGCGCCCACGCGCTTCATGCGCGACTGGGTCGCGACCCATTATGCCGACCGCATCCGCAGCTTATGGCAGGGCGAGAACGCCGCGGTGCGCGCGGTCGACTTCCTGGTCGAGACCGTGCGCGAGACGGCAACGCGCGCGAAGGGGAAGGCTGATGCCGAGCAGGTCCCCGAGGCCGCCGAGCCCGAGCACGAGGCGCGCGCGAACCGCTCGGCCCCGCTCGATCCGCGCTTCACCTTCGAGAACTTCGTGGTCGGCAAGCCGAACGAGCTTGCCCATGCCGCGGCGCGCCGGGTCGCCGAGTCCACCGCGGTGCCGTTCAATCCGCTTTTCCTCTATAGCGGCGTCGGCCTCGGCAAGACCCACCTCATGCACGCCATCGCCTGGCACATCCGCAAGCGCGACCCCAATCGGCCGGTCATCTATCTCTCGGCCGAGAAGTTCATGTATCAGTTCATCCGCGCGCTCCGCTACAAGGACACCGTCGCCTTCAAGGACCAGTTCCGCTCGGTGGACGTGCTGATGATCGACGATGTGCAGTTCATCAGCGGCAAGGACTCGACCCAGGAGGAGTTCTTCCATACCTTCAACGCGCTCGTCGACCAGAACCGCCAGATCATCATCTCGGCCGACAAATCGCCTTCCGATCTCGAGGGCCTCGAGGAGCGCCTGCGCTCGCGCCTCGGCTGGGGCCTCGTCGCCGACATCCATCCCACGAGCTACGAGCTGCGCCTCGGCATCCTCCAATCCAAGGCCGAGTCGATGGGCGCCCAGATCCCCGGCAAGGTGATGGAGTTCCTTGCCCACAAGATCACCTCGAACGTACGCGAGCTCGAGGGCGCCTTGAACCGCATCGTGGCGCATTTGACCCTCGTGGGCCGGCCGATCACCCTCGAGACCACGCAGGAGGTGCTCCACGACCTCTTGCGCGCCAACGACCGCCGGGTCACCATCGAGGAGATCCAGAAGCGCGTCGCCGAGCATTTCAACATCCGCGTCTCCGACATGCACTCGGCGCGCCGCGCGCGCGCCGTGGCGCGGCCGCGCCAAGTTGCCATGTATCTCGCCAAGCAGCTCACCGCGCGCTCCCTCCCCGAGATCGGCCGCAAATTCGGCGGCCGCGACCACACCACCGTCATGCACGCGGTACGCAAGGTGGACGAGCTGCGCACTACCGACGCGAGCTTCTCCGACGACGTGGAGCTGTTGCGCCGCATGCTCGAGGCTTAACCGATCGGATTGGCATAACGGGTTAGAGGACGGCCCTCCGCCCGCGCCAAAATTGCTTCTGAGCCCAAAACTTATGCTATAGTGCTGCCCCGCTCATGGGCGCCCTTCGGGCGCCGCCGGGCGGGGCCTCTGGCGATGCGATCGCCGCCTCTTGGATGAGCGTTCCTTGGGTCAATTGCTCGGCTCCGATCCGTCATGAAACTCACTATCGAACGTGCGGCCCTTCTGCGCTCGCTCGCCCATGTGCAGAGCGTGGTGGAGCGCCGCAACACGATCCCGATCCTCGCCAATGTGCTCATGCAGGCGAAGGCGGGCTCGGTCGGGTTGACCGCGACCGATATGGACCTCGAGATCGTCGAGTCAGCACCCGCCGAGATCGCGCAGGAGGGCTCCACCACCGCACCCGCGCACACCTTCTACGATATCGTACGCAAGCTGCCCGAGGGCGCCCAGGTGCGCCTCGAGGCGCCGGGCGAGCGCTCCCAGCTCCTCATCAAATGCGGGCGCTCCCAATTCACCCTGCAGACGCTGCCGCCCGAGGACTTCCCGGTGATGACAGGGGGCGAGCTTCCGACCGAATTCAGCCTTGCGGCCGGCGAGCTGAGGAGCCTCATCGACCGCACCTCCTTCGCGATCTCGACCGAGGAGACACGCTATTACCTGAACGGCATCTATCTGCACGGCGCCGAGCAGGATAAGGTCAAGTTCCTGCGTGCGGCGGCGACCGACGGCCATCGGCTGGCACGAGTCGAGATGGCGCTGCCCGCGGGGGGCGAGGGCATGCCGGGCGTGATCGTGCCGCGCAAGACGGTCATCGAGGTGCGCAAGCTGATCGACACCACCGAGGCGCCGGTCGCGATCGGGCTCTCCGAGACGCGCGTCCGCTTCGGTTTCGACGACACGGTGCTCACCTCCAAGCTGATCGACGGCACCTTCCCGGACTATGAGCGGGTCATCCCGCAGCACAACGACAAGGTGCTCGAGGTCGATCGCACGGAGTTCGCCAACGCGGTCGACCGCGTCTCGACCATCTCCACGGAAAAGTCGCGCGCGGTGAAGCTCTCGCTCGCGGACGGCACGCTGACGCTCTCCGCCAGCAGCCCGGAGGCGGGCAGCGCCACCGAGGAGCTCGAGGTGAAGTACAACGCGGGCGCCATCGAGATCGGCTTCAACTCCCGCTATCTCCTGGACATCACCAAGCAGATCGAGGGCGAGGGCGCCAGGTTCGAGATGTCGGATGCGGCATCACCCACCGTGGTTCGCGACGTGGCGGACCAGAGCGCGCTTTATGTCCTGATGCCGATGCGGGTGTGAGGGACTTAGCACGCCATAGCTTCGAGGCGAGCGCTCCCGCACCTGCGAGTGCCGCGGCGCCGGCGGGCCGGCTTTGGGTGCGGCGCCTTGTGCTCGGCGATTTCCGCTCATATGGGGCGTTGCGTCTCGAGGTCGATGCGCGGCCCGTGGTGCTGACCGGACCCAATGGTGCCGGCAAGACCAATCTGCTCGAGGCCCTTTCGTTCATTGCACCCGGCCGCGGCTTGCGGCGCGCGCGGCTCGACGAGGTGGGCCGGCGCGGTGCCGGTGCCGGCACTCCTTGGGCGGTTGCCGCGACGGTTGTGACGGCCGCGGGCGTGCTCGAGATCGGCACGGGCCGCGATCCCGAGATGGGGCCCGCCTCGCTGCGCCGGCTCGTGCGTATCGACGGCAAGGCGGCGCGCAGCCACGCGGAGCTCGCGCGCCACCTGGCCGTGCTGTGGGTGACGCCCGAGATGGACCGGCTCTTCCAGGAGGGCTCGGGCGCGCGTCGGCGCTTTCTCGACCGCATGGTCTATGGTCACGATGCGGAGCATGCCGCGCGCGTCGCCGCCTACGATCACGCGCTCCGGGAGCGCGCGCGGCTCTTGCGCGAGGGCTCGAGGGATACCACTTGGTTGCACGCCTTGGAGGACGCCATGGCGGAGACCGGCGTCGCCATCGCGGCGGCGAGACGCCGGCTCGTGCGGCGGCTCAGAGGCTCGCTCGAGCTCGGCCGTGGCCCCTTCCCCGCCGCCTCGATATCGCTTAAAGGCACGCTCGAGGGCTGGCTCGACGAGGGCCCGGCGCTCGCCGCCGAGGAGCGCTTCCGCGCCCTCCTCGCCGCTTCGCGCGCCGAGGACGCCGTCGCGGGCGGTGCCAAGGATGGGCCGCAGCGAAGCGATCTCGCGGTCAGCCACCTCGCGAGCGGCATGCCGGCGGCGCTCTCCTCGACCGGCGAGCAGAAGGCCCTGCTTCTCTCGCTGGTGCTGGCGCACGCGCGTCTCGAGACGCTCGAGCGCGGGAGCGCGCCTCTCCTGCTGCTCGATGAGGTTGCGGCCCACCTCGACCGGGTGCGGCGCACGGCGCTTTACGAGGAACTGGCCGCCCTCGGCAGCCAGGCCTGGCTCAGCGGCACGGACGAGGCGATGTTCGAGAGCCTGGGGGCCGGCACCCAGCATTTCCGCGTGGTCGACGGCAACGTCGTGCCGCGGTGAAGGACAAGGCAAGGCGATGACGGAGAAAGAGAGAGAAAAGAAGCCGGTCGAGAGGAAACGCGCCCACGCGCAAGCGAGCGGCGAGGAGACCTACGACGCCCATTCGATCAAGGTTCTGCGCGGGCTCGATGCCGTGCGCAAGCGGCCGGGCATGTATATCGGCGACACCGACGACGGCTCGGGCCTCCATCACATGGTCTACGAGGTGGTCGACAACGCCGTCGACGAGACGCTTGCGGGCTATTGCGACCGCATCGAGGTGACGCTCAATGCCGACGGCTCGGTCACCGTCAAGGACAACGGCCGCGGCATTCCCGTCGACATCCACGCGGAGGAGGGCGTCTCGGCCGCCGAGGTCATCATGACCCAGCTCCATGCCGGCGGTAAGTTCGACCAGAACGCCTACAAGGTCTCGGGCGGGCTGCACGGCGTCGGCGTGTCGGTGGTGAATGCGCTCTCCGAGCTCCTCGAGATGCGCATCTGGCGCGACGGTGCCGAGCACGTCATGCGCTTCCGCGACGGCGTGCCCGAGGCCCCGCTTGCGGTCGTCGGCCCGCACGCCGGCCGCTCCGGCACCGAGATCACCTTCCATCCCTCGAGGAAGGTCTTCACCAGGACCGAGTTCGACTACGCCACCCTCGAGCACCGCCTGCGCGAGCTCGCCTTCCTCAATTCCGGCGTCTACCTCAAGCTCACCGACGCGCGCGGGCTGCAGCCGAAATCGGTCGAGCTCCACTACGAGGGCGGCATCGAGGCCTTCGTGAAATGGCTCGACCGCTCCAAGACGGTGCTCCATCAGGGCCCGATCGTGGTCGAGGGCAGGCGCGACGGGATCACGGTCGGTGCTGCGCTGCAGTGGAACGACAGTTACCACGAGACCATGCTGTGCTTCACCAACACCATCCCGCAACGCGACGGCGGAACCCACCTCGCCGCCTTCCGCGCAGCCCTCACGCGCACCATCAACAGCTACGCCAACGAGCAGGGCATCGCCAAGAAGGAGAAGGTGCAGCTCACCGGCGACGACATGCGCGAGGGGCTCACCTGCGTGCTCTCCTGCAAGGTGCCGGACCCGAAGTTCTCCTCGCAGACCAAGGACAAGCTCGTCTCCTCGGAGGTGCGCCCCGTGGTGGAGGGCATCGTGGGCGACAAGCTCAAGGCGTGGTTCGAGGAGCACCCGGCGGATGCCAAGCGCATCGTGGGCAAGGTGGTCGAGGCGGCGGCGGCGCGCGAGGCCGCGCGCAAGGCGCGCGAGCTCACCCGGCGCAAGGGCGCCCTCGACATGGCCTCGCTCCCCGGCAAGCTCGCCGACTGCCAGGAGCGCGACCCCGCCAAATCGGAGCTCTTCATCGTCGAGGGCGATTCGGCGGGCGGCTCCGCCAAGCAGGGCCGCGACCGCGCGCGCCAGGCGATCCTCCCCTTGCGCGGCAAGATCCTCAACGTCGAGCGCGCGCGCTTCGACAAGATGCTGGGCTCGGCCGAGATCGGCACGCTCATCTCGGCGCTCGGCACCGGCATCGGCCGCGAGGACTTCGACGCCTCCAAGCTGCGCTACCACAAGATCATCATCATGACGGACGCGGACGTGGACGGCAGCCACATCCGCACCCTCCTCCTCACCTTCTTCTACCGCCAGATGCCCGAGCTCATCGGCCACGGCCACCTCTTCATCGCCCAGCCGCCGCTCTACCGCGCCAAGCGCGGGGCCTCCGAGGTCTATCTCAAGGACGACCGCGCGCTCGAGGACTACCTCATGGGTGCCGCCCTCGAGGAGGCGCTCTTCACCACCCACGACGGCGTGCAGCACGCGGGGCCCGACTTGCGCGAGATCGTCGAGGAGGCGCGCAAGGTGAAGGCCTTCCTCCAGCCCCTCATCCGCCACATCGGCAACGCCGCCGTGGTCGAGCAGGTGGCGATCGCGGGCGCCTTCAACCCCGAGATCCTCTCGAACCGCAGCCAGGCCGAGAAGGCCGCCGCCTACATCGCCTCGCGCCTCGACCGGCTTTCGGCCGAGCACGCGCGCGGCTGGAAGGCCGTCCCGCTCGCCGACGGCGGGCTCGAGTTCACCCGCACCCTGCGCGGGGTCGCCGAGCGCCACGTGATCGACGGCTCGGTGATCCGCTCGGCGGAGGCCCGGCGCGTCGATGCCTTCGCGGGCAAGCTGCAGCAGCTCTTCGTCAAGCGCGGCAAGCTCACCGCGAAGGAGCGCGAGGTGCTCATCGCGGGGCCCATCGCGCTCGTGGACGCGGTGATGGAGCTCGGCCGCAAGGGTGTCGTGATCCAGCGCTACAAGGGGCTCGGCGAGATGAACCCGGAGCAGCTCTGGCAGACCACCCTCGATCCCCAGGCGCGCACCCTCCTCCAGGTCAAGGTCGAGCACACCGACGAGGCGGAGGAGGTGTTCACCACCCTCATGGGCGACGTGGTCGAGCCGCGCCGCGACTTCATCCAGCAGAACGCGCTCAAGGTGGCGAATCTCGACGTGTAGGGCGCGCAGGCCGCAACGTGCCCGAGCGCGGGTCACCCGCTTGACCTTCTGGCCCGTCTGTATTACATCGTAATACGAGATTAGCGAGCGCTCCAGATGCGCAAGGTCGTTTCCATCCGTCTCGATGAGCGAACGCTTGCCGCGGCACAGCGGCGCGCGCGGCAGCGCCGTCGCACCTTGACGAATTATGTCGAGGGATTGATCGAGCGCGATTTTGGCCCGAGTGAAAGTGAAAAGGAGGGCGCAAACGCTCCCGATGCGCTGCTCGTCCACGTCATCCGTACGCTTAAGGCGCACCGGCTTGAGCTCGAGCGCATGGGCGTGCGCCACGCGGCGGTATTCGGCTCGCTCGCGCGCGGAGAGGAGACGCCTGAGAGCGACGTGGACATTCTCATCGAGACTGATCCGGCGTTGGTAAAGAGCCTATTCGCCTATGGCGGTATCCAGCAGTCGCTCGAGGAATGGATCGGCCGGCCGGTCGACCTCGCCGGCAAGGAGCGTCTGCGCCGGGGTGCGGCCGCCGAGGCGGAGCGCGACGCGATCCATGCCTTCTAGAAAGCGCCTCGACCGGCTCGAGGACATCGTGACGAACTGCGAGCGCATCGCGCGCTACACGGCCGGCATGTCGCGCGCGACTTATTTCAGCGACGAGAAGACGATCGACGCGGTCGAGCGCTGCCTTGGGCGCATCAGCGAGGCGGCCGTGAAACTGGGGCCCGATCTCGACGCGCGTTATCGCGATGCGCCCTGGAAGGAGGCGCGCGGTATCGGGAACATCCTGCGCCATAAATACGACGAGATCGTCGACGATCTCATCTGGGCGAGCATCGAGACGGATATCCCGCGTCTCTGTGAGAGCGCGCTCAAAGAGATCGCGCGCCTGAAATCGTCGGCCGATGATGGCGGCACTGCCGCCTAGAGCAATATCCAACGAAGTGGAATCGCCCCCTCACCCAGCTTTGCCTAAGCTCGCCACGCTCGCTAAGGCTGCGCAACCCTCTCCCCCTCAAAGGGGGAGAGGGTAGGGTGAGGGGGCTGCTTCCACCGAAATGGATTCCGCTCTAAGGCAGCGACCGGCTCGCCTCGCCCTCCTCCGTCGTTCCGTATTGCTCGACCAGCCCTTGCCACAGCGCGATGAGTTCGCTCTGCCCGGGATTGCCGGTCGGCTTCGGACGCACGGCGGTGTGCACGAGCACGAGCTTCGCGGCCGGATCGACGAAGGTCGCCTGGCCGTGGATGCCGAGGAGCGCGAAGTCGCGCCGCGGCCCCGGCATGATCCAGACCTGATAGCCGTAACCGTAAAAGCGCGTCATCGTGCCGGGGGCCAGGAAGCTTCCCGGTGCTGCCGCCGTGGTGGCGTCGATCACCCATTGCCGCGGGATCACCTGCTCGCCGCGCCAGGCGCCGTCGTTGGCAAGGAGCAGCCCGAGCCGTCCCCAGTCGCGCAAGACCGCGTTGAAGCAGCAGAAGGCTGCCTCCTGCCCCGAGGCATCGACGATCCAGGAGGCGTCGGCCTCGCTCCCGATGCGCTGCCATATGCGCGAGGCGAGATAGTCCGCGAGCGGCATCTTGACCGCGCGCGTGAGGATGAGGCCCAAGAGCTCGGTGTCGATGCCGGCGTAATACCAGAAGCTGTCTGGTGCTGCGATCTGCGTGTCGAACTTGGCAATCGCCGCGGCGGCACCGGGGCCGCCGGGGCGCCAGAGCTCGCGATTGAGCTTCGCCGCGTCGTCGGTGCCGTCGTAGGTCTCGCTATAGGCGATGCCCGAGGCCATGTGCAGAAGCGCCTTGATCGGCGTGCGGCCGAACTCGCTGTCTTTGAGCTCGGGCACGTAGGCCGAGGCCGGATCGTCGATGGAGCGGATCGCGCCCTCCGAGATCGCGATGCCGACCAGCATGGCGGTGATGGTCTTCGCCATGGACTGCGAGGTGAAGCGGTCCTTGTCGCTGCGGGCGTAGCGGTAATGCTCGAAGAGGATGGTGTCGCCCTTGAGGATCAGGAGACCGGTCACCGGATGGCGCTCGAGATAATCGGCGAGCGTATGGCTCCCGCCCTGGTAACGATAGCCGAGCGAGATCTCCTCGGGCGCACGCCACAGGATCGAGCGTGTCGCGGCGCGGCCGACCGGATGGGCGGCAAGCACGCTGTCGAAGTGACTGAAGGAGCCTACGAGGAAGCGCTGCTCACGGAAGGTGCCGGGCTTGCCGACGGGGTAATCCTCCGCGGCCCCGTAGGCCGCGGCATCGGGACCGATGTCGGAAAAGACGGGGACGGCATCGGCAGCCCCGAGCGAAGGTGCGAGGAGGAAAGCGGCGAGAAAAGCGGCCCCCATCGCAAGAATGTCGCGCATCGTGCAGCTCGCTCCCTTGTCGAGGACGCCCAAACAATAGTTCGTCGTCAGGCGCCGGCCAAGAGGGGCAGAGTTGTGGCTGCGCTCACGCCCCGCCTCGAGGCACTCCGCCGCGTCTCCTTGCCGTCGCTACCGCGAGCCAGAAGGCGAGCGCGGAGAGGCACGACGCCGCGAAGATCGCCCACAGCACGCGCTGATAGCCGCCCCAGGCGGCCCACAGCGTCGCTACCGCGAAAGGGGCCGTCGCCATCGCGAAATTGTTGGGCAAGGCGAGCGTGCCGTTGATGGCGCCATAGCCCTCCCGCCCGATGAGGTCGGACACCGCCGTGCCGCGCACGATCGTCATGATGCCGTTGCCCAAGCCGTAGAGCGCGGCAAAAGCGACGAGTGCCGCGAAGCTCGAAGGCAAGAGGAGGAGCGCCAAGAGCGAGAGGGGGATCGCCAGCACATTGAGGCTGCCGAGAACCTCGGCGCCGAGCTTGGCGCCGAGGCCGAAGAGGACGAGGCGGCCGGCGACCTGCATGGGGCCGATGACGGCGATGCACGACACGATGGTGGCCGCATCGACGCCGCGCTCGCTCAACAGCGGGACGAGATGGAAGGTGACCGAGGATGAGGTGGCCGCTGCGGCCGCGAAGGAGGCGAGCAGGCACCAGAAGGTCGCCCTGCCCATCGCAATCCTGAGCGGCGAGAGGCCCGCGGGAGCGTCTTGGGGCGCGGGCGGCGCGCTCTTTCGCATTTCTCTCCCTGCGCCCGGCAGGAAAAGCGCGTGGAGCGTTGCCGGAACGAGGTTCGAGAGCGATAGCGCCGCGAGCGCCGCGCGCCAGCCGAGCTCCTCCACGAGGAGCTCGGTGAGCGGAATGAAGACGGTGCTGGCGAAGCCGGCGACAAGCGTCAGCGTCAGGATCGCCTTGCGGAAGCCGGGGCCGAAGTCGCGCGTGAGCACCGCAAAGGCCGGGTCGTAAAGCACGCCCGCGAGCACCGCGCCCAGAAGCGCCCAGATGACGTAGAAAGCCGCCAGGCTCTCGACGCGGGACCAGGCGAAGAGCAGCGCGGCGGCGCTCAGTGAGCCGAGCGTCATCAAGGCGCGGCCGCCCAGCCGGTCGATCCAGGCGCCGACCGGCAATCCGCTCAAGCCGGTGATGAGGAGCCCGAGCGAAAGCGCGCCATTGAGCTCGGTCTTGGACCAGCCGAGCTCGCGCTGCATGGGGATGACGAAGAGGGAGAAGCTGTAATAGAGCGAGCCCCAGGAGACGAGCTGTGCCGCGGCGAGCGTCCACACGAGCCACGCCCGCGAGCGCGCGCCCGCCGCCCCGTCGCGCAAAGGGTCCGCGTGGGCGATTGTCGCGCCCTCTTCGTTGCCGTCCGCCATGGGGCGATCCTCCGCAGGCGCAAGCGGAAGCTCCGCCGGCAAGACGAGCTTGCGGCGGCGCGAGACCAAAGGGAAATTTAATGATATTATTAAACCCATAAAGGAATCTTTGGCATGCGCGGTCTCAATCTCGATCAGCTGCGGGCCTTTGCCGACGTGAGCGCCCTCGGCAGCTTCTCTGCCGCCGCGGCGCGGCTCAACCTCACGCAGCCCGCGGTCAGCTTGCAGGTGCGGCAGCTCGAGCGGCGTCTCGGCGTGCGTCTCATCGAGCGCGTCGGCAAGCGCGCCCAGCCGACCGCGGCCGGCCGCGATCTTCTCCGCCATGTCCGCAAGATCGACGAGGCGGTAGCCGATGCCGTGGAAGCGGTCGCCTATCACGCAACGGGAACGGTGGGCCGGGTCCGCCTGGGCACGGGTGCGACCGCCTGCATCTATCTCCTACCCGCGGTGTTGCGCGAGTTGCGCCGGCGCTTTCCCTCCTTGGAGATCGCGGTGAGCACCGGCAACACGCCGGACATTCTGAGATCGCTCGAGGAGAACGCGCTCGACGTGGCGCTCGTGACCCTGCCGGCGCCGGGGCGCATCTTCCAGGTGACGCCGGTCGTCAAGGACGAGCTCGTCGCCATCTTCCCCGCCGACGGCGGCAGGGTGCCGCGGCTCGTGAGCGCGTCCGAGCTCGCAAAGCTGCCCGTGGTCGTCTATGAGCCGGGCGGCTATTCGCGGCGTCTCATCGACGATTGGTTCGCGCGCGCCGGCCTGTCGCTCAGGCCGGTGATGGAGCTGGGCAGCGTCGAGGCGATCAAGGAGCTCGTCGCGGCAGGGCTCGGCTGCGGCGTGCTGCCGCGCTTGGCCCTCAAGGGACGCGGCAAGCGCGACCGGCTCCTCGTCCGCCCGTTGTCTCCGCCGCTCCATCGCCACCTCGGCGTGGTATTGCGCCGCGATAAGCCCGTCAATCGCGCGCTCAGGGAGGTCGTGAGCGCGCTCTCACGCCTCGGTCGCGCGCGCGCGCGCGAATAGGTGCGAGGACAATTCGCCACTTGAACGCACGCACAAATGCGCAAACTCGCAGCGGTGCCGCGATGACGGTTGCTTTCGCCTGGCGTGCTGGATTACCGATGGACGATCGCCCCAAGACCGGCGGAGCGCGCCGGCCGCTCGAGGCTCATGATGAAGCCCGCTTATGATGCCGTGATCTTCGATCTTCTGACCGCACTCCTCGACTCAGCTTCACTGTGGAACAAGGTCGCGGGGGGCGAGGCGGAGGGCCGCAGATGGCGCGCCGCCTATCTCCGTCGCACCTACCGGAGCGGCGCCTATCGGCCCTACGAGACCCTCGTCGCCGAGGCGGCCGAGGAGGCCGGGCTCTCGGCCGAGCACGCGCGCGAGCTTGCGGCGCATTACGGCGAGGTCAAGCCCTGGCCGGAAGCGCACGAGGTGCTGGCGACGCTCAAGCAGCACGTACCGCTCGCCGTGGTCACCAACTGCTCGGAAGCGCTGGCGGCGAAGGCGATTGCGGCGATAGGGATCGAGTTCGACGTCGTCGTCACGGCCGAGCGGGCCGGCGTCTACAAGCCGGACCCGCGGCCTTACCGCATGGCGCTCGAGGAGCTCGGGCTGACGGCGGAGCGCTGCCTCTTCGTCGCCGGCTCGCCGTTCGATCTCTTCGGCATCGTCAAAGTCGGGCTCGCGGGCTATTGGCACGATCGCACCGGCATGGCCGTACCTCCGGAAGTGCCCAAGCTCGTCGCCCATCACGATACGCTCAAGCCGCTCGTCGATGTCGTGCTCGGCCGCTTGACCTGAGGCCGCCGCCTCAGGCCGGCAAGCCGAGCCGACTTCCCAACAAGCTGACGGCGGCCGCGATCGAGAGCGCCCACAGCGGATTCCAGTCGCTCACGAAGACGTAGAGTGCCGTGCCCGCGGTCAAGAGGACGGAAAGGGCGGCGTGATCGGCGGTCGTGGCCATGACCACGCCGCTCGCCAGGATGAGCCCGACCGTGATCGGCACGAGGCCGCGCTGGGCGGCGCGGATCGCGCGCACGCCCGCGAGCCGCCTCACCACCCGTCCCGCGCCGAAGGCCAGGACCGAGGAGGGCAGGATCATGGCCAAGGTCGCCACGGCGAGGCCGGCCAGACCCGCGACGTGCCAGCCGATCAGGCTGACGATGAGCACGTTCGGCCCCGGTGCGGCCTGCGCGATGGCGAAGAGGCTCGCGAAGGTCGTGTCGTTCATCCAGCCCAGCACTTGCACGACCTGGCGCTGGAGCTCGGGCACCACCGCATTGGCGCCCCCGATGGCGACGAGGGAGAGCGAGGCGAAGGTTCCGGCGATCTGCCATAGGGGTGCGGGCTTCACGCGCGGCGCTCCAGGGCCGCGGCCGCGATGCTGAGCGGCGCCAGCACCACGACGACGGCGATGAGCGGGAAGCGCAGCACGCCGATGGCGACGAAAGCGACAAGCCCGAAGAGGATCGCGCTGCGGGTCGGCCGGAGCCGCCGCGCCATCTTGAGCGCGGTGCCGATGACGAGGCCGGCCGCCGCCGCGGCGGTGCCGCTCATCGCGGAGGCGACTTCGGGAAGTGCCGCGAAGCGCTCGTAAAGCGACGCCACCGCCATGAGGATGGCAAGCGGCATGGTCATGAGCGCCGCCACGGCGATGAGCGCGCCGAGCGTGCCCTGGAAGCGGTCGCCAGCCATCACCGCCAAATTCAACGTGTTCGGTCCCGGCAGGATCTGGCCGACGCCCAAGAGCGAGGCGTATTCCTCCTCGCTGAGCCACGCTCGCTCCTCGACGATGACGCGGCGCGCCCAGGGGGCGACGCCACCGAAACCGATCACCCCGATCTTGAGAAAGCCGAGGAAGAGCTCGCCGCGGCCGACGCGCTTGGCCGCATGGGGAAGGCTCGGGGCGGAGGCGTCGGAGCCGGGCATCGTCGTGCCATCCTTGATGGGCGCCTGAGGCAAGCTTAGCATTCGACGGGAAATAAGTGCTGCATGCTCTTTCCCACTGTCGTCACGCCCGCGAAAGCGGGTGTCCAGAAATCCCCGGCAATGCGCCGTCTTGCTAGCCCTGGATGCCCGCTTTCGCGGGAATGACGACAACGAAGCGATTCATTTATTTTCCGGCGAGCTCTTAGGACCGGATGTGCTCCCGGAACATCGCTTTTCGGGGATGAGGCGGTCGCGCCCTCGTCAGCGGCGCGCTGCCGTCCTCTTGCGCGCGAGCGCCAACGCTGGAGCTAATGCGAGGACCGCCACCGCGCAGAGACCGATGGGCAGGAACGCGAGCGGCGCGAGCGCTGTCTTGTCCCAGAGCCAGCCGGCCGCGACCGACACCAAAATGGGGCAGGAGTAGCTGATCGTGAACATCCCCGCCGACGTGCGATGCACATCGTCGGCAGTGCTGATGAGCGCGGGCAAGGCAAGCGTGAGGATGAGCCCGGACGCCGCCGAGAAGCCGAGGAGGGCGGCCCATAGCATGATCCAGGCGCCCGGCACCAGGATGACGGCGAGCGTCGCGGCAAAGGCAAGGAGCCCCGCACCGCGCAGCGGCCAGGCGCGCCCGACCGTGCGATCGGCAAGTGCGAGCAAGATAAACGAAGCGGGGAGCTGACCGAGATTGAGCGCGGTCAAGGCGGCATTGACCAGCTCGGGATGGCCGGTTGCGTGAAGATAGTCCGGCAAGAAAGCGTTCGAGCCGAAATAAATGCTGTTGATGCCGCCCATGGTCAGGCCGAGGCGCCAGATGCGCGCGCTCCGCCATTCCGGCCACCAGCGCCGGCGCGCGTGGGCCGAGGCGATACCGCCGGGCTCAGCAGGCGGAGCGAACACGGCGAGGAGCAGGGCCGTGACCAGCACCGGCAGCGACCAGAAGACGAAGCTCAGCCGCCAGCTGCCGCCCAAGAGCGGAAGCACCCATGGGATGGTCAAGGCTGCGGCGAGAATCTCGCCGACGAGAAGCCCGTTCGAGTAGATCGCGGTGCCGAAGCCGATGCGATGCGGCAGCCAATCGCGCACGATGGGCGGCAGTGCGGGCTGCATCGCGGCGATGCCGAGGCCCATCAGGAACGTCATGCCGAAAAGCGTGGTTGCGTCGCCCGCGGCACCGCGCAAAGCGGAGGCTGCGGCGGTCAGGAGCAAGCCGGCGACGAGCGTGGTCAGCGCGCCGAGCCGCGCGATGAGGAGGGCGGCCGGCACCGCGGCGAGTCCGAAGAGAAAGGAGGGCAAGCCCGAAAGCACGCCGACGGCGCTTTCCGAGAGCTTGAGATCGGCGTGAAGCAAGGGGATCACCGGGGGCACCGCGAGAAGCGTCATGCGCGAGCCTGCACCGGAGAGCCAGAGCAGCACGAGTGCCACGAAAGGCCGTCCCGCGGAGGTGCCCTGCATGGGCGGAGCCTTTCTCTCCGGACTCATCGACGCCATTCCGTCTCTTGCCCGCTTTTCCGGAATCTCGGCGGCCGGTCGGGTCGCTCGGCGGAGGGAGGAATCGTCTGCTCTGCTTGTTTCTATCCTCGGGCAGGATATGGGCGGGCAACCCTAGCGCCGTCAAGGAAGAAGTCCGCTAGCGCCATGCCCGCGCTTGCCGTGCCCGGCCGAGCGTCCTACGATCCGGAGGGGGAGGGTCCTCTAAGAAGATCAGCGGGGGGAA
>DASPPM010000480.1:0-5026 GCA_035625535.1 Alphaproteobacteria bacterium
CGACGAAGTGGAATCGCCCCCTCACCCAGCTTTGCCTAAGCTCGCTACGCTCGCTAAGGCTGCGCAACCCTCTCCCCCTCAAAGGGGGAGAGGGTAGGGTGAGGGGGCTGCTTCCACCGAAATGGATTCCGCTCTAGCGGATCAGGAGCAGCGGGCAGCCGAAGGTCGCGATCAGCCGGTCCCGCCCCACCTCGGCAAGGAGCGGCGACTTCGCGGAGAGCACGAGAAGGTTCTGGCCGTGTTGCCGCGTATAGAGCGCCACCGCGCGCGCATCGAGGACCGGCAGCACCTCGAGCCGCCAGGCGACACGCGCCTCTCTGAGCCTCTTGCGCACGAACGCGTCGCGCTTGGCCGCCTCTCGCGGCTCGAGCGGCGGGACCAGTACCCGGAGCTCCAGGCCGGCGAGGCGCGCGACCTCTGCGGCAAGCGCGAGCGCGCGCTCGTCGACCTCGCCGTCCTCCAAGGCCACGAGGACCGAGCTCGGCAGCCCCATGCCGGGCTCTAGCAGGAGCACGGCGCAGCCGAGCGCGGTCGCGGCGGCGAGGCCCGGCGCCTCGAGACGAAGATGGCGGCCGAGCGGCCGGCTGCTCGCCTGCAGCACCACGAGATCGGCCTCCGTCGAGCTCTCGGCGAGTTGGCTCGCGACCTGGCCGCGCACGACGCGGAACGAGTGGCGCAATTTGCGGCGCTCGGCGACGGCGACGAGCGCGTTGCGGGCCTTGCTCGCCAAGAGGTCCAACTCGCGCTCGATCGTCTTCAGGTCGAAGCTGCCGCCTGGCGCGCCGCCGAAGCCGAACTGCCGAACGAAGGGCAACGCCGCCGAGTGGAGCAGATCCATGTCCTCGATGAAGAGTCCGCTCAAATCGGCATCGAAGAGGCGGGCAAACTCGGCCGCGAGATCGAAGGCGCCGGAAGAGAGCGTTGCCGCGTCGAGCGCCACGAGGACGCGCCGCGGGACGCCCCCGGTGCCCGTGCGGCGCTGCGGCTCGCCACCGCTCTGCTGCTTACCCTTCTTGCCGTTCATCGCCGCTCCTTCAGGGGCAATGCTAGTGCGCGGCCGGGCCCTCGTCCCCCCGCTCGCGGCCCTGCTGCGCGAAGCGGCGCGCCGCCTCCGCGAAGCCGGCGAGACGCGCCTCGACCCGTCCGTTGATGCTGTCGGACGGATAGCCGCCCTTGGCATCCGGCGCGCCGGCGGCAATTCCTGTCAGAATCTCGATACCCTGATCGATCGTCTCCACCGCGTAGATGTGGAACTTGCCCGCGGCGACCGCTTCGATCACGTCGCGGCGCAGCATGAGGTGCTTTACGTTCGAGGCGGGAATCAAGACGCCGTGGCCGTCGAGCAGTCCCGCCGCGCGGCAGACGTCGAAGAAGCCCTCGATCTTCTCGTTGACGCCGCCGATCGCCTGCACTTGGCCGAGCTGGTTGACCGAGCCCGTGACCGCGAGCGATTGGCGGATGGGCGCCGCGGCGAGAGCCGAGAGCAGCGCGTAGAGCTCGGCCGAGGACGCGCTGTCGCCCTCGACGCCGCCATAGGACTGCTCGAACACCAGGCTCGCGTTGAGCGAAAGCGGCCGCTCGGCGGCGTAGCGCGCCGCAAGATAGCTCGAGAGGATCAGCACACCCTTCGAGTGGATGGGGCCGCCAAGCTCGACCTCGCGCTCGATGTCGACCACCTGGCCGCGGCCGAGACGGACGCGGGCGGTGATCCTGGAGGGCTGGCCGAAGGTGAAATCGCCGAGCTGGACGACCGAAAGCCCGTTGACCTGGCCGACCACCGCACCTGCGGTATCGATGAGGATGGTGCCGCGCCGGATCTCCTCCTGCACGTGCTCGCGCACGCGGTCGGCTCGGCGGATGTGCGCCCCGATCGCCTGTTCGACGTGCTCGGCCGTGATGCGCACGGCGCCACCCTCGCCCGCCCAGAAGTCGGCTTCGCGCACGAGATCGGCGATGCCCTCGAGATTGGCGGTCAGGCGCTCGGAATCCTCGGCGACCCGCGAGGCGTGCTCGATCACGCGCGCCACCGCCGAACGGTCGAGCGGGCGGAGCTTCTCGCGTCGCGCAAGGGTGGCGATCATGCGGGCGTAGCGCATGAGTCCGTCCGGATCGAACGTTATGCGGTCATCGAAATCGGCGGGAACCTTGAAGAGCTCGTGGAAGTCCGGATCGTACCGGCTCAAGAGATAATAAAGGAGGCGGTCGCCCAACAGCACGATCTTCACGTCGAGCGCAATGGCGCCCGGCTCGAGCGATACCGTGCTCACCAGGCTCATGAGCTGGCCCATGGACTGGATGCGCGCGAGGCGCGAGCGCAGCGCCCGCTTGAGCTCCTCCCAGGCGAAGGGCTGGACCAAGAGGCGCCGCGCGTCGAGCACGAGATAGCCGCCATTGGCACGGTGGAGCGAGCCCCCCTTGATCAGGTTGAAGTCGGTCACGAGCGCGCCGAACTGGGAGATATGCTCAATGCGCCCGATCAGGTTCTCGAGCGAGGGGTGGTCCTCGAAGATCACCGGGGCACCCGAGCCAGGCTCGTTGGCGACGATGACGTTGACCTGGTAGCGCCGGAAGAGCGCATCTGAGCCGAGTGCAGGCATTCCGGGCACGGGCCCCGGCCCGTCCGCCTCCTGCGGCATGCTGCGGCGCAGGAAGATCTCGGCGTTGTCGATGACGTCCGCCTGCACGCTCGCCAGGAACTCGAACACAACGGGGATTTCGCGGTAACGCTGGCGCTGCTCGTCGATCAGGTGGCCGACCGCGTAGCTCACGACGTCGCGGTGGAGCGCGCGGAGCTTCTCGCGCGTCTCCCGCTCCCACACGGGGATCTGGCGGAAGAGGGCCTGAAGCTCGCCTTGCAGCGCCTCGATATCGCTCTGGATGCGCGTGCGCTCGCTCTCGTCAAGCTTCTCGAAGTCATCCGGCTTGACGACCTCGCCACCCTTCAAGGGCGCCAGCGCCAGGCCCATGGGGGTGCGGATGAGCCCGACGCTCTTGTCGAGCGCTTTCTGCTGCAGCGCCTCGAAGGCCGTGCCCTGACGCTGCTTGAGCTCCTCCTCGATGACCTCCCGGCGGTGGCGATACTCCTCGCTCTCGAAGGCGGCCGGGATCGCCGCCATGAGCTCGTTCACCAGCCGCTCCATGTCGCGCCGGAACGGCATGGCGCGGCCCGCCGGCAGCCCCATCGCCACCGGCTTGTGGGCATCGATGAAGTTGTTGACGTAGCACCAATCGTCGGGCACCGGCTCGCGCGCGGCCTGGGTCTCGAGCGCGCGCCGCACCAGATGCTCCTTGCCCACGCCGCTCGGGCCGAGAGCGAAGATATTGAAGCCCGGACGCTTGATGCCGATGCCGAAGCGCACCGCCTCGGCGGCACGCAGCTGGCCGATCGCATCGTCAAGGTCGGGTAGCTCCGCGGTACTTTCGAAGGGGAGACTTTCGGGATCGCAGCAGCGCCTGAGCGCTTCCGGCTGAAGCGGCCCCGACGCCGAGCCTGCCACCGCTCCCCCCTGGCTTCCGCTGCGCTCCGTCATCTTTCCATCCTGCTCCGGCGCCATGATAATTCATTCCTCGCGCGCTCCCAAAGCCTCATGAACGGGAACACGCAAGCGCCCGGAGGAAGCGCTCCTGCGGAGCGGAACATGCGGCAACGCGCCGCCGCGCAATCCTCAATGATGATTTTGCTGCGCGCGCGCCCCTCGCCCCCGGCGCTCACTTCGGCGGGCGCCGGGACGCTTGGCGCGGGCGTCGTCAGCGGATAACCAGCGGCAAGACGATGCTGATGCCGGGGGATGAGTAGTACTGCGGCGGCGCAGCATAGACTGGCGGCGGCGCATAGACCACCGGCGGCGGCCCGGAATAATAGCCGCCATCCTCGTGCCAGTTGCGATCATGACGCTCGCGATCGTCACGGTGACGCTCATCTTTTGCCAGAGCCGATCCCATGGAGACGCCTAGGATCACCGCGGCGTAGGCAAATCCCAATATGAACCTTGCGATAGCCGATCGGGTATTCTTCGTACGGCTTCTTACGGCGTTCATGTCACCCTCAACTCACAACTCGCCGAGCGGTTCGCCGCCAAAGACAACGCTCGGCTCGCGCGGTTACTGCGATTTCGGCGCCGCTCTCATGGCGGCGTGGCGGATGCGGTTGCGGAAGAGTGCGTCGGCATTCTTCTTTTGCTTGTCCGACATGCTGTCGTAGAGTTGTTGGAAGGCTGGAATGAATTTCTTGAGGCCGTCAGCGTGCGCGTCGGCGAGCGCGCTATAGGAGCGGAGGTCGTCGACCGCCGTCATCTTCGAGGCATTCTCGTATCTCTCGTGGGCCAACGCCTCCATCGTTTTCGCGTTCTCCCGCATGACCCCGGCGACGCCGTTCCACGCCGCCTCTTGCTCCGGCGTGATATGGAGCCGTCGATGCAAATCCTTGATCCGCGTCTCGACTTGCGCGACGGGACCTGCGCTCTTCGGCTGCGCTTGCGCGGCCGGAGCCGGCGTGGCGGGAGCCGGCGGCTGGGCATTCGGCGGCGGCGGCGGTGTCGTCTGCGCCAAGATCAATGAATGATCGCCCGTCGCCGCCTGCGTCGGGCTCGCAAAGCCAATGACACCGAGCAGCGCTGCGGCCATCACCGCGCGCGCGCCCAGTCTGGTGAACTTGTTCATGGTGTACACCTTTTGTTCGTTAGGATCGCCGGTGACCCGGGGCGGTCTGGGACTACCGCCGCGATGACTATATGCCCCCTCGCTTCCGCATAACAAGGTGCTCACGGTTATTTGGAGCAGTGACAAGTTTGTAACGCCGCTGCGGCGACGAGCGGCCGATCGAGCATGGTCTCTCTGTTTTAATTAGCAGGCTATTCTAGCCCGCGTCGTGCCCCGCGAACGCGGGCGATCGCGATGCCGCGCGGCCCGGCCTGCGCGCGAGCATGCGGCCGTCCGGTTTTTGTCACAGCGCTATCACACTTCCGTCGCGACTTGCGCGATATGCTCGTTTCCTCAATGCGTGGCGGTCGCCCACTGCCGCGCGGGA
>DASPPM010000481.1:0-28232 GCA_035625535.1 Alphaproteobacteria bacterium
GGATGAGGTGAAACCCAAACCCCAAGTCCTCATCCTGAGGAGCGTCGCGCTTGCGACGTGTCTCGAAGGATGAGGTGAAACCAAGCTCCAAGTCCTCATCCTGAGGAGCGTCGCGCTTGCGACGCGTCTCGAAGGATGAGGACTTGGCCAACGTGGCCTACTACGCGGCCGTGGCCCCGTGCGGCGCTCGCGCACTTCGATCGTCGTGCTCGGCATCGGTGTCGCCATCAAGCGCCCGCAGTCGCGGGCCTACCGTCAAGCAATCGTGATTGGCGGCGAGTGCGGCGGCGGCCATAGTAAGGGTGACGCCCGGACCACGGAGGCGAGCGAGCGTGGAGTCGATCTATTACGTCATGTCGTGGGCCTGCCACAGGCGCTGCCGGCATTGCTACGAGGAGCGCTTCCGTCCCTATGCCAAGGGCGAGCTCGCCAAGGTCGTCGGCGAGGCGGTCGCCAACTTCCCGCGTATCGTCGACCATTTCCCCGAGCGCATGAGCTATCTCGATCTCGAGGACGAGGCGAGCGGCGCCCCACCCGCCGAAAAGGTGGGCCGCATCGTTCTCTCGGGCGGAGAGTCGCTTCTCGATCCCGTGCGCGAGCGCGTCACCTATCCGGTGATCGAGCGTCTTCGCCGCCGCTACGAGGGTCGGGGCGGGGTCAAGCTCGTGGTGCAGACGACGGGCGACCTCCTCACGGACGCGATCGTCGACGACCTCCTCTGCCGCGGCGTGTGGATGATCTCGGTGGCGGGGGTCGACGATTACCACGCCGGCATGGAAGGAGAGGCGAAGCAGGCCGCCTTCAAGGAAAGGCTCAGCCGCCTTTTCGAGCGCCACGGCATGTCGCCCTCGGGCCTCTCGTTCGAGAGCCGCAAATGGCTCGACGAGAGCGGCCCGCGCTATAATTTCTTCGGCGCCACGCCCGATTCCTGGATCGGCAAGCTGTGGCCGCGGGGACGGGCCTGGCAGAACGATCTGAGCCGGGCGACGATCGCCGACAACTTCTGCAACCGCTGGTCCGGCGGGCTCAACTTCCTGCGCCACCGCTTTAGCGGCTCCGAGGTCTCGGTCGAGCCGGACGGTTCCGTCTACCCCTGCTGCGTCAAGACCAAGCTGCCGCTCGGCAGTCTGCTCGAGGACGACCTCATCGCGATTCTCGATTCTCTCGTGGGAATCCCCGCCTTCGAGGCGATCTCGATGGGGCATCCCGAGCGCATGGGTATCGGCCACGGCTGGAGCGAGGAGACCTTTAACGAGCGCTCGACGACGACGGCCACCTCGGGCCGGCCCTATCGCAATCTCTGCATCGGCTGCGACCGCTTCCACGAGGAGATTCTCGGGCCCGTCCTCGAGGCGGCGCGGCAGCGGCGGCGTGCCGCCAAACGGACGCCGGCGTGAGCAAGGCTCGCCCCGCCAGCGCGAACAGCCTCGCGAGCGGACCGTTCCGATGAAACGGCCGGCGCTTCTGGCACTTTCGCTGCTCTTGGGCCTTCTCGCGTCTCCCGCCCGCGCGGCAGCCGCGGAGAGCTGGGACGACATCCTCGCCAAGGCGCGCGGCGAGACCGTCTATTGGAACGCCTGGGCCGGCGACGAGAAGACCAACGCCTTCATCGCCTGGGTCGGCCAAGAGGTGCACAGGCGCTTCGCGCTCACCTTGCGCCATGTGCCGCTCAGCGACACCGCCCAGGCGGTGACGCGCGTGGTTGCCGAGAAGGCCGCCGGCCGCGATCTAGACGGCTCGGTCGACCTCATCTGGATCAACGGCCCGAATTTTCTCGCCATGAAAGAGCAGCATCTGCTCTATGGGCCGTTCACCCAGCTGCTCCCCAACATCCGCCTCGTCGATACCGCACACAAGCCGTCGACCGTGGTCGACTTCACCGTGCCCACAGGCGGCATGGAGTCGCCTTGGCGCATGGCCCAGATCGTGCTCGTCTACGATGGCGCGCGCCTCGGGGACGTGCCGCGCTCGATCCCCGCCTTCCTCACTTGGGCAAGGCGCCATCCGGGCCGCTTCGCCCACGCGAGCGTGCGCAACTTCCTTGGTGCCACCTTTCTCAAGCAGGCGCTCTACGAGCTGACGCCCGATCCCTCCTTGTTGCAGCAGCCGGCGAGCGATGCGAACTTCGGGGCAGTCACGGCACCCCTCTGGACCTGGTACGACGAGCTGCGTCCCCTGCTGTGGCGCGAGGGCAAGGCCTTCCCCGAGAGCGGGCCTGCGACGCGGCAGCTCCTCGACGACGGCGAGATCGACATGATGATGTCGTTCAACCCCGCCGAGGCGGCGGCCGCGATCAATGCCGGCCTCTTGCCGGAGACGGTGCGCACCTTCGTGCTCGCGCGCGGCACCATCGGCAACACCAGTTTCGTTGCCATCCCCTACAACTCGCCCCACAAGGAGGGGGCGATGGTAATCGCGAACTTTCTGCTCGAGCCGCTGGCGCAGGCGCATGCCGAGGACATCCGCCAGATGGGCAATTTCACGGTGCTCGATCTGGCCAAGCTCGCGCCCGAGGAGCGCAAGCTTTTCGCCGATCTGCCCGCGAGCCCGGCGCTCCCAACCACCGAGGAGCTCGGCACCATGCTGCTCGAGCCCCACCCCTCCTGGATGAGCCGGATCGTCGCCGAATGGGAGAAGCGCTACACGAGATAGCCGCCGGCACTGCCGGCGAAAATGCCGGGCGCCCGCGCGGCCTCTTCCCCTACGCGCCGGGCCTGACCGTTGCCGTTTTCCTCGTGCCGATCGCGGCCGGGCTGCTCGGTACGCTCTTACCGGCCTTCGGCTATCTGCCGGCACTCGGCGGCATGAGCCTCGGGTGGGCACCCTGGCAGGCGCTCTTCGGCCATCCGGGATTCCTAAGCGCGCTCCGCCTCACGCTCACCATCGGGCTCGGCGCGACGGCGCTCGCGCTCGCGCTGGCGACGGGCTTTTGCGCCTTGGTTTATGGCAGCACCGGCTTTCGCCGCGCCGAGGCATTGCTCGCCCCCATCCTCGCCTCGCCGCACTCGGCGATCGCGATCGGGCTCACCTTCCTTGTAGCACCCTCCGGCTGGCTCGCCCGCCTGGTCTCGCCTTGGCTCACGGGCTGGGCCAACCCGCCCGACTTGGTGAGCGTGGGCGATCCCTGGGGCTTGGCGCTCGCGCTCGGCCTCCTCGTCAAGGAGGTGCCCTACCTCCTGCTCATGACGCTTGCCGCCCTCAACCAAGTGCCGGCGCGCGCCCAGCTCGAGGTTGCGCGCGCGCTCGGCTACGGCCGCGGCGTCGCCTGGATCAAGGTCGTGCTGCCGCAGGTCTATCCGCAGATCCGGCTCCCCGTCTATGCGGTGCTCGCCTTCTCGCTCTCCGTGGTCGACGTGTCGCTCATTCTCGGGCCGGGCAATCCCCCGCCGCTTGCCGTACTCGCCATGCGCTGGTTCTCCGACCCGGACGTCGCTCAATATTTCCCGGCCGCCGCCGCGGCCTCGCTCCTCTTGGCGCTCGTCGCCGCCTCCATCATGCTTTGGCGCCTGGCGGAGCTCGGGCTCGCCGCCATCGGGCGCGCCTGGATCGCGCGGGGCGGGCGCGGGCTCTCCGCGGAGCCCGGCCTGCGCCTGGCAGCGCTCGCCGTCGGGGTGCTGATGGCGCTGGGCACGCTTAGCATGCTCAGCATGGCGCTGTGGTCGCTTGCCGCCGCCTGGCGCTTCCCGGCGGTTTTGCCGAGTGCCTGGACGCTCGCGAACTGGAGGCACGCGCTCGAGCGCGTGTGGTGGCCGGCCTCGACGACGCTCCTCGTCGGGCTCGCGGCGACCGCGGTCTCCCTGCTCTTGGCGCTCGCCTGCCTCGAGAACGAAGCGCGGAGTGGTGCGCATCCGGGCTCGCGCGCGCTGTGGCTCCTCTACACGCCCCTTCTCGTTCCGCAGATCGGCTTCCTCTTCGGCGCTCAGGTGCTGCTGCTGCGTCTCGGGCTGGACGGCACCTTCCTCGCCGTCGTGTGGTCCCACGTGCTCTTCGTGCTGCCCTACGTCTTCCTCTCCTTAGCCGATCCCTGGCGCGCGCTCGACCCGCGCTACGCGCGCACGGCGGCGTGCCTGGGAGCCTCGCCCGCCAAGGTCCTCCTCCGCGTCAAGCTTCCCATGCTGCTGCGCCCGCTGCTCATCGCCGCCGCGGTCGGCTTCGCGGTCAGCGTCGGGCAGTATCTCCCCACGCTCTTCGCAGGTGCGGGTCGGCTCAGCACGCTCACGACGGTTGCGGTGACGCTCGCGGCGGGAGCGGATCGCCGCGTGATCGGCGTCTACGTCTTCCTGCAGTCGCTGCTGCCGCTCGTCCTCTACGGCCTGGCGCTGCTGCTGCCCGCTGCGATCTACGCGAACCGGCGCGGGCTCGCGAGGTCGGAATGAGCGGCCTCTTGCGTCTCGCCGGCGTCGAGATAGCGCTTGCGGGGCGCGTCCTCGTGCCGATGCTCGATCTCGTGGTCGAAGGGGGCGAGGTGGTGACCATCATGGGTCCGAGCGGGGTGGGCAAGTCCACCCTCCTCGCCTTCATCTGCGGCACCGTCGACCCCGCCTTCAGCGCGCGCGGCCGGATTTACGTGGGGGAGACCGAGGTGAGCCGCCTGCCGCCCGAGCGACGGCGGCTCGGCATCCTGTTTCAGGATGATCTCCTCTTTCCGCACCTCTCGGTCGGAGAGAATCTCGCCTTTGGCTTGCCCTCTGCCATCCGTGGCAAGCGCCAACGCGCCCGGCGCATCGAGGCCACCCTCGCCGGCGCCGGCCTCGCCGGCTTTGCGCCGCGCGATCCGGCAACCCTCTCGGGCGGCCAGCGCGCACGGATAGCACTCCTGCGCACGCTTCTCGCCGAGCCGCAGGCCGTCCTTCTCGACGAGCCGTTCGGCAAGCTCGACGCGGCCTTGCGCGAGGAGTTCCGGCGCTTCGTGTTCGGCCTCATCGCGGCGCGCGGCCTGCCGGCGCTCCTCGTCACCCACGACGGTGCCGATGCCGAGGCCGCAGGGGGAAGGGTGCTTCGGCTCGACGGCTGAGGCTTCGCAGGATCGCACGCGCGACCGCGTAATTGAATTCGTCATGCCCGCGAAAGCGGGTATTGAGGGCCGCGGAAGCGAGACGCTGTGCGCGCGTTCTGGACAGCCGCTTTCGCGGGTGTGATGATTATGGGTTCTCAGTCAAGGACATACGATGGCGCTCGAGCAGGCCTTCATCGCGGCAAACCGCTTCGGGCTCGGGCCGCGGCCCGGAGATCTCCGGCGCATCGCGGCGGATCCGCGCGGCTGGCTCCGGCAGCAGCTCGCGGCACCGCAGTATCCGGCGGCGCTCGCGGGCCTGCCGCCGCCGCGCGTCCAGGTCGAGCGTTTCTTCGCCTTGCGCCGGGAAATCCAGGAGGAGAGAAAAGACCTCGCCCGCCGCACCCCGGTCGCCATGCAGCGCCCCGGCACGATGGCGGAAGCGGGGGCGGAGGCAACGGCGCCGAAGGCGCCGGCCGCGGGACTCGCAGCCCCGGTGCGCGAGCTTTATCTCGCCGAGGCGATCGCCCGCACGCGCGCCGCCATCGACAGCCCCACCCCGCTCGTCGAACGCCTCGTCGCCTTCTGGTCGAACCATTTCACGGTGTCGATCCAGCGCGCCGCGATCGCAGGCCTCTGCGGGCCCTTCGAGCGCGAGGCGATCCGGCCTCATGTGCTCGGCCGCTTCGCCGAGATGCTGAACGCCGTGCTGCGCCATCCGGCGATGCTGCTTTATCTCGACAACGCGCGCTCGATCGGCCCCAACTCGCTTGCCGGCACGCGCAACCCGGACAAGGGAATCAACGAGAACCTCGGCCGCGAGCTGCTCGAGCTCCACACGCTCGGCGTCAACGGCGGCTACACCCAGAAGGACGTGGAGGCGATGGCGCGCATGCTCACGGGCTGGAGCATCGTGCCGCCCGCTCAGCCCGGCGGCGGGGACTTCCACTTCGCGCCGCGCATCCACGAGCCCGGGCCCAAGACGCTGCTCGGCGTCAGCTATCGCGAGGGCGGCATGGAGGAGGTGCAAGCCGCCATCTCGGCACTCGCCCGCCATCCCGCGACCGCGCACCATCTGGCCGAGAAGCTCGCGCGCCACTTCATCGCCGATGATCCGCCCGCCGCGGCGGTGTCCCGACTTGCTGCCGTCTACCAACGGAGCGACGGCGACCTCGCGGCCCTCGCGCGCGAGCTCATCGATGCGCCCGAGGCGTGGCGCGATCCGCTTGCGAAAGTGAAGACGCCCAATGATTTCGTCGTCTCGCTGGTGCGGGCGACCGCCCTCAGCTTGCCGGAGCCGCGCGTGCTGGTGCAGTCCCTCCGCGTCCTCGGCCAGGCGCCGTTCGCCGCCCCCTCGCCGGCCGGCTGGCCGGACCGTGCGGCCGACTGGCTCGCTCCCGAGGCGCTCATGCACCGTATCGAGTGGGCCGGCGCCGCCGCGCACAGGCTCGCCGGCGTTGTCTCCGCGGACGCGATCGCGGAGGAGACGATCGCACCCGTGGCCGCCCCCGCCACCCTCAAGACGGTCGCATCCGCGGACGGGCCGGCGGCGAAGCTCACCCTCGTCTTCGCCAGTCGCGAGTTTCAGAGGAGATAATCCATGCTCTCACGCCGCGATCTGCTTTCCGGCATGGCCCTGGGCTGCGGCGGCTTGGCGCTGGGGCTGCCGGGGGTCGCCTTCGCCCGCATCGCCGGCGAGCGCCGCTTCGTGCTCGTCATCCTGCGCGGCGGCATGGACGGTCTCGCGGCCGTCCCGCCTTACGGCGACCCGGACTATCGCGAGGCGCGCGGGCCCTTGGCCCTTGCCGCACCCGGAGAGGTGGCCGGCATCATTCCACTCGACCGCTTCTGGGGCCTGAATGCCGCCCTTGAGCCGATCGCGCCGCTCTTCAAGTCCGGCGAGGCGCTTGTGCTTCATGCCGTGGCGACGCCCTACCGCGAGCGCTCGCACTTCGATGGCCAGGACGTGCTCGAGAACGGCACGCTGACGCCGCATGGCAGCGAGAGCGGCTGGCTCAATCGCGCGCTTTCACTCTACGGCCCCGAGTCGGCACAGAGCGGCCTTGCCGTGGGGCAAGGCGTGCCGCTTGCCTTGCGCGGCGCCGTGCCGGTCAAGTCGTGGGCGCCTTCCCAGTTGCCGGGCCTGCCGCCGGCCATGATCGGCGAGCTGCGCGCGCTCTACGGCGGCGACCGGCTCTTCACGATGGCGCTCGAGGAGGGGGTGCAGGCCGAAGCGCTTGCCGATGCGACTCTCGGCGACCAGCGCGCGATGGGACCGCAGGGGCCGCAGGCGAATGCCTTCGCCAAGCTCGCCCCCGAGGCGGGCAAGCTGCTCGCTGCCGAGCGCGGCCCGCGGGTCGCCGTGATGGAATGTCTCGGCTGGGACACGCACCAGGGCCAGGGTACCGCGGCCGGGCGCATGGCGGACACGCTCAAGGCTTTCGCCACCGGCGTCTCCGGCCTCGCCCAGTCTCTCGGGCCGAGCTGGAAGGAGACGGTGGTCCTCGCCGCCACCGAATTCGGCCGCACGGTGCGCGCCAACGGCACCGGCGGCACCGACCATGGTACGGCGACCGCGGCCTTTCTCATGGGCGGCGCCGTCCAGGGCGGGCGTGTCATCGCGCGCTGGCCAGGCCTTGCCGAGCGCCAGCTCTACCAGGGCCGCGATCTCGCCCCCACCCTCGATCTGCGCGCAGCGCTCAAAGCCGTGCTGCGCGATCACCTCGAGCTCCCGGCCGAAGCGCTCGATCGCGTGGTGTTCCCGCAAAGCGCCCAAGCAAAGCCGCTCGACGGCCTGCTTCGGGCTTGATCGCGAGTGCGCTCCGGGCCGGCGCCACGCTCACTTACACGGGCGGCCTGAGAGACGAATTTCCCCTCCTGGCCCTGATGGACGAGGTGCGTCGCACGTCGATAGTATGCTGCTCGCGGCGGAGCGGCGGGGCAAAGCGATGCGTCAGAGCGCCAAGCAGGAGGCGGTTCTCGCGGCGAATGAGGCCTTCTATGGCGCCTTTGCGCGGCGCGATCTCGCTGCCATGGATCGGCTCTGGGCAAGGAGCGCGGAAGTGACCTGCCTCCATCCCGGCTGGGACCCCTGCCGCGGGCGCGATGCGGTCATGGCAAGCTGGGCAGGGATTCTCGGCAATGCGGAAGCGCCCAATATCCGCTGCTTGCGCTCCCAGGCGGCCATCTACGGCGATGTCGCCGCGGTCGTCTGCTACGAGGCGATCGAAGAGAGCTATCTGATCGCGACCAATCTATTCGTGCGCGAGGGTGGCGCCTGGAAGCTCGTCCACCATCAGGCGGGACCCCTCGCCGCCGAGCCGCCGGAGCCGGAGGCGAAGAGCGGCCCCGGACAGCGGCGGCTGCACTGAGCGGCAGCGCGAATCGGGCAATGAGGGCTGAGCTTTACGCTGGCCCGGGTCCATCTGAGACCTAACAAAGATCAAGCGTCGCATTTTTGCCACACCCTCGGCGAAGATTTCGCGGATCAGCACGGTTATTGTTGATTTAAGAGAGGGCTTTGCCATGTCCTATGCTATTGGAGTGTCGGAACGATTGGCTCCTTGCGCAGGCCCCAACGTGGCAGGGAGCCGGCGTCGGGCCGTGACGTTGCGACAACGTTCGCGATGGGCTACGGTGCAACAGATATATGGAGATGAACTCCACAGGGGGTTGAAAAATGAAACTCACGAGAGCGCTCGGTGCCGTTGTCGGGCTGTTGCTGCTCGGCGCCTGTTACCCAGACTGGATCAATGGACAGCTCGGTCCGATCGAGCAAAGCCCCGGCTCGGGCTCGCCTTACGCCCAGGCGTTGCACAAGGAGTACATGGTCCTTGCTCGCGACTTCCAGCACAACCGCTTCCTGAGCGAGGCCCTCTTCTGGGGCAATAAGTCGGCCAGGGCCGGCACGGGACAGGAGGTTGCCTGGGAGAATGTCGACACCCAGGGCCTGCCGCCTCCGAAGCTCGCCGAGGCGAAGCGCAATGAGGCGCGGCTCAATGCGGTCATCGCGGCCGGTGCCAAGACCGGCGATCCGGGCGATCTCGCGGTGGCGCAGGTCGCTTTCGACTGCATGATCCGCGACTGGTGCGATCCGATCTACAAGGCCGTGCTCGACGGCTGCCGCGCGCGCTTCGAGGCCGCGATGGCGAAGCTCGAGAAGCCCGCGCCCAAGCCCATGGCGATGGAGCCGCCGGCGCGCGACTTCTGGGTCTATTTCGACTTCGACCGGTATAACATCCGGGCCGATGCCGCGCGGATTCTCGACGGCGTGCTCGACTCGATCCGCAAGCTCGGCACTCAGAAGGTCATGCTGACCGGCCATACGGACACCGTCGGCACGGTGCCGTACAACCTGCGCCTCTCGCAGGAGCGTGCCCGTGCGGCCAAGAACTACCTGGTCCAGCACGGCGTGCCCGCAGCCGCCATCACCACGATCGGCAAGGGCAAGACCGACCTGCGCGTGCCGACCCCCGACCAGGTCCGCGAGCAGGAGAACCGGAACGTCCATATCGAGCTCCAGTAAGCTCGACAAGCGAGACTTCGAGACTGCGGCGCCGGCCTTTGCCGGCGCCGTTTTCTTTCGCCCGCGGCCGGGGGCAAACGAGCTCCCGCCCTCCGCCGGCCGGCCCCCGTTTGCGGAAAAAGCATTGGCGGCGCCCCGAAAAAACGTTAGGCTCCCGCCAACAAGAAAAATCACCTGATGGCAACGAGAGGGGTCTCATGCGCAGAACGACGCAGGGATGGCGGCGTGGCATTCTGAGCGTGGCAACCACGCTCGGGATCGCGAGCTTCATGGGCAGCGCTCAAGCCGGAAATGACGGCGCCGCCTACGACATCGGATCGCTCGCAACCCCCTTCCTGCAGAGCAAGACGCAGATCACCATCCTCGGCCAGGACGACAAGGCGGCACCCGCCTGCCAGGACAAACACTTTGTCAAAGCCAGTCCCGCCGAGGCCCCCGCGGTAAACTCCGTCGGCTCCGTCACCGAAAGGAAGTGGCGCGAGATGTGGACGCTCGACCGCTGCGGCAGCCAGGTCAATTACTGGGTCTACTTCACCGTGGTGGGCAACGGCGGCGCTTATTACGCCATCGTCGGCCCGTAGCGCCCGCTCTCGAGGCCGCGAGCGTCACCCACTCCCCACCGGCCGCTCCTCAATGGGCGGCCGATCCCCTTCAAGGGCAGGACAATTGCCTTTGATGGGGAGGGAGCGTCACAGGCGCAGATAAGTCCGGCAATCACACCACGTTGAGTTCGCGCAAGGGCCGGCCCTCGGCCAGGCGCGCGTAGGCGAACTCGGAGAGGTCGAGGCTCCTGTACTCGCCGTAGAGGATGAGCTCGGCGATCGCACGCCCGACGGCGGGCGATTGCTGGATACCGTGGCCGCTGAAGCCGTTGGCGAAAAGCAGGTTCTCGACCTCCGGATGCCGTCCGAGGATGGCGTTCTGGTCGACCGTGTTGTAGTCGTAGTGCCCGGCCCACGCGTTGGTGAGCTTGACCGCCTCGAAGGCGGGAATGCGGCTCGCGAGCGTCGGCCAGACGACCTCCTCCCAGAGGCGGTAATCGAGCTCGAGATCCTCGCAATCGGGGTCGTCGCCTTCCTCGGGCGACACGCCGCAGATGAATTGCCGCCCCTCGGGTCGCATCCAAACGCCGGTCGGATCGATGAGGAGTGGGCAGCCCGGGACGGGCGTGCGGCAGTCGATGACATAGACGTAGCGCTTTTTCGGACGCACCGGCAGATCGACGCCGGCGAGTGCCGCGACCGCCCCCGCGAAGGGCCCGGCCGCATCGACCATGAGGCCGCAGGCGAGCGTGGCACCCGAGGCGAGCGTGACACCCGCGATTCGCGCGCCCTCGCGCGCGATCGCCACCACCTCGTCCGTGATGTAGACGGCGCCCTCTGCGCGCGCCTTGCGCTTGAAGCCTTGCAGAAGCGCGTGGGGATCGAACCAGCCCTCATTCGAAAGGCCGAGCGAGCCGAGGGCGATGCCCTCGGTGCTGAGCCAGGGAAAGCGCTCCGCGAGGGCCGCCGGCGGCAAGAGCGCGTTGTCGGCGCCGTGCGCCCGCTGCGTTGCGTGGTTCTGCTCGAGGATGGGCCGGCCCGCCTCGCTCGCAAGGAAGAGATAGCCGCCCTCGTGAAAACCGAGCTGCGGCACTTCGCGGTCGACGGCGAGATAATCGCCGACATGCTTGACGAAATGGACGCCGAATTTCGACATCTCGATGTTGCCCGGGGTCGAGAATTGCTGGCGCACCCCACCGGCCGAGCGCGTGGTGGAGGCGCGACCGTAGCTCGGATCGCGCTCGACCACCGCGAGCCGGCCGCGGAAGTCGGGGCTCGAAGAGAGAAAGGCGGCGATGCTGCTGCCGACCGCTCCGCCGCCGACGATCACCACGTCGAACGCCTCCGCCACGATGCTTTCCCTCCGCTTGTCGCGCGTTGTCTTTTATCGGAGCGGCGGCTCGCCTGCCAAGGCCTCACTTGAGACCCGTGATTTATCCTCCGCAAATCATGTAGGATCGGGGCCGTACCATGCGCTCGGCCCGAGGCCGGCACGAGGACGCGGTGTAAACGAAGCCGGAACGCCGGCGCGTCTGGAAAGGAGGGTCCGATGGCGACCGTCGACACGATGATGCGGCCGGAGAACACCTCGGCCACGCGCTCGCATTATATCGACGTGGTCGGCATGAAGTGGGAGGCGACGAAGTTCCCAGGCATCGAGATGAAAGTGCTCTATACCGACCCCGATAGCGGCCTCTCGACCATCTTGTTCCGCTTGGCGCCGGGTGCCGAGGTGCCGCTCCACGAGCACACCGCGCTCGAGCAGACCTACATGATCGAAGGACGCCTCGTCGACCATGAGGGCGAATGCACGCCGGGAAACTTCGTCTGGCGTCCGGCCGGCAGCCGCCATATCGCACGCGCACCCGAGGGGGCCATCCTCCTTTCGATGTTCATGAAGCCGAACCGCTTCGCAGAGGGCCAGCGCTTCTTCACCGAAGCATAGCGTCGCAGCCGCCGAGCCGACGCCGGCCGCCCTCTCACCGTGCGTGCCGGCCGTCAGCCAGGCGCTCGATGAGGGCGCGCAGCGCCGCCTTTAGCTGCGCCCGTTCGATCGCGTCATAGTCGGCGAGCACCTCGCCTTCATGGCGCTTCGCGCGCCGCAACAGGCCGCGCACGAGACGCCGGCCCTCGCGCGTGATGCGCACGAGCACCTGACGGCGGTCGCTCGAGCTCTCGCGGCGCTCGACCAGGTCGAGCCTCTCCATGCGGTCGATGACCTTGGTGAGCGTCGGCTGCTTGAGGAGGACGATGCGCGCAAGGGTCGAGACCGTCACCCCCTTCCCGTCGGTGAGCGCCGCGAGCACGCGCCAATGGGGAATGGGCACCGCGAGCGTCTTGAGCCGGGTCTCGAACTCGGCGCTCGCCTGGCTGGACGCCCGCGCCAGGAGATAGAGCAGATAATCGTCGATGAAGCGCCCGCCCGTCCCTCCGTTCGCATGGCTCTCGGGGTGATGGGAGGTGACCTTGTAGCCGCCGTGATGGAAGGCGAGCGCCGCGCGGTCCGCGTCCGCGAAGCGCTCGACCCGGCCCACCAGGATGACGTGGTCGCCGCCCTCGTGCTGCTGGACGTTATGGCACTCGAACCAGGCGGCACAGCCTTCGATGAGCGGTACGCCGCCGAGTCCCTTGCGGCAGGCGACATTGGCGAAGCGGTGGACGCGCGCGCCCGCGAACTGGCGCGAGAGGCCGATCTGGTCGGCGGCGAGCACATTGACCGCATAATGCGGCGCCTTCACGAAGTAGCGCAGGCTTCGCGCCGACTTGGCGAGGCTCCACAGCACGAGCGGCGGGTCGAGCGACACCGAGGCGAAGGAATTGGCGGTGAGCCCGACGCGCCGCCCGCCGGGCCCGAGCGTCGTCACCACCGTGACCCCGGTGGGAAAGCGTCCGAGGGCCGTGCGGAAGGCGCGCTTGTCGACTCCTGGCTTGCTCTCGCTCATCCGCTCATCTCGTCTTGGGGCGACTCTCCGGACGTGCCGTGGCGGCGGCGAGCCAGTCTACCCCGAAAATACATTCCTTTTCATATAAATTTTCGCGAGCGAGCGGCATCGCGGCCGAGCACACCGGGAGCCGCCCGCCGCTTCCGGCGTTCTCCTCACGTGTCCGCCGGCGGTGCCACCCCGAGGCGGGCGAAGAAGCGCCTAAGATCGACGACGGCGCGGCCGTGGCTGCCCTCCATGAGGAGCACGTCGCCGGCGCGGGCCTCGACCGCGAACTCGACTCGCTTGCCCCTGACTCCCGTCACCGTCGCCTTGGCCTCGACCACGGCACCCGGCAGCGCCGCCGCGCGATGGCGCACGTTGACGTGGGTGCCGACCGAGCCCTCGCCCTCCTCGAGGCTCGGCCGTATGCACTCGTGCGCCGCGGTCTCGAGGAAGCCGATGAGCACCGGGGTCGCGACCACCTCGACGCCCTTGTTGCCGTAGCGGGCCGCCGTATGGCTCCTGCTCGTCTGCACGCGATGGCTGTACGTCCGGCCGATGGCAACAGGCTTCATGGCGCCTCTCTCAAAAGGGACGCTATCGTGACCCGTGGCATTTGCGCGGGCCTTATCGACTCCGTCAAGCGCGCGCGGCGGCCAGCATCTCCTCGACGCGGGTGAACTTCTCGCGGGGCCGGCCGGGCCCGGCGCGCGCCACCTCCGCCTGGTTGATGCGTTGCCATTCTGCGAAGCTCACCGGGCGGACGCCGCGGGCGGCGAGAAGCGCATCGAGCGCCTTGGGGCCCGGCTTCCGGGCTCCCCCTCTTTCCAGGTCCGCCGCGATCAGCTCGGCCACCGCCATCGCATCGGCGCGGTTCGTCGGGATCGTGCCGGAAGGCCCGCGCTTCGCCCAGCCGGACACATAGACACCCGGCTCGACCCGCCCTTCCTCGTTCCTGACGATGCCTCGGCGCTCGTCGAACGGCAGGCCGGCGAAGGGCACCGCCGCATAGCCGATCGCGGTGATGACGCTTTGGACGACGAGCTCGGAGGTCTCCCCGCTCAACCCGAAGCCGCCCGAGGCGAGCCGCGTACGCTCGAGCTCGAGGCCCACGACGCGCTTCTGCCCAAGGATGGCGCGTGGTGCGGACCAGAAGAGGAAACGGAGCTCGAGCGGCTTCGCTCCGGGCCTGTTCGCGGCAAAACGGCGCAGAATCGTGAGCATCTTCTCCTTCGCCTTGAGCTCCTCGGCATCCGCAGCGGCGATGTCGCGCTCAAGCGCAGTGCCGTCGAGGAGCGGCGTGCAGCGCTCGAGCTCGCCGAGCTCGCCGAGCTCGAGCGGCGTGAAGCGTGCCTCGAGGGGTCCGTGCCGGCCGATGAGATAGAGCCGCTCGAGGGGGGCCGCCGCAATCGCCTCCGCAGCGTGGCGGCAGAGATCCGATTTGGCCATCTCGGCGGGCGTCTTGGCGAGTACGCGCACGCAGTCGATCGCGACATTGCCGTTGCCGATCACGGCGAGGGCACGCGCGGAGAGATCGGGGGCGAGATCGCGGAAGCCCGGATGGCCGTTGAGCCAGCCGACGAAGGACCAGGAGCCGTAGACGCCCTTGAGCTCCTCGCCGGGGATGCCGAGCCTCTTGTCGCGCGGGCAGCCGATCGCGACGACCACGGCGTCGTAAGCGGCTTTGAGCTCGTCGTAGCTCACTGTGCTGCCGACCTCGATCCCGCCGAGGAAGCGCACGCCCGGGCGCGTCGCCGTGCGCGCGAAGACGCGCTCTACCGCTTTCGTGCTCTGATGGTCGGGGGCGACCCCGCCCCGCACCAGCCCGAAGGGGGTGGGCAGGCGGTCGATGATGTCGATGCTGCAGCCCTCGAGTCTCCTCTGAAGCGCGTCCGCGGCGTAGAACCCCCCGGGGCCGCTCCCCACGATGACGAAGGAAGCCCCCACTCGGTCCTAGCCTTGGCTCGCCAAGAGGCGGCGGCCGACTTCCGGCATCAGGGACTTGTCGAGGTTGGCAAAGGCGAGGCGGAGATAGGGCTCCTGGCCTTGGCCGAACATAGTGCCGGGGAGACAGAGGAGGTTCTCCTCGTCCACCAGCCGCTTCGCCACCGCGGCCGCGGCCATGCCGTCGAAGGGATGGCGCACGTAAGCGAAATAGGCGCCCGAGCTCACCAGGCGATAGCTGAGGCGATTGTCCGCGAAGATGCGCCGCAAGGCCTCGAGGCGCTCCAGCATCATCGCGCATTTCTCACGCTGCCAGCCCTCCAGGTGATCGAGCCCGAAGGCCGCCGCCTCTTGTGAGATGCGGGGCGCGCAGATGGCCACGCAATCCATGATCTTCGCGACCTCGGCGAGCAGGCGCTCGCTCGCGATGAGCGCGCCCACGCGGTAGCCGGTCAAGCTATAGACCTTCGAGAAGCTGTAGAGCTGGACGAGGGTGTCCTCGGAGGCGGGCTTGCGGAAGAGGCCGTGGGGCGGGCTCCCCTCCGCGCGGAAATCGCGGTAGGTCTCGTCGAGGACGAGCGCCAGGCCCTTCGACTTGGCCAGCTCGTAGAAGGCCTCGATCACCGCGGGCGGATAGATGGCGCCGGTCGGGTTGTTGGGCGTCACCAGCACGATCGCGCGGGTCTTGGCGCTCACGAGGCGCACGGCGTCCTCGACTGCGGGCACGGCACCCCGCTCCTCGCGGCAGGGGAGATGGACCGCGCGCACGCCCTGCATCTCGAGCCACATCTGGTAATTGAAGTAATAGGGGAGCGGCAGCAGCACCTCGTCGCCCGGCCCGGCGAGCGCCGTCGCCGCGAGACAGAAGGCCTGGTTGCAGCCTGCGGTGATGGCGACGCGGCACGCCGGAATCTCGGCGCCGTAATTGGCGCTCATGCGGCGCGCGAGCTTCTCACGCAGATGTTGGAGGCCGAGGATCGGCGTGTAGGCCGAGGTCTCGGGACGGCGCGCGAGCTCGGCGACATGGGCCTGGAGTGCCTCGGCCGGCGGGTAGCTGGGCACCGCCTGGCACAGGTCGAGGAGCGGCTTCTCCTTGGGGAAGCTGCGGCCCGAGAGCCAGCCGTGCGCCTCGGCGATCGCCGGTGCGGCGACGCTGCGGACCAGGCTGTTCACGCGATAGGACATGCGGCGTTCATCGACGACCGCCCTCAGCCCACCGTCGATCCGCTTCGCGGCTCGGCCCCGCAAGCGGGAGAGGGAGGGGCCCGTTCCGAAGGAATGGGAGGGTGAGGGAATGCGGAGCGCACGGGCTCAAATCAGCTTCGCGGCGCGGAGCTCGGCCTCGTAGTCGGCGAGCGAGAGGGCTAAGAGCTCGACGATCTCCTCGACCTCCGCCTCGCTCACGATGAGGGGCGGGGAGATCATGAGCCACTCGCCGTACTTGCCGTTGGCCGTGCGGCGCGAATAGACGAGGAGGCCGCGCTTCGCCGCGAGCTCAGCGATGCGATAGACGGCCATGCGCTCGGCCGGCGGGATCGCCTTGGTCTCCTTGTTCATGACGATCTCGATCGCGAGCAGCAAGCCCTTGCCGCGCACGTCGCCGAGGATGGCGCTCTTCGCCTTGAGCGCCTCCAGTCGCGCGCTGAGGAGCGCCCCCATCTTCTCGGCGTTCGCGATCAGCCCACGCTCGACCATCTCGCTCACCACGGCGAAGCCGACGGCGCAGGAGAGCGGGTTGGTGAGATAGGTGTGCCCGTGGAGGAAGCCGCCCGAGGCCGCCACGGTCTCGACCATGCGGTCGGGGGCGAGCACGGCGCCCATCGGCGTATAGCCGGCGGCGATGCCCTTGGCGAGCGTCACCATGTCCGGCCTCGCGCCCGGCCAATGCTCGGCGGCGAGGAAGCGGCCGGTGCGCCCGGCGCCGCTCATCACCTCGTCATAGATGAGGAGCACGCCGTAGCGGTCGCAGATCTCGCGCACCGCGCCATAGTAGAAGTCGGGAGCGACGAGGGCCCCCGTCGCCAGCCCGCCGACGGGCTCGATGATGAAGGCGAGGATCGTCTCCGGTCCCTCGCGGCGAATGCAGTCCTCGAGTGCCGCGACGCAGGTGCTGGCATAGGAATCGGCGTCGTGGTTGGGCGGCAGGCGATAGGTGAAGGGCGCCGGCACCTTGGGCATGGTCTTCATCATCGGGCCGAACATGGCCTCGGAGACGGGATCGCCGGTGACGGCGAGCGCTCCGAGCGTGCCGCCGTGATAGCTGGGCTCGCGGCCGATCACCTTCCAGCGCGAGGCCTCGCCCTTGGCGACCGCATATTGGCGCGCGAGCTTCAAGGCGCTCTCCGTCGCCTCCGAGCCGCCCGAGACGAAATAGGCGCGCTCGAATCCCGTCCCGGCGAGCCCCGTGACGAGCTCGGCGAGCTTGACGTTGGCCTCGCTCTCGAAGGCGCTCATATAGGCGAAGGCGGCCTTCTCCGCCTGGGCGATCATGGCCGCGAGCACGCGCTTGTTGCCGTGGCCGAGGTTGCTCGCCACGGGACCCGAGGAGGCGTCGATGTAGCGCCGCCCCTCCGTGTCCCACATGTAGATGCCCTCGGCGCGCGCGATCTGCGGGCGGCGCGCGGCACCCTTCTTCAAATAGAAGATATGGACGGGCCCGCCGTGGCCCTCCGCCCCGATCGTCGGCGTCGCAATCGCGTCAGGCATGTCTCGCTCCCGTTTCCTTCACGCCAGCATAGCGGCCTCAGTCGCCGCGGCATAGGGGCCGCGCCAGCGACCTGTTTCCGTTTCCCCTCTCCCGCTTGCGGGAGAGGGGGGACCCAGCGCGCAGCGCTGGGGGGTGAGGGACAACTCCGACATCAGGCAGTCCCTCACCCTTCCCATCCCTCCGGGATGGGCCCCTTCGTCGATCCGCCTTGCGGCTCGACCCCGCAAGCGGGAGAGGGAGCTACCTGTGGGCCGCACTGGACGCACGCACGCCAACCTGCTTCTCTCTCGCCATGGCAGGCAACCGCGCGACCCTCCTCATCATGGCCGGAGACGGCATCGGCCCCGAGGTGCTCGCCGAATCGCGGCGCATTGCCGAATGGTTCATCCTCAGGCGCGGGCTTGCGGCCGAGCTCACGGAGGAGCTCTTCGGCCTCGCGGCCTATCGCAAGCACGGCCGGCTCTTGCGCGAGGATGCGCTTGCCCGCATGCGGGCGGCCGACGCGATCCTCTTCGGCGCCACCGGCGGGCTCAGCTACGCCGAGCTGCCGCCCGAGGTCGGCAAGTCGGACAGTCTCCTGCGCATCCGCAAGTCGCTCGACCTCTACGCCAATCTGCGCCCGATCAAGGCGCTCCCGGCCCTCGCCGAGGCCTCGACGCTGAAAGCGCGGGCGCGCGAGGGTACGGACCTCGTCATCGTGCGCGAGCTCTCGAGCGGCATCTATTTCGGCGAGCCGCGCGGGGTCGAGACCCTTCCCGACGGGCGCAAGCGCGGCGTCAACACCCACTCCTACACGAGCGACGAGATCGAGCGCGTGGCGCGCGTCGCCTTCGAGCTCGCGCGCAAGCGGCGGAACCACGTCACCTCGGTCGACAAGGCGAACGTGATGGAGGCGGGCAAGCTCTGGCGCGAGGTGGTCGAGGCCCTCCACGCTGCCGACTATGCCGACGTCGGGCTCGCGCACATGCTCGCCGACAATTGCGCCATGCAGCTCGTGCGCGCCCCGCACCAGTTCGACGTGCTCTTGACCGACAACCTCTTCGGTGACCTGCTCTCCGACGCTGCCGCCATGATCGCGGGCTCGCTCGGCATGCTGCCCTCGGCCTCGCTCGGCCCCGTGGGGCCCGACGGCCGCCGCCCGGCGCTTTACGAGCCCGTGCACGGCAGCGCCCCCGACATCGCCGGGCGCGGCATCGCCAATCCGCTCGGCGCCATCCTGAGCTTGGCCTTGGCACTCGAGTGGTCGCTCGGCCGGCCGGCCGACGCCCGGCTCCTCGAGAGTGCCGTCGCCCGCGCGCTTGACGAGGGTGCCCGCACGGCAGACATTATGCACCCCGGCGCCAAGCAAGTGTCGACGCGCGGGATGGGGGACGCCGTGCTCGCCTCCCTCGAGCGTCTTGCGCGCGGATGAGCGAAAAAAAGCCCGATCGTGAGGAGGATGCCATGACGGCTCAAGGTGTCACTGCGGCAAGCCGGCTTCGTGCGCTGATGCGCGAGCGCGGCATGATCACGGCCCCCGGTGCCTATGATTGCATCGGCGCGCGGCTCATCGAGCAGGCGGGCTTCGCGGCCGTCTACATGACCGGCGCCGGCACGGCGGCGACGCTCGGCTATCCCGACTTCGGCCTCCTCACCATGACGGAGATGGTCGAGAACGCCGGCCGCCTGGCCGCCGCGGTGACGATCCCGGTGGTCGCCGACGCGGACACCGGCTACGGCAACGAGCTCAACGTGGTGCGCACGGTGCGCGAGTACGAGAAGCGCGGCGTCGCCGGCATCCACATCGAGGACCAGGGCTTCCCCAAGCGCTGCGGCCACCTCGACAACAAGGAGATCATCTCCCTCGAGGACTATCTCGCCAAGATCCGCGCCGCCGCCTCGGCCAAGACGAGCCCGGACTTCGTCATCATCGCGCGCACCGACTCGCGCGCCTCCCAGGGCCTCGAGGAGGCGGTCAGGCGCGCGAATGCCTCGCTCGCCGCGGGTGCCGACATGGCCTTCATCGAGGCCCCGCAGACGGCCGAGGAGGTCGCCGCCATCCCGCGTCTCGTCAAGGGACCCTCTTTGCTCAACGTGGTGTGGGGCGGGAAGACGCCCACCCTCGATCTCGCCGAGGCCGAGAGGCTCGGCTTCAAGCTCGCCATCCTGCCGGGCCTGCTCTTCAAGGGCGCCATCAACGCTTTCGATGCGCTGCTGCAGGAGGTCAAGGCGACCAGGCGCCATCCGGTGATGGGGGCGACGGTGCGCGAGGTCTTCCGCCGCGTGGGCGCCGACGAGTGGGAGCCCTTGCGCGACCGCTTCCGCGACGCCTCGCCCGCGGAGCTCGCACGCCGCAAGCCCGCGGCGGAATAGCGGCGCGGGAGGCCGCCATGACGACGGGGACGGCGACGGCGCCGCGGACGCTCTTCGAGAAGATCTGGGAGCGCCACAAGATCGTCGAGCGCGATGACGGAGAGACGCTCCTCTACATCGACCGCCACCTGATCCACGACGGCTCGCGCCACGCCTTCGAGCTCTTGGCCGAGCGGGGTCTCAAGCTGCGCCGGCCCGAGCGCACCTTCGGCACGCCGGATCATTACGTGCCGACGGCAAACCGCGACGTGGCGTCGATCGCTGATCCCGAGGCGCGCGGCATGGTCGAATCGATCACGCGCAACGCGGCCAAGCACAAGGTGACCCTCTTCGACCTGGGCGACCCGCGCCAGGGCATCGTCCACGTCGTCGGCCCCGAGCAGGGCCTGACCCAGCCGGGCCTCACCTTGGTGTGCGGCGATTCGCACACCTCGACCCATGGCGCCCTCGGCGCACTCGCCTTCGGCATCGGCGCCTCCGAAGTCGGCCACGTGCTCGCCACCCAGTCGCTCTGGCAGCAGAAGCCCAAGACGCTCAGAATCGCGGTCGAGGGGCGGCTCGGCGTAGGCGTCTTCGCCAAGGACATCATCCTCGCCATCATCGCCAAGATCGGCGCCGCGGGGGCCGTAGGGCACGCCATCGAATATGCCGGCTCCGCCATCCGCAGCCTCGGCATGGAGGGAAGGCTCACCGTCTGCAACATGTCGATCGAGGCCGGCGGCCGCGCCGGCATGATCGCCCCCGACGACACCACGTTCGCCTATGTCGCGGGCCGGCCCTTTGCGCCCAAGGGCAAGGAATGGGACAAGGCCCTCGCTTATTGGCGCACGTTGCCGAGCGATTCCGAAGCGCGCTTCGATCGCGAGGTGACGCTTCATGCCGGCGACATCGCCCCCATGGTGACCTGGGGCACCTCGCCCGAGCACGCCGCCCCCATCTCGGGCCGCGTGCCCGATCCGGCGCAGGCCCCGGACGCGGAGACGCGCGCCGGCTGGAGCCAGGCGCTCGCCTACATGGGGCTCGAGCCCGGCACGCCGCTCGAGCAGGTCGCGATCGACCGCGTCTTTATCGGCTCCTGCACCAACAGCCGCATCGAGGACCTGCGCGCGGCCGCCAAGGTGGTCGCGGGCAAGAAGGCGGTGGTCCCCGCCTGGGCGGTGCCGGGCTCGGGCCTGGTCAAGGCTGAGGCCGAGGCCGAGGGGCTCGACCGCGTCTTCAAGGCGGCGGGCTTCGAGTGGCGCGTGGCAGGCTGCTCCATGTGCGTCGGCATGAACGGCGACCTGGTGAAGGCGGGAGAGCGCTGCGCCTCCACCTCCAACCGCAACTTCGCCGGCCGCCAGGGCAAGGGCGCGCGCACGCACCTCGTGAGCCCGGCCATGGCCGCGGCGGCGGCCTTGAGCGGCCGCTTGAGCGACGTGCGCAAGCTTCTTGCGGGAGGCTCGTGATGGAGAAGTTCCAACGCTTGCAAGCGACGGCCGTCCCCATCGACAGCGCCAACGTCGACACCGACCAGATCATCCCGGCGCGCTTCCTCAGGAAGCCGCGCAAGGCCGGGACCGCGCTTTTTCTCTTCCACGATTTGCGCTTCAACGACGACGGCAGCGAGAAGGCCTCGTTCGTGCTCAACCGCCCCGCCTTCCGTGGTGCCCGCATCCTCGTGGCCGAGCGCAACTTCGGCTGCGGCTCCTCGCGCGAGAACGCGGTCTACGCGCTCTACGATTACGGCTTCCGCGCGGTGATCGCACCCAGCTTCGGGGACATCTTCTACAACAACTGCTTCAAGAACGGGCTCTTGCCCATCGTGCTGCCGGCAGCGGCGGCGGCCGCCTTGCGCGCGGCGCTTAACGAGAAGCCGGGGGCCCAGGTGACCGTCGACCTCGCGGCGCAGAGAGTCGTCAGCCCCGACGGCACGCGCCACGCCTTCGAGATCGACCCCTTCCGCAAGCATTGCCTCCTCGAAGGTGTCGACGAGATCGGCTTCACGCTTGGCTTCGACAAGGAAATCACCGCCTTCGAGAAGGCCCAAGCGCAAGAGCTGAGCTGGCTGTAGCTGACATTCCCTCTCCCGTTTACGCTATCTGATTCACACATCACGGCGACGGCGCCAAGCCCCTCTCCCGCTAGGCGGGAGAGGGAGGGGCCCGGCCCGCGAGGGCCGGGAGGGTGAGGGACCACTCCGACATCAGGCCGTCCCTCACCCTTCCCATCCCTTCGGGATGGGCCCCTTCCCTCTCCCGCAAGCGCGGGCGAGGGGCTTAGCGCGATCGGTGCCTCCGCGAACATCCGCGAAGATTGTGTGAATACGATAGCCCGTTTACGGGAGGGGGCCTTTTAATACTCACCCCCTCCGGTGCAGCCTGCGGTCGATCGCCAAGAGGGTCGAGCTCACGATCACGGCGAAGACGATGAGCGCCATGATCACCGCCATCATGGTGGGCACGTCGTGGGTGTTCATGCTGTTGATGATCAAGAAGCCGAGGCCGCGCTGGGAGGCGAACATCTCGCCGATGATGACGCCTAGAAGCGTGAGCGCGAAGCCGACGCGGAGCCCGGTGAAGATCTCCGGCACCACTGCGGGTGCCAGGATGGTCGCGGCGGTCTGCAGCGCCGTCAGCTTGAGCACCCGCGCGGTCTTCAAATGCACGGGATCGATGTTGCGCACGGCGCTCATGGTGAAGAGGATGACCGGGATGACGCCGTGCATCACCCCGAAGGCGATCTTGGCCGAGATGCCGAGCCCGAAGATGAGCAGCACGAGGGGATAGAGCGTCACCTTGGGGAGCGTATAGAGCGCCGTGAGGATGGGCTCGGCGACGACGCCGGAGAAGCGGTGAAAACCGAGCGCCAGGCCCGCGGCGACGCCGGCCGCGGACGCGATGACGACGGAGACCGCGAGTGCGTTCGCCGAGGCGCTCACGTTGCGCCAGAAAGCCTGGGAGTGGAGAAGGGCCGCGAGCTTGACCACGGTGCCGAGCGGAGAGGTGATCGCCACCTCGCCCACGGCCGCGTAGAGCGCCTGCCAAGCGATGACGAGGAGAACCAGCATCATCGCCGCGTCGAGCGCGCGCCGCAGCCATTGCCGCTCGCCCACGATCGCGGTGCTCATGCGCGCCGCCTCCGCCGGAGGAGACGCTGCTCCCAAAGGTGCAGCGCCGCGTTGAGGACGACGGCGAGCGTCAGCACGAAGAGCATGAGCGCGTACATGGTCTGGTTGTCGAAGGCGTCGTAGGCGTAGGCGATCGAATAGCCGAGCCCGCCGCCCGAGAGGATGAACTCGCCCGCAAGCACGCCGATGAAGCTGTAGGCGAGCGCCAGCTTGAGCCCGGTGAAGAGATGGGGGCTCGCCGCCGGCAGGATGACGAGGAAGATCTCCTCGCCGCGCCCGAGCCGGTGCACGCGCGCCACCTTGCGCAGCACGCGCGGCACGCGGTCGAGCCCGTTGAGCGTCGCGATCACCATGGCCGCGGCGCCGAAGGCGAAGCCGATCGCGATGAGCGGCCAGCGGTTGAGCCCGAAGATGGCGATGAGGAGCGGATAGAAGACGAAAAAGGGCACCGCGTAATAGGAGGCGAGCAGCGGATCGACGAGGCGCCTCAAGCGCGGCAGCGCGTGGATGATGAGGCCCGCCGCGAAGCCGAGCGTCACCGAGAGGAGGAAGGCGATCGCGATGTTGCTGAAGCTCTCGGCCATCGCCGCGTCGAGCGCCCCCGAGCGGAACATGCTCCAGAGATGCACCGCCATCTCGCTCGGCGGGATCAAGACGAGGCGGTCGATCGCACCCGTGCGCGTCAGGAGCTCGAGGAAGAGGAGGAACCCCGCCACGACCGCGAGCCGCACGAGCGAGGCCCGGCTCACGGCCGGCCTCCCCCGCCGCCGTCGTCCTCGCGGCCAAGCGCCTTCATCGATTCGGCGCGCAGCTTCGACCACACGTGCGCGGTGAGGCGGCCGAAGGCCTCCTCCTCGACGATGCGGGAGTCGCGCGCCTGCGGCCAGCCGGTCTCGACGAGCTCGATGAAGCGCCCCGGCCGCGCCGACATGACGCCAACCCGGTCGGCGAGCATGACCCCCTCGTCGATCGCATGGGTGATGAGGAGGATGGTCGCCTTGGTCTCGCGCCACAGGCGGAGGAGCTCGTCGCCCATGAGGAGACGCGTCTGCTGGTCGAGCGCGCCGAAGGGCTCGTCCAAGAGGATGAGGCGCGGCTCGAGCACGAGCGTGCGCGCGATGCAGACTCGCTGGCGCATGCCGCCAGAGAGCTGCGCCGGATAGGTGCCGGCGAAGGAGCCGAGCCCCATGAAGGAGACGGCGTAATCGACGCGCGCGCGAACGTCCTCCGCGGCGGCCCCCGCGCGCCGCAAGCCGAAGGCGATGTTGTCCCACACGCTGAGCCAGGGCAGGCAGGCGTCCTCTTGGAAGACGACGCCGACCCCCTCGGGCACGCGGCCCTTGACCTCGCGCCCCTCGAAGGAGACGGTCCCCGCACTCGGCGCCGTCAGCCCCGCGATCGTCTCGAGCAGGGTGGTCTTGCCGCAGCCCGAGGGGCCCACGACGGCCATGAACTCGCCCGCGTAGAGATCGAGGTCGAGCGGGCCGAGCGCATGCACCACGCCGTGGCCCTCGGCGGCCGGGTAGGACTTGGCGATGCCCTTGAGCTGCGCATGGAGCGCGGACGGGCCCGGCTGCGCGCGCGCGCCGCCCCCGGCTCTCGCCTTGTCTTCCTCTGCGCTTGCCGCCACGGCGGAGGCGTCGGGCTAGAGACCGCTCAGTGGGTCTTGGCCTGAAGGTCCTTCGGCAGGAACGACGTGTCGACCACCTTGCCCCAGTCCATCGGCCCCTTGAGCTTGCCCACGATGCGCAGCCCCTCGACCATGCGGTCCATCGCGGCGTAGTCGAAGGCGCCCTCGCTCCAGTAATGGATCGCGAGGAAATGGTGGAAGACCTCGCGCACGAGGGTTGCGTCGAAGCCGATCGCCTTGGCGGAGATGTCCGCCGCCTCGTCGGGATGTGCCGCGATATATTGCACGCCCTCGCGCCGCCCCGCGATGATGGCTCGGATCTTCTCCGGATGCTCCTTGGCGAGCTCCTCGGTGACGATGCCGACGGTCTGGGTCATGTCGGGGGGGAGCACGTCCTTGACCCAGAAGACCGGCTTCACCTTCGCCTTCTCGCGCGACCAGATGGGCTCGCCGCTCATGGCGGTGTCGACAGCACCCGAGAGCACGGCGGTCAGATTGGCGCCGATGCCGCCGGCGGGCACCAGCGTCACCTTGTCGGCGGGGATGCCCTGGGCCTTCATCGCCATGAGGATGAGCATGTTGGTGACCGAGCCGGGCGAGGTGAAGGCGACCTTCTTGCCGACGATGTCCTTGATCGAGTTGAGCGGCGAATCCGGCTTGGCGATCCACAGGATGTCGGCGATGCTCTCGACGCCCGCGCAGACGATCTTGATCGGCTGGCCCGCCTCGATCGCCTCGATCGCGGCGGAGAGCGCCACCTCGCCGAAGGGAAGATCGCCCGCGAGCGTGTTGCGCACCGAGGTCCCGCCGCCCGTCGAGGTCAAGACGCCGGTGATGTCGACGCCGCCCTTCTTGAAGAAGCCCTTCGCCATCGCGACCGCATAGGGGCCGCCGTAGAAGGCATCGCCCCAGTGTGTGACGGTGATGGTCTCGCCCGCAGCCCGCTCGGCCGAAGCGGTGAGGAAAAGGGCGAGCGAAGCGGCGAGGAGCGCTCTCAAGATGGCTGTCATGGCGTTCTCCCTGTGCGTGACGGCGAGCGTCCGTTCTTGGCGCGAGCTTAGCACAGCGCCATGGCACCTGCCATGCCCGCGGTTAGAGAAACGTCAAATGGCAGCGCCATAAGATCGCCGCCACGCCCGTCTCTCCTGGCTCTAGAATACCCCCCTCTCCTCCTGAAGGAGGAGAGGGGGAACGCTCAATGATTATGCCGCGGCACGCCCTTGCGCGCGTCGACGCGCTGGTAGCCCGTGGCGAACTCGAGGCAACCGCCCGTCTCGAGCTGGCCGACGTGGGCGCGGTAGAGCTCCTGCCACGGCGTCTGATGGTCGAGCTTGGGCGGATACCACGCCTTGCGCCGGCGCGCGAGCTCGGCCGCCGAGACGAGCATGTCGGCGCGCCGCTTCTTCAGATCGATGCGCACGCGGTCGCCGGTCTTGAGGAGCGCGAGCCCGCCCCCCACGGCCGCTTCCGGCGAGGCGTGGAGGACGGAGGGGCTGCCCGAGGTGCCGCTCTGCCGCCCGTCGCCGATGCAGGGCAGGAAGGCGATGCCCTTCTGCACCAGGCGGTCGGGCGGCAGCATGTTGACCACCTCGGCCGAGCCGGGATAGCCCACGGGGCCGCAGTTTCGGATGAAGAGGAGCGCGTCGGCGTCGATGGGGAGCGAGGGGTCGTTGATGCGCTTGTGATAATCCTCGGGGCCGTTGAAGACGATGGCGGTGCCCTCGAAGGCACCCTCGTCGCCCTTGCGCTCGAGATAGCGCTTGCGGAAGGCCGGCTCGATCACGCTCGTCTTCATGATCGCCGAATCGAAGAGATTGCCCTTGAGCACGGCGAAGCCGGCCTTCCCCTTGAGCGGCTTGGCGTAGGGACGGATCACGTCACGGTCCTTGATTTCCGCGCGCCTCACGTTCTCGGCCATGGTCTTGCCGGTGACGGTCATGGCCTTGCCGTGAAGCTTGCCGGCCTTCAAGAGCTCGTTCATCACCGCCGGCACGCCGCCCGCGCGGTGGAAGCCCTCGCCCAAATACTTGCCGGCCGGCATCAGATTGACGAGCAGCGGAATGTCGTAGCCGATGCGGTCCCAGTCCTCGATCGAGAGCTCGACGCCGATGTGGCGCGCGATCGCGATGATGTGGGGCGGACAGTTGGTGGAGGCGCCGAGCGCCGAGGCGGCGACGATCGCGTTCTCGAAGGCCTGGCGCGTCAGGATCTTGGAGGGGCGCAAATCCTCGCGCACCATGGCGACGATGCGCTTTCCGCTCTCGTAGGCGATCTGGCCGCGCTCGCGGTAGGGTCCGGGAATGGCGGCGCAGCCGGGCAGCGACATGCCGAGCGCCTCGGCGAGCGAATTCATCGAGGTCGCGGTACCCATGGTGTTGCAGTGCCCCACGCTCATGGTGGAGGCCGCGACCTTGTCGATGAATTCGTGGTAATCGATGGCGCCCGCGGCGAGCTCCTCGCGCGCCTTCCACACCACCGTGCCCGAGCCCACGAGCTCGCCCTTGTAATAGCCGTCGAGCATCGGCCCGCCCGAGAGCACGATCGCGGGAACGTCGAGCGTGGCCGCCCCCATGATGCAGGCGGGGGTGGTCTTGTCGCAGCCCGTGGTCAGCACCACGCCGTCGATGGGGTAGCCGTAGAGCACCTCGACGAGGCTCAGATAGGAGAGGTTGCGGTCGAGCGCCGCCGTCGGGCGCTTGGCGGTCTCCTGAATCGGGTGGCAGGGGAACTCGAAGGGCACGCCGCCCGCGTCGCGGATGCCGTCGCGCACGCGCTCGGCGAGCTGGAGATGGTGGCGGTTGCAGGGCGAGAGGTCGCTGCCCGTCTGCGCGATGCCGATGATCGGCCGGCCCGCGCGCAGCTCCTCGACCGTCATGCCGAAATTCAAGAAGCGCTCGATATAGATCGCCGTCATGCCGGGATTGTGCGTGTCGTCGAACCAGGCTTGGCTGCGCAGGCGACGGTTATTCTTGCGGGCCTCGGACATCGTGTTTCCTTTTATGTTTTGCAGGTCTTGCAGGATCGCGCGTTTCTGCTCAGCGCGGGAACGGGCGCTACCGTACCACCGGGACGGACGAGGGTGAAGCGGGGGCGGGCAACGGTAGTGTCCTAATTTTAAAATTTAGCGCCGACGGCCGCCGGCCACGAGGGCTGCGCACCATGAGGCATCTATGCTATATCTTCGCCCTGGAGGGAAAAATTGGCCACGCACGAGTACCGCTATACCGTTCTCTTCGAGCCGGCTGAGGAAGGCGGATATGTCGTGACTTGCCCGGCTCTCCCGGGGCTCGTGACCGAGGGGGATACCCTTGAAGAGGCCAGAGCGATGGCCGCCGACGCGATCCGCGGCTATCTCGAAAGCTTGGCAAAGGACCGCCTGCCTTTCCCTCCCGAGAATCCCCAGCCCCCCGCTCACGTGCTCAGGGAGACCGTCGCGGTCGCCGTTGAGACCGCATGACGCGGCTTCCGGCCGTAAAGCCCCGCGAACTCATCCGTGCCTTGGAGCGAGC
>DASPPM010000482.1:0-11903 GCA_035625535.1 Alphaproteobacteria bacterium
GAGGTCCTGACGCCCTTCAGCTACGAAATCCCGCGCAAGTAGGGTGTCGCAAAGGCGCCCGCTCGGGTTCAGTCTGTCCGAGTGAAGACGCCGTTCTCGCCCTTCGCGAGCCGGACGCCGGCGAGTCCGGAGAGAAACCGCGCGACGGCCGGCCTTGGCCCCGCGAGCATGGAACCGTCGATCCGTACCCCGAGCCGCGCCGCCAAGGCCTTGGCGTCCTCCTCGTGGGGATCGAGGCGCTCGAGCTTGACGATGCGGCCGCCGCTCGAGGTCGCCTCGAATAATACATGATAGAAGCGGTTCGCCGGCTCGTCATCTAGATGCGCCTCGATCAGCTTGACGCGGTCGCCCAATTCCACCACTCGGAATCGGCCCGACCCCGGCTTGTCGTCCTTGGGAACCATGATGAAGCGGTAATCGCTGGTGTCCGGCACGCGGAAGATGGTGAGCGCGCCGTCGCTGGACCCATAGCGGCCTTCAAGACCGGGCAGCAAATGGGCCTCCCCGGGTCCGAATATTTCCTCCTCGGTGCCGAAGCAGCCCAGCAGCGCTGCAGGCGCCACGAGCAGAACCGCCAAGCGAAAGATGAGCGCCGCCGGCCCTCGCAGCAGATACCTCACGACACCCTCCTCTGGCCGCTCCGCCCGAACCCGTGGCCGCCATAGAAGCACGGCGCCCTCGATGCGCTCAAGCCGGCGGTGAGAGCTCGCTGGAAGTCCGGCGTTCCCGCGCCGCATGACCTCGGAAAAATCCGTCGCAATAGCCTCTCTCTCCCCATAAGATCGGAGCTCATCATCCCTACATGGGTGCCATGACCGAAGCCGCATCACGACCACAGCCGCAGCGCGCCGCGCTCCGCGTCGCCATCGGCGGCTTCGGTGCGATCGGCTCGGCCGTCGCCCGGCGGCTCGATGCGGGCATCGAGGGCTTGCGCCTCACGGCCGTCTCGGCGCGCGACCGGGAGAAGGCGAAAGCGCGCATGGCCGGCTTCAGCGTCCGCGTCCCGGTGGTCCCGCTCGGCGAGCTCGCGGCCGCGGCGGATGTTGTGCTCGAATGCGCTCCGGCCGCCGTGTTCCTCGAGGTGGCGCGGCCCGCGCTCGAGGCCGGGCGCATCTTCATGCCGCTTTCCGTGGGCTCGCTCCTCTCGCATCCCGAGCTCGTCGAGCTCGCGCGCGCGCGCGGCGCGCGCATCCTCGTGCCCACGGGTGCGCTCATCGGCCTCGATGCCGTGCGTGCTGCGGCCGAAGGCGAGATCCGCTCGGCCCGCATGGTGACGCGCAAGCCGCCCCGAGGCCTCGAGGGCGCACCCTATCTCGTCGAGCGCGGCATCTCGCTCGACGGGCTCAACGGCCCGCTCAAGGTTTTCGACGGGAGTGCGCGCGAGGGGGCGCGCGGTTTCCCGGCGAACGTCAACGTGGCCGCGGCCTTGAGCCTCGCCGGCATCGGCCCCGACGAGACCCGGCTCGAGATCTGGGCCGACCCGGGGCTCAGCCGCAACGTCCACCGTATCGAGGTGGAGGCCGACAGCGCCCGCTTCTCGATGGAGATCGAGAACGTGCCGTCCGAGGAGAACCCGCGCACCGGGCGCATCACGGCCTTGAGCGCCATCGCCGCACTCCGCGCGCTCGTGAGCCCGCTCAAGGTGGGAACGTGATTCCCGACTAGCTCCCTGCCAGCGCCGCGACTTCATCGGCCGAAAGCCGGATGTCGGCGGCCGCGAGATTCTCCTCGAAATGCGCGAGCGAGGAGGTTCCGGGAATGGGAGCCATGACGGGCGACCGGTGCAACAGCCACGCAAGCGCAATCTGGGAGGCGGAGGCATGATGCCGCCGGCAGATTTCCGCGAGACTTTTCTGCGCGCGGGCGAGCGTGCCCGCGTCGAGCGGGTACCAGGGAATGAAAGCGAGCTCCTCGCGCGTGCAGGCATCGACCACGGGGTCGTGGCTCCGGTCGCTTAGATTGTAGCGATTTTGCACGGACACGATCTTCGCGAGCTTCCGCGCCCGCGCGAGCTGTTCGACCGTCACGTTCGAGAGGCCGATGTGGCGGATCTTGCCGGCCTTCTGCAGCTCGACGAGCGCGCCGACCGAGTCCTCGAGAGCTGTCTTGGAATCGATCGTGTGGAGCTGATAGAGGTCGATGCGCTCGAGCTTGAGACGCCTCAAACTGCCTTCGCACGCGTGTCGCAAGTGAGCCGGCTGGCAATCCGCCTCCCAGCGCTCGGGGCCGGGACGAACGAGTCCGCCCTTTGTCGCGATCACGAGACCCCTTGGATAGGGATGCAAGGCCTCGGCGATCAGCGCTTCGCTTGTCTCGGGTCCGTAGGAGTCGGCCGTATCGATGAGATCGACGCCGCGCTCGACGACGCGGCGCAGCAAGGCGATGGCCGCGGCACGGTCGGGCGGATAGCCCCAGATGCCACGGCCGGTCAGGCGCATGGCGCCGAAGCCGAGCCGCTTGACCGTGAGATCGCCGCCGATGGTAATCGTCAAGGGGAGCGGTTGAGCGCTTGCCATGATCCGTCTCCTCAATCGCCTGCATGCCGTGCGCGTGTCTCGGGCCGGCCTGGCGCCGGCGCCGCCTCGCTCGGCTGCGCCTCGAGCGGCTGCGTCTTGTGAAAATGCGTCAGGTCGATGATGCGCTGGCCGTCGGGCGCGCGGGCGAGGACGTCGACGAAGCGGCGGTTCCACAAGACCCGCTCGGCGGAATAGGTGAAGCGCGCATGCACCGTCTGGTTGAGCGTCTCGTCGGTGCCGGCGAGGAGGACGACGATGATCGGCTCGCACTTGCGGAACGAGTCGGACGTCTCGCCGTAAAGCGGACTGGTCTCGTCGATTGGGTGAACGACCGTCCAGGAGAGTCCGAAGAACGAGCTCTGGTGCCGCACGAGCTTGAGGTCGCGCTGGCGCTGCATCTCGCTCCCGTCGGGACTGACTTCGCGGCGCAGGAGCGTTACGCGGACCTCGGCCTGGAGAATATTGTTGCGGCGCGCATTGGCCATGCGGAACATGAGCGACGGCACGCCGTCAAAGGGTGCGATGACGGCGACATCGCTGAAGAGCACGCGGGCGCTCGGGCGCGAGAAGCGGGTGAAGAGAAGGCCGGTGATCAGGGCGAACGACAGGAGGCCGACGACCGTCTCCGCGGTGACGACCAGATTGGCGAACAATGTCGCGGGGGCGAGCGAGCCGTAGCCGATGGTCGCCATCGTCTGGACGCTGAAGAAGAAGGCATCGGCGAAGCTGCCCGGCCGCGCGTTGGCGATGCTGCCGGGCTCGGCGAGATAAAGGAGCGCGAAGAGAAGATTCATGACGATATAGGCACCCGCCAGAAGCGCCAGGACCGCCCACCAAGAGAGCATCAGGAACCAGGCATAGAGGTCGCGGTGACGCGCGGTTTCGGTGCCGAGCCAGATCACGCCGGAGTTGCCGTCGGGCCCGCGACTCTGCTTCGCCCGGCGCCCCTTTCCGGCACCCGCGCGCGCCGGCTCTTCCCGCGCGCTCGATTTGCGCCTTGGCATCCTCATGGGTCCCTGCCCGCGCCGGCCGTCACGATGCCCCGGCACTCGCCGAAGCCAATTGCGACGAAGCCCGGCCGCGCGCAATGGCCGCGCATGACGATCTCGTCGCCGTCCTCGAGGAAGCCGCGCGTCTCCCCGCCCGGCAGATTTATCGGCTCCTTGCCGCGCGAGGTGATCTCCAGAAGGCTTCCCCAGCTCTCCCTCGAGGGGCCCGAGAGCGTGCCGCTGGCAATGAGGTCGCCGGCATTGAGATTGCAACCGTTGACGGTATGGTGCGCGAGCATTTGCGCCACGGTCCAGTAGACATCGCGAAAATTGCCGCGGCTCAGGCGCTGTGGCGGAACGCCCGCCTGCCGCATGCGCGCCGTCGAGAGGAAGGCCTCGACCGTCACGTCGATGCCGCCCTCCTCCGCATCGCGGGCGCAAGCGAGATAGGCGAGTGGCGCGGGATCGCCCGCCGGACGCGCGAAGGCCGCGGTGCGGAAGGGCGCCAAGGCGTCCTGCGTGACGATCCAGGGCGAGATCGTGGTCGCGAAACTCTTGCCGAGGAAGGGGCCAAGTGGCTGATACTCCCAGGCCTGGATGTCGCGCGCCGACCAGTCGTTGAGGAGACAAAACCCGAAGACGTGCGCGCACGCCTCCGCGATCTCGACCGGCCGTCCGAGCGCATTGCCCGGGCCGACGAAAAATCCGAGCTCGAGCTCGTAATCGAGCGAGCGGCTGGGACCGAAGCGCGGCGCCTCCTCGCCCGGGCCCTTGGCCTGTCCCTGCGGCCGCCTGACCGGTGTGCCGCTCGGCACCACCGAGGAGGCGCGGCCGTGATATCCGACCGGCAGCCATTTGTAGTTGGGCAAAAGCGGGTTGTCCGGCCGCAGGATCCTGCCGACGTTGGTCGCATGGAAGATGGAGGCGTAGAAGTCGGTGTAGTCGCCGATCGCGGCGGGCAGGAGGAGCTCCGAATCCGCCATCGGCACGAGGGCGGCTTCGGCGCTCTTGCGGCGCGCAGCCTCGTCGCTGCCGCCCGCGGCGAGGAGGCGCGAGGCAGCACGGCGCAAGGCCGAGGCATACGCGGGCCCGAGCGCCATCAGTCGGTTGAGCGTCGGCTCGCTCGCCGCAGCCGCCGCCTCGTCGGCTTTGTCTCGAAAAAGGCCCGCCCGATGCGCCGCTGCAAGGTCGAGAATGTGGTCCCCGATGGCGATGCCGCCGCGCGGCCGCTCGCTCGCGGCGCTCGGGCGAAATATGCCGAGCGGGAGGTTCTGAATGGGGAAGTCGGCACTTCCGCCGATGGCCGAGGCGACCCAGCTCCGCCGCGAGGGATCGTGCGTCTCGTCGAGTGCCGGCACGGCGCTCAGCCTTTGAACAGCTTCTTGAAGCCGAGCCAGACCGAATCGTAATCCTTCTGCAAGGCCTTGCTCTCCAGTGCCGCGCGCGTGGGGCGGATGACGAGGAAGGTCTCGAACATGAAGGCCAAGGTGTCGGCGATCTTATGCGGCTTGAGCTCGTCCGCGACTGCCCGCTCGAAGGTCGCCGCATCGGGGCCGTGGCCGGACATGCAGTTGTGCAGCGAGGCGCCGCCCGGCCGGAACCCTTCGGCCTTGGCATCGTAGACGCCGCGCACGAGGCCCATGAATTCGCTCATGCAGTTGCGGTGGAACCAGGGCGGGCGGAAGCTGTGCTCCGCCACCGCCCAGCGCGGCGGAAAGACGACGAAATCGCAGTTGGCGGTGCCCACGGTGCTCGTGGGCGAGGTGAGCACCGTGAGGATCGAGGGATCGGGATGGTCGAAGCTCACCGTCCCGAGAGCGTTGAAGCGCGCCAGATCGTATTTGTAGGGCGCGTAATTGCCGTGCCAGGCGACCACGTCGAGCGGCGAGTGATCGAAGTCGGCCGCCCACAAATTGCCTTCGAACTTGGCGACGACTTGCGTGGGCACCTCGCGGTCCTCGAAGGCGGCGGTGGGGTAGAGGAAGTCGCGCGCATTGGCGAGGCCGTTGGCGCCGATGGGCCCGAGCTCGGGCAAGCGGAAGTGTGCGCCGTAATTCTCGCAGACATAGCCGCGCGCCTTGCCGTCCGGAAGCTCGGCGCGGAACTTGATGCCGCGCGGAATGACGGCGATCTCGCCGGGCGCAACTCCTAGGACGCCGAGCTCGCTCGCCAAGCGCAGCCGCCCCCATTCGGGCACGATCAAGAGCTCGCCGTCGGCGTCGTAGAAGACGCGGTCGCGCATGGAAGCGGTCGCGCAATAGATGTGGATGCCTACGCCCACGCGCGCGCTCACATCGCCGTTGCCGGCCATGGTGACGAGCCCGTCGACGAAGTCCTTGGCCGAGGCGGGAAAGGGAAGCGGGTCCCAGCGCAGCCGGTCGGGCGACGGCGCCACTTCGCTGAAGGGGGCGCTCAAGAGCCGCTTGTTGTCGATGCGGCGGAAGCTGCCGTGCATCGCGGCCGGGCGGATGCGGTAGAGCCAGGAGCGCCGGTTCTGGGCCCGCGGTTGAGTGAAGGGCGTGCCGGAGATTTGCTCGGCGTAGAGTCCGCGCGGCGGGCGCTGGGGCGAGTTCTGCCCCTCGGGAAGCGTGCCCGGTAGCGCCTCGCTCACGTGCTCGTTGCCGAAGCCGGAGTGGTAGCGAAGACTCTCGATCCTTGGCACCGGCCGCTCCGAGGCCGAGCGAGGCTTAGAGGTGATCGCCGTCACGTTCGCCCTCCTTCGTCTTGGCATTCTAGGCCACCTTGGCCCGGCGTCCAAATATAAGCCGCGGTTTGCAGCCGACCACTCGTCGGCTCGCGCAAGCAAAGAGAGTTAGAGGGCGGTGAGGGAGGCAGCTAGCGAGCCGGAGACGCCAATTTCGTCAAAAGCCGCCCGCGCAGGGCCTCGATCGGCATCGCCTCGCGCGCGGCTCCGGCATCAGATGCGAGCAGGCAGGGAGGCCGCTCGCTTGCCGCATGAATCCAAATGACGGGCACGCCGAGCTCCCGGGCATAGGCGGCGATCAGTGCGGTCCCGCCTTGACCGGCCGCCGGCTCGCCGTCCCATATGGCGAGCAGCACGTCGCAGCGCTCGACGACCAGGCGACCCACGGCCTCGTAGGCCTCAGCCTCGCGCTCGCGGGTGCCGCCAAGGGGGAATACCCTCGCCGCGCGGCCGAGCAGGCGATGGAAGCATTCCCGCGGGGGCCCCACGGGAAAATCGCGCTCGTACTCCGCGACCGCGAAAGGCAGCGGCGCCTCGAGCTCGGCGCCGCGCTCGAGTGCGATCTCCGCCACGAGCGTGTCGGCCCCTTGGGCAAGTGCCGAGAGCGTGCGCAACAGCACCGGCCGCCCGGCGCGCGACACCTCGGCTTGAGCGGCCTGGGCCTCGCCGGCGATGCTCTCCAGGAGAGCGATGACCTCGCCCGTCTGACGCCGCAAGCGCGGGAGTGCCGACGGGGGCAAGCGGTTCGGCCGGTGCCCCGTGACGCCCAGGCGGAGCACGCGCGCCGGCTCGGGTAGGGAGCTTGACGGCGGTCGGTTGGTCGGCATCGAGCGATCCTCTGCCACCGCTCCCTTCTAAAAGAACGGTATCCCCGAACGAGGTGCGGGCCGCCGCAGCGTCAGCCCTCGAGCGTCTTCCACATCTCCATGTCGCGCTCGGCGGTCCAGATGCGCGGATCGACGACCCCGCTCGTCTCGTCGAAGCAACGCGAGACGTTGAACGGCAGGCAATGCTCGAAGATCACCCACTTGCCGTATTTCGGCTCGAGCGCCTTCTTCGTCTCCTCGAACACCACCTTGAGGCCATTGCCCGCAGCCACACCTCTTTCGACGTGACGGCGCATGTCGCGGAGGAATGCGGCCGTGGCCGCGATCGCCTTGTCCGCGGCCTCCGCCGTCATCATGGCATCGCCGCGGCCGGGCACCAGCTTCTCCGCCTTGAAGGCGCGCAGCTTCTCGAGTGTGGCGGGCCATTCCTTGAGGTAGGCGTCGCCGCAGTAAGGGGTCGTGCCCTCCTCCACCAGGTCGCCCGAGAAGAGCACCCGCTCCTTGGGCAGCCAGGCGATGGTGTCGCCCTTGGAGTGGCCCTTGCCGATGTGCTTCAGCTGCACCTCGGTCTTGCCCAGCCACAGCGTGAGCTCGGCGTCGAAGACGAGGTTCGGCCAAGTGAGTCCGGGCACCGATTCGACGGCGCGGAAGAGGCGCGGGAAGCGCTGCACCTCGCTCTCGAAATCCTGCCGCCCGCGCTCCTTGATGAGCTCGTAGGTCCCCCGGCTCGCGATCACGTAATCCGCCTTGTAGGCGGAAGCCCCCATCACCCGCACCGCGTGGTAGTGGGTGAGCAGCACGTATTTTATGCGCTTGTCCGTGACGCCGCGGACATGACGGATCACGTCCTCCGCCATGACCGGCGTGGCGCGGGTGTCGATCACCATGACGCCGTCGTCGCCGATGATGACGCCCGTGTTCGGGTCTCCTTCGGCGGTCAGGCAATAGGCGTTCTCGGCGAGCTTGACGAAGCTCTCGCGCTTCTCGGCGAGATCGGCTTGGGATGCGAATGCCTTGGCTGCCATCGATCCTCCTCGAAGGCTCAAGCGCGATGCGCGGCAACGGCATTATTAAAGCCTATCAAAGCGAGGCGCCAACGCCAAATATCGGCCCTCGTGGCTTTCCCCTCTGGTCCCGCGCGCGGCCCTCTTGCGAGAGATCAATTGACGGCGCGATTTTGCTCGTCTAGCTCTTGCGCCTGGCACTAGTACCCGGCGCCGCTCGTCCGCGCCAAAGGCGCGGGCCAGGGGGCACGGGTACAAGCTATTGACTGACGTACCGATTCGCCGGCTCGTGATTCGCCTGCGGCGAATCACGAACTCGCGAAAGTCGGTACGAGGGCAACGTGAGCTCGGCATCGCGGCGGAGACGCAGGTCCTTGTTGATCCTCGGCATTCACCCGGCGTGGCACGATTCGGCCGCCGTTCTGTTCGACGATTACCGGCTGGTCGCGGCGGTGCAGACGGAGCGCCTCACGCGCGTCAAGGGCGACGGCGACGGCATTCCCGAGGCGGCCATCGACGAGGTGCTGGCGATCGGCGGTATCACGCGACGCGAAGTCGACGTGGTTGCCATGACGCGCGGCGTCTTCCCGCGCGCGCTCTTGCGTTGGGGCCTCCTGCAGAAAATCCGCATGCATCTGCCCGACCGGCGCGCCAAGCGCCCGAAATCGATCGAGGGCCAGATGCAGGCGCGGGAGGAGCCGGAGGCAATCAAGCTCCTCAACCGCGAGCGCTTCCGCGCCCAGCTCGGCTTTCGTCCCGATGTCTCGCTATACTTCTGCAATCACCATTTCGCGCACGCGCTTACCGCACTCTTCTTCACCGAGTGGGACGACGCCCTCGTCTACACGGCCGACGGCGGCGGCGACAACGTCCAATATAGCGTGCGCCGGCTGGCCTCGGGGGAGCTCCGCACGCTCTTCGGCGACGATCGCGAGCTGCTCAGGCCGCGGCGCATCGACAGTCTGGGCATGGCCTATGGTCTCGCGACCTCGGCACTCGGCTTCAGGATGCTGCGCCACGAGGGCAAGCTCACGGGCCTCGCGGCCTTCGGCCAGCCCGTCCTCTATGAGGAGATGGCCCGGCATTTCCGCGTCGATGACGCCGGCCGCATCGACAGCGACTACAGGGACTACGGCGCCATGGCGCGCGATATCCGGCGCATGGCGGCCAAGGTCAGCCGGGAGGACATGGCCGCCTCGATCCAGAAGCTGCTCGAGGACTACATGCTGCTCTCGGCCAAGCGCCTCTTGCAGCGCGAGGGCGGGCGTCGGCTGGCACTTGCAGGCGGCGTGTTCGCCAACGTGCGCCTCAACCGCCTGATGGCCGAAGCGACGGGGGTCGAGGAGGTCTTCATCTTCCCCGCGATGGGTGACGAGGGGTTAGCTGCCGGGGGCGCGCTCGAATTTCTCCTCCAACGCGACGGGCTCGGCACCTGGCTCGAGCGCCGCTATCGCCTCGAGAGCGTGTCGCTTGGCCGCGACTACGACGCCGAGAGCAGCAAGGCCTTGTCGGCCGCGGGCGCGTGCGAGCTTCCCGGACCGCCGGCCGAGACCGCGGCACGGCTGCTCGCGCGCGGTCTCGTGGGTGCGCTTTACCTCGGCCGCATGGAGTACGGGCCGCGGGCGCTCGGCAACCGCTCGATCCTCGCCAACCCGGCCGAGCGCGGCATCAACGACGACTTGAACAAGCGGCTGGAGCGCAGCGAGTTCATGCCCTTCGCCCCGGTCGTCGCGGCGGAGGACGCGCGCGCCGTCTTCGATATCTCGGCCGTCAACGCTTATGCGTGCCGCTTCATGACCATCACTTGCGCCGTGCGGCCGGAGTGGCGGGAGCGTCTCGCAGGCGTCGTTCACGTCGACGGCACTGCCCGGCCGCAGATCATCGAGCGCCGCGAGAACCCGCTCTATTACGACATCCTCAGCGCCTTCAAGGCGCTGACCGGCCTGCCGGCGCTCGTCAATACCAGCTTCAACGTTCACGAGGAGCCGATCGTGAACGCGCCGCAGGAGTGCCTCAAGGCACTCAGCGACGGTCGCGTCGATTTCGTGATTACCGCCGGCGGCGTCTATGCCGCCGACGCGGCTCGCGCGCTGACCCCTCTCCCGCAAGCGGGAGAGGGTGCTCTTCGCCACGCGCTAACCAAGCCGCTCTAAGAGAGCGAGGACAAGGGCCTGCTCGCGCTTCGCGAGCGGGCGCAATGTGTCACGGCTCACCTTGAAGGCATTGGCGACGAGCCGGCGCACGAGGCGCTGCCCCGTTTTGGTCAGGCCGAGCCGCTTGCGGCGGCGGTCATCCGGGTCCGCCATGCGGGTGACGAGCTTGCGCTCGATGAGGCGCTTGACGACACCTTGGATGGTGGCGGGATCCATCGCGGTCAAGCGTCCAAGATGGTTTTGCGACAGGCTGCCGTATTGCTCTATGCGGACGAGCGTCGTCCATTGCGTCGGCGTGAGCTGATGGCGGCCGAGATGGCGCGCGAAGATGGCCGTCGCGCGTTGTTGCGCCTTGCGCAGCACGAAGCCGATCTGCGCCTCGAGCACGTAGCCGGCCATTTGGCTTGCCGCGCGCTCCGCGGCACTGGAGCTGCGGCGCCTCGGAGAGCGGGCCATCGCGCGCGGACCTCGAGCGGTGCCGCTATTCTGCCACCACTTCGGGCATCACGGTCGCGGGCGGGGTGTTGCGGCTGCGGCCTGAGCGCACGACGCCGTCAATGACGGTCATGCCGATGCCGGGGATGTCGCCGATCGCCACGCTTTCGAGGAGCGTCTTGCCGGCACTGTGCTGCGCGCGGTCCATGATCACGAAATCCGCCGCGCGGCCCACCTCGATCAGCCCGCAATCGAGCTTCCGGAGACGCGCCGTGTTGCCGGTCGCCATGCAGAACACCTGCTCGGGCGGCACCTCGCCGAGGCTCGCGAGCAGGGCCACCATGCGCACGATGCCGAGCGGCTGCACGCCCGAGCCGGCCGGGCTGTCGGTGCCGAGAATCACGCGCTCGAGCTGGCGCATCTCGCGCGCCGTGCGCAACGCGAAAAGGGCCGCGCGCTCGTTGCCGTTGTGGACGATCTCGATGGCGCGCTTGGAGCGCACGCAAAGCTCGAGGATCTGCTCGATCGGCAGCGCGGTGTGGCCGCCGTTGATATGGCCGATCACGTCGGCATCGGCCTCGAGCACCACGTCCTTGTCGATGAGGCCGGAGCCGGGGATCGAAGGCCCACCCGTGTGGATCGTGCTGTTGATGCCGTATTTGCGCGCCCAGCCGACCATGCGGCGCGCCTCTTCCCCTCCCTTGACGCCGCCGAGCCCGACCTCGCCCAAAAGCGTCACGCCGGCCGCCGCGAGCTCCTTGAAGTCGCTCTCGACCATGCCGTGCTCGAGCACCGGCGCTCCGGCATGGACCTTGACCCCACCGGGCCGGAAACCCGTGAAGGCGCGCTGCGCCGTGATCGCCAGCGCTTTCAGGCCGACGACGTCCTTGGGCCGTCCGGGCAGATGCACCTCGCCGGCCGAGACCATGGTGGTGACGCCGCCGTGAAGGAAGCTGTCGATCCAGTTGAGCTGGGACTGGCGCGGCGTCCAGTCGCCGAACACCGGATGCACGTGGCTGTCGATGAGGCCGGGGCTGAGCGTGGTCCCCTTGGCGTCGACCGTCACGGCCGCGCGCGCGGTATCGACGTCCTTCGCCTTGCCCACGGCGCTGATGCGCCCGCCTTCCGCGACGACGGTATCGGCATCGAGCACGGGCTTGGCGAGATCGCCCGACAACAGAAGCCCGATGTTGCGGATGACGAGCTTCCCGGCCGCTGCCGACGCCTGGGCTTCCGCCATGTTCTCCTCCCTTGCTTTCCCGGTCTCGGCACCGG